>NZ_JBICRM010000032.1:0-116103 GCF_043197025.1 Nonomuraea marmarensis
TCTCTGCCCGCCCCCGGCGCGCACGATGACGAGGCTGACCCGAAAGACCACTCATACCTGTCCCACGGACCAGCCCGCCATCTATGACGCGGACCGCGTAAACAATCATGCGGAGAACGGGGCTAGCTCCGCGGTCATGTTCGCCCGCGCCGGGCCCTCCCACAACTCCCGCGCCCGCCGCGTCCGGTAGAGCCGCGGCACGGCCAGCAGGCGGCGCAGCACCTCGGCGCGGCCCTGCCTGAACAGGTCATCGGGTACGTGGGCGTACTCCTGCCGGATCCTGGCCGCGTAGTCGTCGTATCCGGAACGGCCGAGCACCGCCAGGTCGGCGTCGCACAGGACCGCGCCGTTCCGGTCGCCGGGGGCCAGGGTGTCGTGGGCGGCGGTGAGGCGTACCAGCCTGGCCACCTCGGCGATCCGCCCCGAGGGCACCCCGCACCGAGGCAGGCGGGCCTGGGCGAGCTGGGCGCTGCGTTCCTCGTCCCAGCCC
Source organism: Nonomuraea marmarensis (assembly GCF_043197025.1). NCBI lineage: Bacteria > Bacillati > Actinomycetota > Actinomycetes > Streptosporangiales > Streptosporangiaceae > Nonomuraea > Nonomuraea marmarensis. The sequence goes on from NZ_JBICRM010000032.1 coordinate 491, forward strand.
GGTCTCCCGTCGTAGACGGCGTCGTGGAACCAGGCGGCGAGCCGCACCGCCGCGAGGTCGTCCGCCTCGTCCGCGAGCAGGCCGGCGGCGGCCAGGACGGCGGCCAGGTGGTCGAGGGTGTGGTAGCGGCGATGCGGCTCGGACCAGCGGGCCACCAGCTCCGCCCCCAGAGCCCTGGATGCGGGCGAGTCGCCCGCGAGCGCGGTCCAGTCGATCACCACCCCACCGTACGCGCCAAGACCGTTTGATAGCGTCCTGGGCATCGACGCGACACCGAAGGAGCCCAGGCGCCTGCCCCGATGGCGGGAGCTGCGGGCCGTGCTGCCTCGCGCGCCCCGGATGTCCAGGGCGCGGCGGCTGGCGGACGCGGCCGACGTCGCCGATGTGCGGCGGCTCGCCATGAGGCGCGCCCCGCGCATGGTGTTCGACTACGTGGACGGCGCGGCCGAGGGCGAGCGGTCGATGGCCAGGGCGGTGGAGGCGTTCGGGCGGGTGGAGTTCAGCCCGCGCGTGCTGCGTGACGTGGCCGAGGCCCCGACCGCCGTGGAGATCCTGGGCAGGCGGATCGGGATGCCGGTCGTGCTGGGGCCCACCGGGTTCACCCGGATGATGCACCGCGAGGGCGAGCGGGCCGTGGCGCGGGCGGCCGAGCGCGCGGGCATCCCCTACACCCTGTCCACCATGGGCACCACGAGCGCCAAGGATGTCGCCGCCGCGGCCCCCGGCGGGTGGAACTGGTTCCAGCTGTACGTCGTCCGCGACCGCGCCCGCAACCTGGAGACGCTGGCCCTGGCCCGGGACGCGGGCATGGACGTGCTGGTGGTGACCGTGGACGTGCCGGTGGCCGGGGCGCGCCTGCGGGACGTGCGGCACGGCCTGACGATCCCGCCATCGCTGCATTGGCGCAGCGTGTTGCAGGCGATGCTGCGGCCGGCGTGGTGGTTCGACTTCCTCACCAGCGAGCCCCTGAGGTTCGCCACGGTGGACGGCGCGCCGGACGACCTCGCGGGGATCACGAACCTGATGTTCGACCCCTCGGTGACGATCAGCGACCTGGAGTGGATCCGGGCGGCGTGGCAGGGGCCGCTGCTGGTCAAGGGCGTGCAGCGGGTGGACGACGCCAAGGAGCTGGCCGACGTGGGGGTGGACGGGCTGGTCGTGTCCAACCACGGCGGACGCCAGCTCGACCGCTCCCCCGCGCCGCTGGAGCTGCTGCCGCACGTGGTGAACGCCGTGGGCGACCGCACCGAGGTCTTCCTGGACGGAGGGGTCCGCAGCGGGGCCGACGTCGCCGCCGCGGTCGCGCTCGGCGCGAAGGCGTGCTTCGTCGGCCGCGCCTACCTGTACGGGTTGATGGCCGGCGGCGAGCCCGGCGTGACGCGGGTCCTCGACCTGCTGCACGCCGAGCTCGTACGCACCTTGCAACTGCTGGGCGCCGCCGGGGTCGCCGAGCTGAGCCCGGACCTGGTGCGCCTGCGCTAGGGGAAGGTGACCACCTTCACCGGGACCGTGTCCGTGCCCTGTGCCGGGCCTCCCGTGTTGTTGATGACGTGCGCGATCGTCCCGTTCCCTCCGAGCGAGACGGTGAGCAGGTCGTGGAAGCGCACGCCCGACCTGGCGGGCGTCTCGAAGCCGCGCTCGGCCACGATGCTGGGATCCACGTTGAAGTAGCAGTACGCCCCCAGCCCCCACGCCTCGTGCGAGGTGACCGAGTCGGCGACCTTGTACGACGCGTAGCCCCGGGTGGAGCCGTTCATCCAGGCGGCCTGGTTGGGCGGGTCGTACGGCATCTCGTTCTGGAAGAAGATCGTCCGCCCGCGTTGCCCGTTCCAGATGACCTGATATTTCTGGTAATGCTCGACGAACAGCCCATACGCGGTGACGTCGTCGCCGTTGACGATCAGCCCGGTGTCGGCGGTGTTGACGGTCCAGCCGATCCCGGTGCCGTGGTCGCCGCGCCAGGCCCAGATGTGGTCGATGATCGTGTTGTCGCTGTTCACGACGAGGCTGGTGGTGGCCTTGCCCGCGTGGGCGCCGCCGATGCGGAAGAACACGTCCTGGATCGAGATGGGGTTGGCGGCGTGCGCGGCCGCGGAACTCGACGGTCCGACCTCCATCAGGATCGGCGAGTTGACGCTGCCCGCGTCGAACAGCAGCCCGGCCACCTTGACCCCGTCCACGTCCGCGACCCGCATCGGCACGACGCCGTTGTCGGGGATGATCGTGGCGTAGCCGAGGCCGAGCACGACGGTGTTGGCCCGGTTGACGTTGATGGTCTGATTGACGTGGTAGATGCCGGGCGTGAACAGCAGGTTCAGCCCCGAGGCGAGCGCGGCGTTGATGGTGGCCGCGGTGTCGGAGGGCTTGGCGACGTAGAACTGGGTGAGCGGGATCGAGGTGCCGGCGCCCGGCCAGTTCGCGCCGCGCGAGTTCTGCCGCAGGGCCGGGGTGAAGACCTGGTAGTTGCCGGACGCGTCCACGTACAGGTACGGCTTCTCCCTGGTCACCGGGCTGGTGTCGAGCGTCGTGTACGGCGGGTCGGGGAAGGACTGCGCGGGGGCGCCGGCCACGCCGGAGAAGACCATGTTCCAGACGCCGTTGAGCCAGCCGCCGATGTTGCTGTCGCGGGTGAACCACTGCTGCTGCGAGTACGGCTGCACGGTCCCGTCGATCCTGGAGTCGGCGATGTAGCCGCCGCTGGCCCAGCCGTACCCGGTGGGCGCCAGGTTGAGGTTGCCCCGGACGTGGATGCGGCGGAACGGCGCGGCCTGGGAGACCGCCCACTGGTTGGTGCCGCCGGACGGGGTGATCGACAGGTTCTCCGCCGAGCGCCAGAAGTTCTGCGTGGCGTTGCCGCCGAACCAGCCCGCGTCCACCCTGACCTGGCCGTTGATGGTGACGTCGTCGGGGTTGCGGCCGAGGCCCATGATCGAGGTGTAGAAGCCGATGTTGGCGTTGACGCTGTAGCTGCCCGGCTTGAACAACAGGGCGTGGCGCTGGGTGCCGAACTGGTTGGACTCCATCTCGGTGAAGACCGAGTTCAGCGTGGACTGGATGCTGGCCGACGACATCGACGGGTCGAAGACGTGCACGTTGGGGCCGAGGTCGCCGCCGGCGGGCGGGGCCGAGGTGGTGCCGTAGATCTGGAACTCCCAGAGCGAGTAGCCGTAGCCGGTGGCGCGGGTGGTGCCGTACATGCGGACGTAGCGGCCGCTGCCGGACACGGTCAGGGTCTGCGTGCCGCCCGTGCCGGTCGTGGTGGAGTAGATGTCCGTCCAGGTCGAGGCGTCGGGCGAGACCTGGATGCGGAAGGCCCTGGCGTAAGCGGCCTCCCAGCGCAGCGTCACGCTGGTGACGGTGGCGGTGGCGCCCAGGTCCACCTGGAGCCACTGCGGGTCGCTGAAGGCGCTGGACCAGCGGGTGCCGGTGTTGCCGTCCACGGCGGCCGAGGCGGGCGTGCCGGCGTTCTCGGCCGACGAGGCGGTGGCGGGCCTGCCCTGTGACAGGAGCGGGTCGGCGGCCTGCGCGGGCCCTGCGACCAGGGCCGGCAGGATCAGCGCGACGATGAGAGCCCAGATGAGGGCGGGACTTCGGCGGGGGTGCACTGCTTCTCCTCACGAACTGGGGGGTGGTGAGAGAGCGCTCTATCGAGCCGAGCGTGACTGCGCCCGAGACTTGTGTCAATGCTTTATTTAACACTTACGCAATAGTTGGGACGGATCCCCGAAACGCGACACCCCCGAAGAACGGCTCGATCACCAGCGTGGCCGCGCCGAGTGCCACGGCGTCGGGACCGAGGCGGCCGAGCACGACCGTCTCCGGCTGGAACGGCTGCGCCTGCGTGTTGGCGGCGGTGGCCGCGCGGATCTCCGCCAGCAGCCGCCCGCCCAGCATCAGCCCCGCCCAGCCCCCGATGACGATGCGCTCGGGGTTGAACAGGTGCACCAGGCTCGACAGGCCGACCCCCAGCAGCTCGACGGTCTCGTCGATGACCGGGGAGCCCGCTTCGAGCAGCCGCGCCAGCGCCGCCTCCTCGTCGGCGGAGTCGGCGACCACGCCCGCGCGGTCGAGGATCGCCTCCGCGCCCAGGTACGCCTCCAGGCAGCCGCGGGCCCCGCACCGGCAGGTCCGGCCGCCCGCGACGATCTTCAGGTGGCCGACCTCGCCCGCCGCCTTCCCCGCGCCGCGGTAGATCTCGCCGTCGGTCACGATCGTGCCGCCGACGCCGGAGCCCATCAGCACGATGATCGCGTCGCGGGTGCCCTTGCCCGAGCCGAACCAGAGCTCGGCCTGCCCCATGGTCTTGGCGCCGTTGTCCACGTACAGCGGCAGCGAGCTGCCGGCCCGCAGCAGCGCGCCCAGCGGCACTGCCTGCCAGCCGAACGTCTTGGCCCGCACCAGCGCGTCGGGGCCCGGCTCGACGATGCCGGGCACGCCGACGCCCACGCCGAGCACCTGGTCCGCGGCCACCTCGCCCTCGGCGATCACCGCGTCGACGCCGGTCAGGATGTGGCGGGCGACCAGCTCGGGGTCGTGCTTGGCCGAGCGGACCGCGTAGTGCGCCCTGGCCCGCTCCTTCATCTCCAGGTCGAACAGCTCGACCCGGACCTGGGTCTCGCCCACGTCGACGCCGACGGCGTACCCGAAGGCGGGGTTGACCTTGAGCAGCACGCGGGGGCGGCCGCCGTCGGACTCCACCTGGCCCGCCTCGACGATGACGTTGTCGGCGAGCAGGTCGCCGGTCATGGTGCTGACCGTGGCCGAGCTCAGGCCGGTCGCGGCGGACAGCTCGTTGCGGCTGGCCGGGCCGCCGAAGTACAGCGCGCGCAGGAGCATCGCCCGGTTCCCCCTGCGAAGATCCCGTACGGTCCTGCGCCCTGACGTGCCCATTCGCGTCCTCTCCCGAATCCGCTCGCCATGTTAGTTCAAGGCTCGAAGGCCGCCCTAAGCCAGGCCCATGACCGCGACGTTACCGAAGCGTTTCCAGGCGGGTCCTGACTTTATTCGGAGCTTAGATTATGGTCTGGCCATCCCCCCGATGAGGAGATGACAATGAGCCGAGGACTTGTGCGAGGCGCCGTCGCGGCCGTACTCGCGACCGGGCTGGCCGCCTGCGGTGGCGGCGGCAGCCAGGGGTCGGACAAGGAGCTGACCTTCTGGATGTACCAAGATCGCACGCCGCAGGCGGGCCAGGTCATCGAGAAGCTCCGCAAGGACTTCGAGGCGGCCAACCCCGGTGTCACGGTCAAGCTCGTCAAGATCCCGAAGGACGACTACAACACCAAGCTCGGCAGCGCCGTGGCCAGCAAGAGCGCACCCGACGCCGGCATCCTCGACCAGCCCCTGGTCTCCAAGTACGCGCTGGACGGCACGATCAAGGAGGTGCCGGCCAGCCTGATCGCCGAGGCCGACTACTACAAGGGCGCGCTCGACACCAACCGCGCCAACGGCAAGCTCTACGGCCTGCCCGCCGACCAGACCTGCGTGGCCCTGTTCTACAACAAGAAACTGGTCCCGACCCCGCCCAAGAGCTGGGACGAGCTCAAGCAGGTGGCCGCCCAGGTGCACGCCGCCGACGCGAACGTGGCCGGCATGAACGTGCCCAAGGGCGACGGCTACGGCGCCTGGATGTTCCCCGGCATCGTGCACGGCGCCGGCGGCCAGATGGTCGACGACGCGGGCAAGAAGGTGCTGTTCGACCAGCAGCCCGCGGTGGACGCGCTGCAGCTCTGGGTGGACCTGCTGAAGTCGTCGCCGCGCAAGATCACCGACTCGGACAAGCCGTTCGAGAACGGCCTGGCGGCCATGACGATCTCCGGTCCCTGGGACGTGCCGACGATCCACACCGACTTCCCGGACATCGACTTCGGCGTGGCGCCGCTGCCGTACAAGACCGAGCCGGCCGGCAACATCGGCGGCGAGGACTCCGTGGTCTTCAACACCAGCAAGAACGCCGATCTGGCGTGGAAGTGGCTGGCGTTCCTGACCAACGCCCAGAACAACGGTCCTCTCGCCGACGCGCTCGGCGGCTTCCCCGTCAACCTCAAGGCGCAGGCGGTCGAGGCCGGCCCCGAGCAGGCGGCGTTCCTGGAGCAGCTCAAGGTGGCGCACGCCCGGCCGGCGGTGCCGCAGTGGATCCAGGTCAACGACGAGATCATCGCCCCGGCGATCGAGACGGCGCTGACCGGCAAGGCCACCGCCCAGCAGGCGCTGACGGACGCGGCCGCCAAGACCCGGTCGCTGCTCGGATGGAACAGCTGACGTGACGGCACCCGTGCTGGCGGACCAGCCGGGGCTGGCGCCGGGCCCCGGGAGGCGGGCCCGCCGTCGCCCGGTCGCCCGCCGCCGTGACCATCTCATCGGCTGGCTCCTCATCACCCCGGCGCTCGCCTATTTCGTGATCTTCCTGCTGTATCCGGCTCTGTCGGCCCTGTACTACAGCTTCACCGACTGGAACCTGCGCTCGGACGCCAACTGGGTGGGCCTGTCCAACTACACGGACCTGCTCTTCGACGACGTGAAATACCCGCATTTCTGGAAGTCGGTGCAGGTCACGCTGCAGTACACACTGCTCGCCGTGCCGATGACGATGGTGGCCGCGATGGTGCAGGCGCTGCTGCTGAACGCGATCAGGCGCGGCGCGAACCTGTTCAGGCTGCTGCTGTTCCTGCCGGTCGTCACGGCCGAGGCCGCGGTCGGCGCCATCTGGCGCTGGCTCTACGACCCGCAGTACGGCCTGATCAACTCGGTGCTCGGCCTGTTCGGCATCCCGGGGCAGAACTGGCTCAACACCCCCGAGCTGGTCATCCCCGCGCTGGCGTTCATCGCGACCTGGCAGTGCGGCATCTCGATGATCATCTATCTGGCGGGGCTGAAGGGCATCCCCGGCGCCATCCAGGAGGCGGCGATCATCGACGGGGCCGGTCCCTGGCAGCGGTTCTGGCGGGTGACCTTCCCGATGCTCCGGCCGACCACGTTCTACCTGCTGGTGACGGGGGTGATCGCGGCGTTGCAGGTGTTCGGCCTGGTGTACGTGATCTTCTCCGGCAGCGGGCGCAGCGTCACCGGCGGCCCCGAACAATCCGGGCTGTCGTACGTGCTGCACCTCTACCTTTTCGCGTTCCGCTACGACGCGATGGGGGCGGCCTGCGCGATGTCGTTCATCCTGCTCGTCTTCATCATGATCGTCACGGCGCTGCAGTTCAGGTTCGTCAGGCAGGAGGCGTCATGACGAAGGGCCGCAAGGTCTCCATCTACGTGGCGCTGGTGCTGCTGGCGGCCGTGTCGGTGGTGCCGTTCGTGTGGATGCTGGCGACCTCGGTCAAGCACGGGCCGGACATCTACACCAAGGTGCCCAGCCTGCTGCCGCTGGACAAGAAGACCGGCGAGTGGGCCGCGACGCTGGACAACTACGACTACGTGCTGAACGTGGGCGGGCTCGGCTCCGCGTTCGTCAACAGCGTGTGGGTGACCGCGATCCTGGTGCCGGCCAAGCTGCTGGTGGACGCGCTGGCGGCGTACGCGTTCGCGCGGATCCCGTTCCCGGGGCGCGACAAGCTGTTCGTCATCATGCTCGGCGGCATGATGGTGCCCACGATCACGCTGCTGGTGCCGCGCCTCCACGTCACGCAGGCGCTGGGCATGTTCGACTCCGGGTGGGGGCTCATCGTCCCGAACGTGGCCTCCGTGCTCGACATCTTCCTGCTGCGGCAGTTCTTCCTGTCGATCCCGGCCGAGCTGGAGGAGGCCGCGCTGATCGACGGCGCGGGCCGGATGCAGATCTTCTGGCGGATCGTGCTGCCGCTGTCGAAGCCGGTACTGGCGGTCGTCACCATCACCAGCTTCCTGTTCCACTGGAACGACCTGGTGTGGCCGCTGGTCGTGACCAACGATCCCGAGCTGTACACGCTGCCGCTGGCGTTGCAGCAGCTCGTGGCCAGTCCGGACGGCGGGCGCGCCTACTACATCATGGCGGGCGCCACGCTCGCCGTCGTGCCCGTGATCGTGGTGCTGCTGATCTTCCAGCGGCGCATCCTGCAGGGCATAGCGTTCACCGGTCTCAAGGCTTGAGGAGGAACAGAGTGATCATCGAGGTCCGCGACGGGGTCGCCGTCGTCGACGGCGTGCCGCGGGTGCTCGTCACCGCCGACTATCCCTACTACCGCGACGACCCGGCCGTCTGGGCCGACCGGCTGCGGTCCGTACGGGACGAGCTCGGGATCGAGGTGGTCACCTGCTACCTGCCCTGGCGGCACCACCAGCCGGACCCGGGCACGGCTCCCGACTTCACCGGCGCCACCCATCCGGCCAGGAACGTCATCGGCTTCCTGGCGCTCTGTCACGAGCTGGGGCTGCGGGTGATCGCCAAGCCGGGCCCGTTCATCCATGCCGAGGTGAGCTACGGCGGGCTGCCCGACTGGGTGTGCCCGGACGCTGATCCCTCGATCGAGCCGCTGCTGGACGCCTCCGGCAGCCCTTCGCGCTGGATGGACGGGTCGGTGGGCCGGGCGCTGCCCGCGCCGCTCGGGGCCGCGTTCCTGACCAGGGCCACGCAGTGGTTGTCGGCGGTGGGCAAGGAGGTGCTCGCGGCCGAGGGTCCTGTCATCGCGCTGCAGATCGCGAACGAGGGCATCTACACCAGCGGGGCGCTGCCGCTGACGGCCTACGACTACAGTCCTTCCGGGGTGTCGTTCTTCCGTGACCGGCTGCGGGCCTGGTATGGAGGGCTGGAGGCGTACAACAGGGTCCACGGGACGTCGTACGGCGACTGGGCCGGCGTCGAGCCGCCCACCGGGACCGCGGGCCTGCTCGCGAAGGCCGACTGGGGGCGTTTCCACGCCGAATACCTGGCCGAGGTCTACCGCGTCTGGGCGCAGGCCGTCGGCTCCGACCTGCCCGTCATGGTCAACCTGAACCCGCCGACCGTGCCCGAGCTGGACGACTGGCTGGCCAGGGTCAGGCCGGAGTTGTGGGGCGACATCTGCTACGGGTTCACCAACTGGATGGGGGTCGTGTCGCAGGACCGCGACTCGCAGGCCCGCTACGTGATCGCCGCCAAGCGCGCGCCGGGGCCGAACCTGGAGGAGAACTGGGGCTTCTCCCAGCTCTACCACCCGGCCTACATCGATGCGGCCACCAGCTTCCACCAGTCGCTGCTGGCGCTGGCGGCGGGGGCGACCGGGTTCAACATCTACACCGGGGTCGCCACCTCGGGCTGGGCGCCGGAGCTCGACGCGGCGCAGGTGGGGCCGTACCCGGACTGCGCGCCCATCGACGCGAACGGCACGGCCACCGGCAAGGCGCCCGTGGTGCGGGCACTGGCGGACTTCTTCGCCCGGCACGGGACGGAGTTCCTGGAGTGCGCGGGGGTGACGGACGACGCCTTCGGGCTCTACCTGCCGTACGCCGGGATCGCCGCCCTGTCGGGGCCCGAGGGTCCGCAGTGCGGCCGCCCGCTGCGCGCCTTCCACGAGCGCATGCGCGCCCGCGGCCTGGACTACGCCGTCCTCGACCTGGAGAACACGACGCTCGAGGAGCTGGCCGCGTACCGGACGGTCACCGTGCCCGGCGGCCCCTTCATGCACCGGCGCGTGCAGCAACTGCTCGCCGGTTACACCGAAGCGGGCGGCCGGGTGCTGGTGGACGGGCCCGCTCCCACGGTGGACGAGACCATGGCCCCCTGTGCCCTGCTCACCCCGTCGGCTCCCCCGCCGGACTCCGCTGAGAGCCCGATCCTGTACGGCGACGCCGACGTGTTCCTGCGCAGCCATCCCGGCCGGGACGTGCACTACCTCACGGTGCTCGTCCAGACCGGGAACGAGGGCCCGATCGGCGTGCGCACCCCGTACGGGACCGTGGAGGTCGTCGCCGCGGAAGGCGGCGCGGCGGTGTTGCGCCTGGCCGGCGGTGAGCTCGGCGACCTGGTGGTCAAGGGGATCAACGCCTACCTGTCGTGCGCGGTGGAAGCGAGCGTGCGGCTGAACGGCGTGCGCGTCGGCGCCTCGGGCCCCGGGGACCTCATCAGGATCGGCGGAACGCGAGCCTGACGAAAATCCGGCGTTTATCGCAGAAGTATCGCTGGAAGGGGGCGTATTTACCTGCCGGTGTCATCGCTCTGCTCCTTCACACGGGGACCTGGGTCCCACCGGAAAGGAGAGAGAAATGGCGACTGGAGAATTTCAAGTGATGAAAGTACCGGCCGAGCAGCTGGCCGGTATTCTCCATGGCCAGGTTGTCGATCCGGGCGCCCAGCCGACGAACGTCGTCCGGCGTGGCGAGGGTTGGACCATCGATGTGAGCTGGGAGGTAACCGGCGAACTCGTCGACTGGCTGGCGGGACGCTGGCAATTGGAGATCATCGCCGACCTGCTGGGAGGCGGTGAGTCGAGGCATCCCTCACCACCGGTGGAGCTGACCTTCACCCCTGGCTCGGGCCGATATACCGCCTCGATTCCGATGCGCGGCCAACTCGCCCCTGGCACATATGACCTGGTGGTCAATCTCACCACCACGACGGCCGCCGGCACCGCGGGGGCGCTCGGCGGATTCGTGGTGATCAGCAAGATTATGGTGAAGGAATGACGGCGGCCGCCCCGGGCGGTCCACCCGGGGCGGCTGCAAGCACCTCGCAAGTCGCGCGCCCTACGCTCCTGGCTGGCGGCCACGGGGCAACACCGGCCGCCGTGTATCTGACGCCTCCCAGGACGCTCTTATCTCCTTGAGGCGAAGGGACCACAAAACGGGAGACCCCATGTCCGACACTCCGATGACCGCGGACGACGTGCTGCGGATCGCCGCCTACAAGGACCGGAGCCCGGCACTCCAAGCGCTGGTCATCGCCTACAGCTACCACCGCGTCGCCGGGGACCTCGCCCAGCACCTGGGCAAGGACACGAACAACTGGTACTGCTACGCCACCTGGACCTCCAAGGCCGTGGGTGAGAGCCTCGACCTCAGCCCGAACTCGCCGTTCATCATGGACTTCGGCCGCCGGTTCAGGGTGCCGGCCCGCTTCCGGAGGATGTTCAGGGCGGTGCTGCTCACCCTGCTCGGCCCCAGCTACGAGTTGGGGCTCGCGCTGGCCAACCGGGCGATCTTCCTGGAGACGGCCAGCCTGGCGGTCAACCTGTGGAACGACACGCCCGACCGCTACCTCAAGGTGAGCCCGGAGTCCGACCTGACGCCGACGCCGCCGGAGTTCCTCACGGACCTGCTGTCCGAAGCCGACGCACGCTACCTGAAGGACGCCGCGCAACTCCTGATCGAGGCGAAGCAGGCCACCGACCACGCGGTCCGGGCCGAGCTGATGTTCGGGGCCAACATCGCCCTGTCCGCCTACGAGCAGGCACGCGCGCAGAAGGCCCTGGAGCTGGTGCTCTACCGGCCGGTCAGATGGCTGACGCGGGTGTCGTGGCGGTCGCTGCGCTCGCTGGTGACCCGGCGGCGCTTCCCCAGGTTCCGCCTCTACAACGCGCCGCACCAGGACCAGCCGTGGCTGACGCGCTGGCTGGAGGACAAGTGGTCCTCGCTCTACACCCGCCACCTGTTCGCCGTGAAGACGCCACTCAGTGACATCAAGGTCGGCAAGCCGCTCACGGCCCCGGCGGGCGTGGACCTGGCGAAGATGTGGGCGCCGATCCAGCACGAGAAGGTACGCAAGCTGGCCGAGGAGTTCATCACCGAGGACCAGGAGGCGTCCACGGCGGGGGTGGCCGACTGGGTGTCCTACCCCGACCGCATGCGCTTCATCGTCAGCTATTTCCGCGTCTACCAGAACGTGGCCGCGCTCTACGACGTCCCCTTCGAGCAGGCGGTCGCCGACGGCCTCGCGGAGGAGATGGAGCGGGGGCTGGTCCCCCAGGCCGTCAGCGACATGTTCGAGAGCAACCCCGCGCTGCCTGCGATCCGGCGCAAGGTCTACCTCTATCCGATGGAGAGCGACCCGGACGCGTACGAGATGGCGCACTTCGACTTCGAGCCGTTCCTGGAGGCGATCCAGCTTGACCCGACCGCGAAGTAAGTCAGTCCAGGAAGTCTCTGGTGATCTCGCGGGCTTGCAGGAGCCCGCGTAGCTTCGCGAACGTGCGGGCTCGGGTGGGCCCGATGCTCCCTACCGGCCTGCCCAGCCTGCGTGCCACGTCCACATAGTGCGGCTCGGAGGTTTCCGTGAGCGCTCTGAACAGGACCCGCTGCGCTGCCGGCAGCTCCTCGACCAGCTCCGCCAGCGTGCCGGCCAGCCAGATCCTGGCCAGCTCCCTGTCCACGTCGTCCGTGCTGCCGATGGAGTCGAGGTCGGGGGTGCAGATCTCCCTGGTCCGCTTGGTGAGCTTGAGGCACTCGCGGAAGGCGATCGTGGCCAGCCAGCCCGCCATCCGCTGGCCGTCCTCGACGCTCCTGAGGTTCTGCCAGGCCAGCAGCCAGGTGGTCTGCAGCACGTCCTGGGCGTCCTCGTGGTTGAGCCTGAAGCGGCGGATGCGGGCCCTGAGCATGGGGGTGAACTCCTCGATCAGCCGTTCCCATGCCTCGGCGTCGCCGTCCTGCGCCGCCGACACCAGGGCCGCGGTGTCGGGGCGTTCGATGGTCTCCAACATGTCCAGCTCCCTGCCGGTCCGGGTACTCGGGGGGCCATTACCGGCCGGCAGGTCCACGCTCCGCCGAGCGGTCCGCCGGGTCTGTCTCGGACGACACAGTGCGGATGTGTTCCTCGTCACATTCGGGAGATCGCTTACCACATACTGCCCAAGCGCGGATTGCGGCCTAAAGTTCTTGCATGAGCGGGCGCGGCGGGGTTCCACAGGAAGAGCCGGTGGCGGCCGTGCTGGCGGAGATCCCGCTGTTCCGCGTACTCGGAGAGAGCGGCATCCAGAGCACGGCGCGAGCCGGACTGGCGCGGAGATACCGGTCCGGGCAGATCATCTTCCATCAGGGGGACCCGGGAGAGTCCCTCTACGTGCTGCTGGACGGCCTGGTGAAGGTGGTGTTCACGACCGAGCACGGCGACGAGATCGTGCTCAACATGCTGGGCCGGGGAGACACCTTCGGCGAGATGGCGCTGCTGGACGGCTCACCGCGGTCGGCGTCGATCGTCACGGTGCGGCCCGCGTGGGTGTTCGCGCTGCCCAGGGCGCGGCTGCTGGAGCTGATGCGGGAGCATCCTGGGCTGGCCGACGAGTTCCTGCGGATGCTCGGCCACATGGTGCGCAGGCTCACCGACCAGGCCGCCGACCTGGCCTTCCTCGACCTGGGCGGGCGGCTGGCCAAGCTGCTGCTGCAGCTGGCCGACAAGCACGGGCACTCCGACGGGGTGGTGGACCTGCCCGGGCTGACCCAGTCGGACCTCGCCGCGCTGATCGGCGCGTCGCGACCGGCGGTGAACCGGGCCCTGCAGTCACTCGTGTCGAGGAACCTCATCGCCGTCAAAGGCCGGACCATCACGCTGCTGGACGTCGCCGCCCTGCGAAAACGGGGTGGACTCTGACCGAATCTGGAGTACGGGGAACATGAAGGATCATGAGGGGCGCTGGCCGGAGGAGAAATTCCGGCAGCTGAGACAGCAGGCCGACCCGGACATCGACAAGGTGGTGGCCGAATACCTGGCCGCCCAGCCCGCGGACCGGGGCCCGCTGGAGCTGGTGAAGGCCATGATCGAGGAGCTGGCACGGGCCAAGCGGGAGGCCAGGCCGCCCGCCTCCGGCATCTTCGAGGCCATCGACTTCGCCAGGGACCTTCCCGAGTGGGGCGACGACAAGGTGCTGCTGGCCACGGGGCAGGCCGTGTTCGCCGACTACGGGCTCTACCAGTCGGCCGCGCTGTTCTGCAAGTGCCTGCCGATGGCGTACGTGGAGGTGTCCAGCGCCAAGGTGCTGGCCGGCGTCTCCAACCTGGCCACGCACAGCCTCACCCGCCGGGTGGCGGAGACCGGCCAGATGCTCGTGGACGTGATGGGGCTGAAGGCGACCGACACCCTCGCGCCCGGCGGTCCCGGGAACACGACGGCGATCGGGTTGCGGATCCTGCACTCGTTCGTGCGCGCCCTGGTCAACGAGCGCTACGCCGACCACTGGGAGACCGGCAGGTTCGGGCCGCCGGTCAACCAGGAGCTGCTGCTGGCCACGATCTTCGACTTCTCCGTGGTGACGTGGGAGGCTCTGGACTCCATGGGCGTGGTGCTGACCGAGGAGCAGCGCGCGGCCCACCTCTACACCTGGAGCGTGTTCGGCCATCTCATGGGCGTGGAGGCGTGCCGCGACGGACCCCTCACGCTGGACGACATCGAGCCGGTCAGCGAGCGCCTGGGCCGCCTGTACGAGTCCAGCGACGAGGGCCGCCGGCTGATGGCCAGGCTGCTGGAGGAGATGGAGGAGTTCATGTACCTGGGCTGGCGCAAGCTGCCGCGCAGCCTGGTGCACTGGGTCTTCCGCGACGCCGCCTACGGGGCCGACCGGGTGCCGGAGCTGCTCGGCGTGCCCAAGCCCGCCTGGTGGTGCACGGCGCTGTTCACGGTGGCGCGGGCGGCGCACCGGCGTGCCCGGCTGGCCGGACCGGTTGACGGTGTGATTCGCTGGCTGGTACGCAAGGCCGGGCGGCACATCGTGGTCGCCCTGATCGACCGCCACTCCGACGGGCAGGCGGCGTTCAGGATCCCCGAGGAGCTGGCCCGAGCCTGGCGGATCAAGCAGTCGAGCCGCGCGGTGAAGACCCGCTCGATCCGCCGGAACGTCCGCCAGAAGCTACGAGCGCCCGCGCAGGGGCTGAAAGGGCTGCGCACGTGAGTGCCCCGCACGAGCCAGGCACGCTGACCACGGCGACCATCCTGTTCACCGACGTGGTGAGCTCCACCGCCATGCGGATCAGGCTCGGCGAGGAGCGCGCCAACGTCGTCTTCCACCGCCTCCGCCAGTTGCTCCACTCCGTGGTGACCACGAACGGCTCGACCTTCACCAAGAGCCTGGGCGACGGGCTGATGGCCGTGTTCGAGTCGGCGACGGCCGGGCTGGACGCGATCATCGCGGTGGAGCAGGCGGTGGCGGACGAGAACGAGCGGGCCCACGAGAAGATCTCCATCAGGGCCGCGCTCGCGGCCGGCGACGTGGCCTGGGGACACGACGACGTCAGCGGGCTGCCGACGGTGGAGGCGGCCCGCCTGGTGGCCGTGGCGGACGGCGGTCAGGTGTTGTGCACGGACCTGGTGCGGCGGCTGGCGCAGGGGCGCAGCAGGCACGAGTTCAAGGATCTGGGGCGGCTGCCGGGCAAGGGGTTGCGCGAGCCGCTGCACACGTACGAGTTGCACTGGCAGAGCGCCGACCACCACCAGAGCGGCGAGCTGGCCCCGTGGCTGGACAACGGGCACGTATTGCCCTTCGTCGGCCGTGAGGAGGAGCTGCGGGCGCTGGACGGGGAGCTGGCGGCGGCGGAGTTCGGCAGCGGGCTGGTGATCCTGCAGGGCGACCCGGGGGTGGGCAAGACCCGGCTGGCGTCGGTGGTGGCCAGGCGGGCGCTCAAGCGGCAGTTCACGGTGCTGGCCGGGCGGTGCACGGATCCGGCGCGGCAGGCGTACGAGCCGATCGCCGGCGCGGTGGAGCGGCTGGCCCGCACCTCGCCCGCGCTGCTGCTGCGGGCCGGGGTCGACCAGCAGTGCGGCCAGCTCGTCCGCCTCGCGCCGTCGCTGGCCGCGCCGCCGCTGTCGCTGCAGGTGCCGCCGGCCACCGAGCCCGTCTCGGAGCGCTACCACCTGATGGCGGCGGCCCGCACCCTGATCGAGCGGCTGGCCACCGTGCGTCCCGTGCTGCTGGTGATCGACGACCTGCAGTGGGCGACGCTGGAGTCGCTGCAGATGCTCAACGCCCTCAGGTGGGACGCCGACGCGCTGCCGCTGCTGGTCCTGGCCACGTCGCGGCCGGTGCCGGTCGAGTCCGCCATGCCGGAGCTGCACAAGCTGACGGCCGACAGCCGGGTCGTCGAGGTCGGCTCGTTCGGGCTCGATGAGGTCTCCGACGCGTTGCGGGAGGCGCGCGCCCGCGGCGACGCCGGGCTGCTGCACCGGATCACCGGCGGCAACGCGTTCCTGATCAGCGAAGTGGTCAGGGAGCTGGCCGCGGGCAAGGACCTGGACGCGCTGACCGTGCCCGACTCGGTCACCAGGATGGTCAAGGCCCGGCTGTCGCAGCTCCACCCGGACGCCAGGGACCTGGTCAGCCTGCTGGCCGTCGGCGAGCGGCTGGAGTCGGCGGAGTTGCGGCTCGGTCTCGGGCTCGACGAGGCCCGTTTCGTGGCCGCGGTGGAGGAGGCGATGGGCGCGGGGCTGGTGACCATGACGGGCCGCGGGCCGTACCACTTCTCCCACGAGCTGACCAGGAACGCCCTCTACGCCACCCTGTCCGCGCCGCGCGCCGGGCTGCTGCACGGGCGGGTGGCCGACGCGTTGTGCCAGACGGACCCGAAGGCCATGGAGTCCCGGCCGTACGTCGTGGCCGCGCACCTGCTGGCCGCCGCCGAGCACGGACGTGACCCCGGCCGGGTGAGCGCGGCGGCGGACGCGGCCGTGCACGCGGCGCAGCACGCCCTGACCGGGCTGGCGCACCGTGAGGCGGTCACCTGGTACCAGCGGGTGCTGGAACTGCTGCAGGACTTCCCTGGCGCCACCCAGGAGCGGCGTGCCGAGCTGCTCATGGAGTGCGGCCGGGCGATGTGGCTGGCCGGGCACCCGGACGCCAGGCCGACCCTGGTGCGGGCGGCCGACCTGGCCAGGGAGTGCGGGCGCCACGACCTGATCGTCACGGCGGCGCTCGGCGGCGACCGCGGCTCCAGCGTCTCGGCGACGCCCGACCTGCAGCGCATCGCGTTGCTGACCGAGGCCCGCAAGCTGGTCGACTCCACCGACCTGAGCACCAGGGCGCTGCTGGCGGCCCAGCTCGCCTCGGAGCTCATCTGGGCTCCCGACGGCGAGCGGCGCTTCGCGCTGAGCGACGAGGCGGTGGCCCTGGCCCGCAAGTCCGGCGACCCGCGCACGCTCGCCGGCGTGCTCGGCATGCGCAGCCTGACCATCATCCCCGCCGACCCGCTGCACCAGCGGCACCGCGACGGCGACGAGATGCTGGAGTCCGCCCGCAGGACGGGTGACGACCTGGCGCTGTTCCACGCGTACGTGCAGCGCACTCCTCCGGTGCTCGACAGCGGCGACGTGACCAGGGCGGCGATGTTGCTCGACCAGGCCGACGAGCTGGCGCACCGGCTGGGCCAGCCGCACCTCAACTGGCTGATCGGCTACTCCAAGGCCGGTCTGACGCTGATGCAGGGCGACCTGGCGCAGGCCGAGTCCGAGGCGGAGTCGGCCATGCGGCTGGGCTCGGAGATCGGCCGCCGCCTGGAGGCGGTGGCGATCTACTCCGAGCAGATCGCCGAGATCCGGCGGCTGCAGGGGCGGTTGTGGGAGCTGCGCGACCGGCTGCGGCTCGTCGCCCAGGCGCCGCGGGTCGATCCCGTGCACGCGGTGCTGCGCTACCTGTGCGAGCTGGCGGACGAGGAGGCCGAGCCGCTGCTGGACCGCATCCTGGCTGACCAGGGGGCGGTGCCGCCGCGGAACATGGCGCACCGGCCCGCCCTGGACAACCTGGCCGTGGCCGCCTCGCGGCTGGGGCGGGCGGAGCTGGCCGGGCTGCTGTACGACTCGCTGGCCTCGGACGGGGAGACGTTCGGGCACGGGACGGTGGCGCACCACTGCGGGCACCACTACCTGGCCCACCTGTGCGTGGCCAGGGGCGCTCCGCAGCTGGCTGCGGAGCACTTCGAGGCGGCGGCGGAGGTGCACGAGCGGCGCGGGGTGCCGCTGATGCTCGCCGAGTCCCTCCTCGACTGGGCCGACCTGCTGGAGGGGGGAGCTGTGAGCGGGCCGAAGCCGGCGGACCTGCGCGAGTGGTGCGCGTCGCTGCTGTCGGGGCGCGGCGCCCTGCTGCTGGACCGCCGCCTGCGCTGACGCCGGCGGATCAGCGCAGGTACGAAGCGCCGTTCAGGTCGAGTACGGCGCCGCTGGCCCATTCGGCACCCGGGGACGCCAGGTACACGGCGGCGGCCGCGATCTCCTCCGGCCGCGCCACCCGCCCGAAGGGGCTCTGCGCGCGGATCGCATCGCCCCGGGGCGCTTTGAGGTGCTCGTTCGTCATGTCCGTTTCCACGAAACCCGGCGCCACGGTGCCCACCGCGATCCCGTGCGGAGCGAGGGCGATGGCGAGCGACTGGCCCAGCGCGTTCAGTCCCGCCTTGCTCGCCCCGTAAGCCGGGCTGTCCGGCTCGCCGCGGAAGGCGCCGCGCGAGGAGACGTTGACGATCCTGCCTCCGGCGGGCATGTGCTTGAGCGCGCACCAGATGACGTTGGCCGCGCCCACCAGGTTGACGTCGAGGGTGCGCCGCCAGGCGGCCTGCCACTCCGCGTAGGACAGCTCGGTGACGGGGTGATGGAGGAAGATCCCGGCATTGTTGACCAGGACGTCGATCCCGCCCAGCGCCTGGGCCGCCGACTCCACCATGCCGCTCACTTCGGCGGGATCTGCCAGGTCGGCCCGCACGACGGCGTGCCCCTCTCCTGGCAGCTCTCCGTGCAGCTTCTGGGCCTCCTGGGCGGAGTCCCGGTGGTGGATGGCGACCCGGTCTCCCTGGGCCGCGAACGCCGCCGCGATGGCCCGCCCGATCCCTCTCGACGCGCCGGTGACAAGAACTCCACGTCCGCTCATCCGCCGCACCCTAGCAGGCACTCCCGAGGTCGCTCGCGGCGGGCGTCCAGGACGCTCACAGGCGCCGCTCCGGCTCCCTGGCCGGTACGGGCGGCGGGCGGTCGAGGGGCGTTCTGGACAGGTCGGCGGGCAGGTGGACGGTGAAGGTAGCCCCGGCTCCCGGGCGGCCGTCGGCCGTGATCGTGCCGTTGTGGCCGTCCACCACCTCCCGTACGAGCGCCAGCCCCAGCCCGAACCCGCCGCCCACGAACCGGGTGAAGAGGCGTTCGGTGTCGCCGGGGTCGAGGCCCACGCCGTCGTCCTGGACCGTGAGCCGGACCGTCTCCGGGTCGTTGGAGAGGGTGACCCAGATGTGCCCCCCGACGCTCGTGTGGCCGAGGGCGTTGTCCAGGAGGGCCGAGATCACCCGGCGCAGGGCCGACTCCACCCCGCGGACGATGTGGTCGCCCGGCCCCTCGCAGCGGACCTCGATGCTCACCCCGCGGGCCTCGGCTCTGGCGTTCTCCGCCACGGCCAGCTCGGCGGCCAGGACGGCCAGGTCCACCGGGCCGAACGGCCTGCGCAACTGGTTGAACTGGGCCGACTGCAGGAGGTCCTCGACCACCTCGCCCAGTTGCCTGGAGCCGGTGACGAGCTGGTCCACCTCGTCGATGAGCAGGATCGGGTCCGTTCCGCCGCGCAGCCTGCGGGCCAGGAGCTGGGCGCGGGTGTTCAGGCGGGTCAGCGGGGTGCGCAGCTCGTGGCTGACGTCGGCGGCGAAGCGACGCTGGCGGGCCAGGGCCTCGCCCAGCGGGGCGATCGCGCGGCGGGAGACGACCTGGCCGACCAGCAGGGCGGCCAGCAGGCCGGCGATCTCGGCGCCGACGAGCGTGCTGAGCAGCCGGTTGCGTTCCGCGGCCTGGTAGCGCAGGTCCATCGCCGCCTGGACAGTCGTGCCGTCGCGCCGCTGGGTGCGGATGAGGTAGTCGTGACCGGCCACCTCCACCTGCGCGACCTCCGGCTCACCCCCTGCCGCCGCCTGGTCGAGTGCCGTGCGTACCGGGAGCGCCGCCGGCGCGCCTGGGGAGCTCTGGACGGTGCCGTCGGGCCGCAGCTCGTACAGCCACACGCAGGGGGGCGGCTGGGCGATGGGGGCGCGCTGGGCGGCGGCGGCCAGGTCGCGGCCGGCCGCGCCGCTCTGGGAGTGCACCATGGCGCAGTAGACCAGCACCCCGACGAGCGCGAGCACGACGGAGATCGCACCCGCGACCTGCACGGTGAGCCGCCGCCGGGCCCGGATCAGCAGCCGCCGGTCAGGGTCCGGCCGCCGCCCGCGAAGGTCCGCGCGCCGGGCACGAAGGTCCGGCAGCCGGCCGTTCACAGCGCGCCCAGGCGGTACCCCACACCGCGCACGGTGCTCACGACCCCCGACCCCAGCTTGTTGCGCAGGTAGTAGACGTAGGTGTCCACGATCGACTCCGTCTTGGCACCGTCGAAGACCCGCTGCCGCAGCGACCTGCGGGTGTGCACCTGCCGCGGCCGGGCGGCCAGGGCGCTGAGCAGCCGGCACTCCTGACCCGACAGCGTCACCTGCTCGCCGGTCGGCAGCCGGACGATGTGCGACTCGGAGTCCAGCCAGCCGGCCCCGAGCGGCAGCAGTCTGGCCAGGTCCAGGTTCCTGCGGTGCAGCGCCCGCACCCTGGCCAGCAGTTCCTCGATGTCGAATGGCTTGACCAGGTAGTCCTCCGCGCCCGCGTCGAGCCCGGCGACCCGGTCGGCCACCGTGCCGAAGGCGGTGAGCACGAGCACGGGCGCGGTGACCGCCTGCCGGCGCAACCGCCGCAGCAGGTCGATCCCGTCGAGCGCGGGCAGGCCGCGGTCGACGATCAGCACGTCGTACGCGCGGCTCAGCCCCAGGTGCAGCCCCCGCTGCCCCTCCAGCGCCAGATCGACCGTGTATCCCTGCTCTGTGAACAGGTCGACCAGCATGTGTCCCAGTTCCAGGTCGTCTTCGACGAGTAGCAGCCGACGAGAGGGCGGGTCGGCCGTACCCGGTGTCCCAGCCACTCGTCAACGGTTACACCACCGCCCGGGGAATTACCAGGTCCACTCAGGCCCCGGCCCGCTCGGACCGGAGCCTACCTGCGCGATCAGGATGAATTGGACCTGACCTCCACGGGTTCCCGGGCCACCGGCTCGACCTTGGTGCCGTGTTCGAGGCGGTCCGGCAGGGCGAGCTTGTACAGCGGCAGGGCGCCCGCGGTGGTGAGCACGGCCACGAGCACGAGCATGGCGAACAGCTCCTGCGTGATCATGCCTTGGGCCAGGCCGATGTTGATGAAGATGAGGATCATCAGCCCGCGGGCGTTCATGAGCGCCCCCACCGCGTACGACTCCCGCCAGCCGAACCCCATGCCCCGCATCGACAACGCGCACCCGAAGTACTTGCCGGAGAACCCCGCGGCCAGGATCAGCCCGAACGCCAGCAGCATGGCGCCGCCCGCGATGCCGCCCAGATGGGTGTTCAGCCCCGAGAACGTGAAGAAGGTGGGCAGCAGCAGCGTCGAGACGACCTCCAACATGCGGCCGTGCAGCACCTCGCGGAACTTGGGGTCGCGGGGCATGGCCAGCCCGGCGAAGAAGCCGCCGAAGACCGCGTACACGCCGATCCAGTCCGTCAGCCAGCCGGCCGTGAGGGGAATGAGGATGACGGCGTACATGGCGGTGGGGCCGAGCTTGCCGGTGCGCGCGACGGTCCGGCCCATGGGGCGCAGCAGAGGGGCGACGACCTTGAGCATGACCACGGCGAACAGCGCCGTCAGGCCGATCGTGGGCAGCGCGTCGGTGGCGCCGGTGCCGAGGTGCATGGCCGACAGGACGGCCAGGATGCACCAGGCCAGGGCGTCGTCGATGGAGGCGGCCAGCAGGGTCAGCCGGCCGAGGGGCGAGTTCTCCAGGCCGCGCTCGTACAGGATCCTGGCCAGCATGGGGAAGGCGGTCAGCGACAGCGCGCCGCCGACGAACAGGGCGAACTGGAACGGGCTGACGTCGGGGCGGGAGAGCAGGTCGTACAGGACGAGACCGGCGCCGGCGCCGAGCAGCAGGGAGGGACCGATGCCCGAGGCGGCCAGGACGGAGGCCTTGCGGACCTCGCCCGGCGTGCGCGCGCTGTGGTCGAGGCCGGCCCCGACCAGGAACATGTAGAGGGTCAGGCCGATGGTGCTCAGGACGTACAGGACGGGCCTGACCTCGGGCGGGAAGAGGGCGGCCTGCGCCTCCGGGAACAACCAGCCGAACAGGGTCGGCCCGAGGAGCACGCCGGCGACCATCTCGCCGAGCACGCGCGGCTGCATCACCATCAACGCCAGGCGGCCGCAGACGGCCGCGGCGATCAAGATGACGACGAGGGCGGGTAAGACCTTCAGGATGAGTGCGAGGTTCGGGTCAGGAGCCGCTACCTGGGCCAGAATGGGCATACGAGTTCTCCTCGAAGTAGTGCTCGCAAAGCCGTTGCCGGCGCGCGTCCCAGACCATGTACGTGCCGAGGACGAGCTGTACGACGCCGCGCCAGACGTCCTCCCAGCGGTCGCGGAACCGCATGTACAGGAGGAGCCCGCGGACCTTCCTGGGCGGGTCGTCGCGCGGGATGAGCAGGCACGGCCCCCTGTTGGGCAGGGACCGGGTGTGGGAGGCGGAGGTGTGCAGCGTGTACCTGCGCAGGATCTCCGCCGCCGCGACGCGCATGGTGATCGGCGCCAGCCGCCAGGCGGGGCACGGGCGGTTGGCGGCGATGCCGAACGGGATGTGGTTGAGGTCCTTTGCCGGCCCATTGAATCGGGCAGGGTCGAAGCGGCTCGGGTCGAAGTGGCCCGGGTCGGCGAATCCGGCGCGGTGGAACTCCGGGTAGTTGAAGCAGAGCACCGAGCCGGCCGGGATCGTGGTGTGCTCGTCGAGCGGGATGCCGTCGGTGGTGATGCGGTGGGCGATGCCGAAGAGCGGGTAGAGCCGCAGCGTCTCGGCGATCACCTGGTCGAGGTAGCGGGCGTCGCCCGTACGGGCCTTGTCCTGCACGCCGGGGTGCTGGGCGAGGACCATCAGCAGGTGGGCCACGGCCTCCGACATCTGCACGACGGCGGTGTTGAAGAAGGCGCCCTGCAGGTAGAACGCCTGCTCCTGGGGTGACAGGCCCGGCGGGAGCGGCAGCCGCACCCGGGACAGGCGGGTGCGGAGGTAGCTGGTCAGGCGGTGGCGGCGCTCCATATGGCGCAGGCCGGTGCCTTTGAGCGCGGTGACGACGTCGTTCGCGTTGCCGGCGATCAGGTCGCGGGCCTCGCGCGGGCACGGCTCGGCGAACACCAGCTCGTAGGAGAACTCCGCCCACAGCGGCATCATCAGGTCCCGCAGCCGGACCAGGCCCCGCGCGTCCCCCAGCGTACGAGCGACGCACCGGCGGGTCAGCTCCTCGGCCTCCGCACGCGGCACCGCGAGCAGGCCGCGGGTGACCCGGGCGACGGCGTCGTACCGCTCGCCCGCCTCCAGGTGCTCCTGGTGCATCTCGGGGCCCGGCGCCAGCCAGTACCAGAACAGGTCCGACAGCGCGGCCCCCTTGCTCCTGCCGCCGGCCGCCGGCTGCGCGTAGACCTCCCTGAACCGGTCGATCCCGACGAGGTCGCCGGGCACGGGGATGCCCTCGTCGCCGTTGATCCGGGCGAAGACGCGGGCCCGCAGCGCCACGATCCGGGCCGGCAGCCACCACGGCAGGCTCGCCACCACGACGACGGTCACCAGCAGCGCGATCAGCATGGCCGCCGTACCAACCCTGGTTCGAGCTCGTGGATCGACGCGCAGCCGCACAGCATGAGCGCGTGCTCGACCTCAGCGCGCAGCAGGCCGAGCACGCGGGTCACGCCCCGCTCCCCGTCGGCGGCCAGGCCCCAGATCACGGGCCGGCCGACCGCGACGGCGGCGGCGCCGAGCGCCAGCGCCTTCAGCACGTCGGTGCCGCGCCGGACGCCGCCGTCCAGCAGCACCGGTACGGCCCCGCCGACGGCCTCGACGATCTCCGGTAACAGGTCGATCGTGGCGGGCACGGTGTCGAGCTGCCGCCCGCCGTGGTTGGACACCATGATCGCCGAGGCGCCGTGGTCGACCGCGAGGCGGGCGTCGGCGGGATGGGTGACGCCCTTGAGCGCAATGGGCAACGCCGTCATCTCCCTGAGCAGGTCGATGTGCTCCCACGACAACTCCGGCGCCATGACGACGGGGCGTACCCGGTCTCCTCGAGCTCCGTCACGCAGGTTCTCGCAGCACAGGTGCTCGGGCAGGTCGTTGAAGCCGTTGCGCAGGTCACGCTCCCGCATGCCCAGGACCGGCGAGTCCACCGTGACGACCAGCGCCTTGCAACCGGCCGCCTCGGCGCGGCGGACGAGCTTCTCGGTGAAGGCCAGGTCCGGCTGGACGTAGAGCTGGAACCACAACTCGGCGCCGGGCGCCGCGGCGGCCACGTCCTCGACCGCGACGGTGGCGGCCATGCTGACGATCATGATGGTCTCGGCGGCGGCGGCCGCCCGCGCCGTGGCCCGCTCGCCCTCCGGGTCGGCCAGCCGGTGGAACGCGGTCGGCGCCACCAGCACGGGCATGGCCGCGCGGCTGCCGAGCAGCGTGACGTCGGTCTGGAGCTTGGCCGCGCCACGCAGCACCCTGGGCAGCAGCCCGAGCCGCCCGAACGCGGTCTCGTTGGCCCGCACGGTGACCTCGTCACCGGCCCCGCCGGCGAAGTAGTCGTAGTGCGCCGGTTCGAGGCGGGCGCGGGCCTCGGCCTCGAACTCGCGCAGCGTCCACCTGTCCATCACGCGGGCACCGAGGAGGTCCGGCGGGCGAAGAAGGCCCGGAGCGGCTCGACGTGGATCTCCGGCGAGGTCCACTCGTTCTCCAGGTTCTCGGTGATGTGGTGGACGACGGGGGGCTGTCCCGGCAGGTGGTGGCGTACGACGGGGTGCAGGTAGTGGCCCTCGTGGGCGCGTTTCGCGTCGCTCTGGCTGATGCGGCCGACCCCGATGTCGAAGGGGTCGATCTTGTCGTGGTCGGGGCCGTACTCCAGGGTGATCGTGAAGTGGCCGCGGTCGCCGATCGGCGGGCCCTCCAGGTCGTGCGGGAGCTCCTCCAGGTAGCGGGCCATGCCGCCGTCGAGCACGATGACGTCGGCCAGCAGCCCGAACTGCTGCCACAGTGCCGAGCTGCGGTTGACGCGCTCGATGACCGCCTCCGCGAGCGCGGCCGGGTCGGCGGGCAGTGTCCTGGCCGGCCAGGGGACGTCGTGGTAGCGGGATTCGAGGATGCGGTGCAGCGCGCGCACGCCGTACCGGAAGCCGTGGATGAAGCCGCTGGTGCCGTGCCTGAAGTCGCGTGACTGGGTCAGCGTGCCCGCGAAGTAGAGGTCGGGGACGCTGACGGACTCGTAGGCGGGGGTGATCGCCGGGAACCTGCCCCCGATCGTCAGGTCGGCGCAGCACGAGTCGCCGAAGATCAGGGCGTCGAAGCGGAAGCCGGTGCAGAGGATCACGTTGTCGTACGGGATGTCCTTGGTGACCTCGTTCACCCGGGCGAAGGCCACCGTGACCAGGTACGTGCCGTCCGCCTGGCGTTCGACGCGCTTGACGTCGCCGTCGAGCAGGGCGTTCTGGGACTTGAGCTGGTAGGTGTCGAGCAGGCTGTTGTTGATCGCGCGCAGGTGGCCGACGTAGTGGGTGCGCCAGGCCATGCGCAGAGAGTTCGGGCCCGCGACGTGGATCACGGCGGCGGTCTCGATCAGGTTGTCGGCCGTCTCGAAGCCCGAGTTGCCCTTGCCGATGATGAGCACGCGCTTGTTCACGTAGTCGGAGGGGTCGGTGGAGGCGGTGCCGTACGTCTCGACCGTCTCGATGCCCGGGATCGGCGGGATGTTGGGCCGGGTGACGCCGGCCGCGACGATGACCCTCTTCGCCTCGTACGTGCGGCCGTTCTCGTCGGTCACCCGGAACGGGCCGGGACGGTCGACGCGGACCACGCGGGCGTCGTAGGCGATCCGCAGCTCGCACGCCCTGGCGAAGTCGGTGAGGTAGCGGACCATGTCGTCGGCGTGCGGGAAGTACCGGTCGCTGTAACGGGTGAACAGCAGGCCGGGGTCGTCCGACAGCAGCGAGTTCCAGTCCATCCGGAGGTTGAGCTCGGGGTCGTCCCAGCCGGTGTGCTTCTTGTTGATCGAGATGAGCGTGCGATGGCGCGGGAAGGTGCGGAAGAACTGGCCCGGCGCGGAACCCGCCTCCAGGATCAGGTAGTTACGCCCGGTCTTGTGTAGGAAGTACCCCAGCTGCAGTCCCGCCGGGCCGGCGCCGATCACCAGGTAGTCCAGGGTGTTGTCCGGCACTGACGCCTCCGTCACAGCGATGTGGTTGAAAGGACAACATCAGTGTTGGCGGGGAATTCTCAGAAATTGCTCAGAGAGGGCGTGTTTGTCGGGTTTGCCGCTGGTGGCAACCGGGACTCCGGGCACCATCGTGATCGTCTGGGGCACGCTGTCCGCGCCGAGGTGCGATCGCACCAGCGCGGTCAGCTCTCGGCGGTCGGGGGTGCGGCCCTCCGCGGGCACCACGAACGCGTGCACGGCCTCCCCGGTGCCCTCGTCGGGCGCACCGGCCACGTACGCCTCGGCCACGTCGGGGTGCGTGGTCAGGACCCGCTCGATCGGGCCCGCGTAGACGACCATCGCGTTCACCATGATCACGTCGCGGGAGCGGCCCGACAGGTGCAGGAACCCGTCCCGATCCACGTGGCCGAGGTCGCGGGTGCGCAACCAGCCGTCCCGCAGCGTGTCGCGGGTCTCCTCCTCGTCACCCCAGTAACCCCGCATCAGGTACGGGCTGCGTACGTGGATCTCGCCCGTCCGCCCCGCGGGCAGTTCGTGGCCGTCGTCGTCCCGCACGCTGATCTCGACCCCGGGATGCGGGCGGCCGACCGGCTCCACGACGCCCGCGGCGATGTGCTCGGGGGTGAGCATGGCGACGTTGCCCGCCTCGGTCTGCCCATACCCCTGGTAGACCACGGGGCCAAGGCGCTGCGCCGCGGCCCTGAGCCGTCCCGGGCCGATCGGCGAGCCCGACACCATCAGCGCGCGCAGGCTGCCGACGTCGGCCGGCTCGTTCTTGAGCAGCTCCAGCATCTGGGACAACCTGGGCACCGTGATGATCGACCCGGTGATCCGGTAACGCTCGATCGCGTACGGGAAGATGGGACGGCCGTCGTCCTCGGGGATCACGGCGGTGCCGCCGCCCAGCAGGCACGGGGCGAGGAACTCCATGACCACCATGCTCGCCAGCGTGCCGAACAGCAGGTAGCGCTCGAAGTCCCGGGCGAAGCCGGCGGCGACGGGACCCCAGACGCGCGGTTGCCAGGCCCAGTGCTCGCTGAGTGCCTGATAGGTGATCGCGCAGCCCTTGGGCCGGCCGGTGCTGCCGCTGGTGAAGGTCAGGGCGGCCACGTCGCCGGGGCGGGCGGTCACGGTGAGCGGCCGGCCGTCGCCGGGGTGTTCCAGCAGATCGTTGGCACCTGCGGCGGGGCCGAGCGAGAGCGCCTTCCCCGTGGCCGCCAGCAGCTGGGGCGTCGCGGTCGTGGGGTCCACCAGCACGGCATCGATCCCCATGCCGAGCACGTGGGCGAGCTGCCCGGGCGGGTACCCGGGCCGGACGCCCACGACGCGGCAGCCCAGCGCGTGCGCGGCCATGTGCGCGGCGAACGCCTCGGGTGTGACGGCCGTGCGGACGGCGACCGCCCGCCCCGGGCCCAGGCCCACGGTCCGCATCGCACCCGCCAGCCTGCGGATCAGCTCCAGCAGCTCACCTCGGGAGACGATCCGGTCGCCGTGCTCGAAGGCCGGGCTGCCGGGCGCGGCCCGGAGCGCGTCGAGAAGGGGGTGCGGGAAGAGCATGGTCGGTTCCTCTGTGCTTTCGAGCCCGTCTGCGGTAGGCATGTCGTCATAAAACCGGATTCGAATCAGAGATGGATCAGAGACCAGCGGGTGGTGAGCGCGACGTGAAGGTGATCGGCGCGGGCTTCGGCCGCACGGGCACCCGCTCGCTGAAGGCGGCGCTCGAACAGCTCGGGTACGGCCCCTGCTACCACATGTCGACGGTCATCGCGGAGCCGTTCCGGGTCCGGCAGTGGCTGGACGTCGGCGAGGGCCGTTCCCGCGACTGGGACGAGGTCTTCCGCGGCTTCCAGGCGGCGCTCGACTGGCCCGCCGCCGCGTACTGGCGCGAACTGGCCGAGCACTATCCCGACGCCAAGATCATCCTCACCGTACGCGACCCGAAACGCTGGTGGGACAGCGTCAGCGCCACCATCTTCCGCAGCGCCCTGGCGGAACGTCAGCGGTTGCCCCTGCGCCGCCGGATCATCCGCTGGCTGGTGGCGCGGCGCTCCCCCGATTTCGCCCTCTACCCGCGCATGGCCAGGACGACCGTCATGGACCGCCTCTTCGACGGCCGCATCGACGACCGCGACCACGCCATCGACGTCTTCCAACGGCACATCGCGCAGGTGAAGGCCACGATCGCGGCCGATCGGCTGCTGGTGTTCGAGAGCGAGCAGGGGTGGGAGCCGTTGTGCGCGTTCCTCGGGGTGCCGGTGCCCGAGGAGCCGTTTCCGCAGGTCAACGAGCGGGCGGCGTTCGATCGGAAGCGGCCCGGCAGGTTGTGGCGCCTGATCGTACGCGGGCGCTGAGCTCAGGTGGTCCAGCCTTCCCTGCCGGCGAGCCTGCGGGCCGTCCTGACCAGGGCGGTCGCCGCGGGCGACGGGTTGCGCTCCCAGGAGAGCCGCAACTCGATCGGCGGCAGGTCGTCGGTGATCGTGAGGTGGGCGATCCCGCCGGGCAACTGGCGGCTCAGGGAGCGCGGCAGCAGCATGAACCCGCTGTCGCTCAGGCTGACGTTGAGATTGCGCAGGCCGGGCAGCGGGTTCTCCCAGACGTCGAACTCCTTCCCCGTGCCCCGCAGCGCGCCCAGGACCTCGTCGTAGTAGTGCGGGGCGAACCGCCGGGGGAAGAACCGCAACGTCTCGCCCCGCAGGTCGCGCAGGCCCACCTCCTCCCGCCCCGCCAGCCGGTGACCGGCGCCCACGACCGCCACGAAGTCCTCCGTACGCAGGACCGTCGTGAGGAACGTCGGCGGGATGGGCAGGTGCCGGCCCAGCAGGACGTCCAGCTCGCCCCCCGCCACGGCCGCCGTGAGCTCGGCGTCCCACGCCTCACGGGCCTCGATCCGGATGCCGGGGTGCCGGGCGCGCATCGCGGCGAACAACTTCGGCATCTCGTCGAACGCCGTCGTCACCGTGTAGCCGATCCGTACGGCGCCGTGGTCGACCCCCGCGGCCCGGCGGGTGCGCTCCACGGCCTGCTCGGCCTCGGCCAGGACCTGGCGGGCCGATTCGACGAACACCCGCCCCGCCTCGGTGAGCCTGGTGGGGCGGCGGTGGAAGAGGTGGACGCCCAGCTCGCGCTCCAGGTCGCGGACCTGACGGCTGAGCGGCGGCTGGGTCATGTGCAGCCGCTCGGCGGCGGCCTCGAAGCTGCCCGCCTCCGCGACCGCGATCACGTAGCGCATGAGGCGTAGATCGACCGGCATACCTAGAAGGTATATCGCCGGTCCGAACCGGACTTGGCCTTACGCCTGGTCTGCGCGAAAGCATTCCGGTATGCATGAAAACAGAACTATGTCGTGGTCGCCCACGCGGCGGCAGTTGGTGACGGCAGGCGGCCTCGGCGCCGTGGCGAGCGTGCTCCCGCTGGGCACGGCGGCCGCCGCGGCGGCGCCGGACGATCTGATCACTCGTACGATCCCGGGCTCGCGTGAGCGGCTGCCCGTGATCGGGCTCGGCACTTTCATGACCTTCGACACCACGTCGAACCAGCAGCGTGCCCGCCTGAAGGAGGTGGTCAAGCGTTACTGGCAGGCGGGTGGCAGAGTGTTCGACGTCTCGCCGCTGTACGGGGCGTCGGAGGTGAACCTCGGCGAGATCGTCAAGGAGTTGCGGATCAACGACCGCATGTTCCTGGCGAACAAGATCTGGTCCACCGGCGACCACCTCTGGGACGACAGCCACGCCGCCGGCAGCCTGCGGCAGACCGTCAAGCGCCTGTCGCTCGACCGGCCCGTGGACGTGATGCAGTGCCACAGCCTCATCAACGTCGACGTGATCGTTCCTCTCCTGCACGCGTGGAAGAAGGAGGGGCGCATCAGGAATGTCGGCGTGACCCACCACGAAGTTCCCTACTACGCGGTGCTGGCGAGCTGGGTGCAGCGGGCGGAGCTGGACTTCGTGCAGCTGCACTACTCGATCCACACCCGCCAGGCCGAAGAGCGGCTCATCCCCGCGGCGGCGGACAAAGGCACCGCCGTGCTCGTGAACATGGCCCTGGAGAAGGGACGGCTGCACGCGATCGTCGAGGGCCGGCAACTACCCGATTTCGTCAAGGAACTGGGCATCACCACCTGGTCGCAATATTTCCTGAAATGGGTGATCTCCAATCCGTCGATCACCTGCGTCCTCCCCGCCACCTCGAACCCCGGCCACCTGACCGAGAACATCGCCGCCATGCGCGGCCCGCTCCCCGACGCGGCCATGCGCAAGCGCATGGTGGAGCACATGGAGACGATCCAGGGGTTCGACAAGGTCGGCACGCAACCGTGGTATCCGGGCAAGAACTACGCGGGCCTGGTGTCGCGCGCGCAGGCCGCCGTACGCCGGCGCAGCCCGTGGTGGCCGTCGTAATGGATGTCGGAAGAAGTGGGGATTTGACGTGACACCAAGACCGCTACGGTAAAGATCGGCTTCAGGAAAGTGGTGGTGCCCTGCGGGACGCGGCAATCCTGAACGATCTGTAATTGATCAATCACTTTCCGTGAAGATAGGAAGTCGTCACCCGCTGCCGCCGGATCCGACGGTCTTCTCCCCGAATTCTCCCCTGACGATCAGAAAGGCCGTCTCCCTGCCTTGGGAGACGGCCTCAGATGTGGTGGGCGATACTGGGATCGAACCAGTGACCTCTTCGGTGTGAACGAAGCGCTCTCCCGCTGAGCTAATCGCCCGCCCTGCCGGCTCCTCGCGGTGCCGACGGGGAAAACCATACCGCACTCCAGCACCTGCTGGCGAAGCGAAGCGGGCGGAGAGGGCTGCGGGGGCGGCGAGAGGGATTCGGGTGAAACGCGGCGGTTGCCCACCGGCATGGTGGGTCGGTGGCATACCATCGTCGTGTTCCGTAAGGCTTCGATCGCGATCTTTTGGGGAGAAACGTTCATGGTCGGTGCGCCGGGACAGGCTCCACAGCACGCAAAACCCTTGTAAATACGACCCGATTGATGCCGTTTAGCCTGGTAGATGCCTAAATGTCCAGCTGTGATGTGCGTTACAGAAGGCCCTAGGAGCGGAATCTTTCCTACAGGTTTCTTCGTTCCGCGTGATAGCTCAGGACGAAGTCCGTCAGAGCAGTGAAAGCCCCGAAGAGGGGACCTTCGACGAAAAGGTTTGGCTGACGATGAACAGCACCACCGTCTCCGCCGAGCTTGGCCTTCGGCTTGTGGTCCCCGACCGTACTACCGTCCCCCTGCTCGCCGGACTGAGTTACACAGCCGACGATCCGTACGCCATCCGCATGGCCTTCCACGTAGGGAACGACGAGCCGGTCGAGTGGATCTTCGCCCGCGAGTTGCTCACCGTGGGCATCGTGCGGCGTGTCGGCGACGGCGACGTGCAGGTCTGGCCCGCACGCGCCGACGGCGAGCGCACGCTGCACATCAGCCTCACGTCACCGTTCGGCCAGGCGCTCTTCGAAGTGCCGCTGGCCCCGCTCACCGAGTTCCTGCACCGCACCTACGAGAAGGTGCCCGCGGGGCGGGAGACCGACTACATGGACCTGGACGCCGAGCTGACCAACATGCTCTGGCCGTCCTGACCCCCGGCCGACTCCGCGGCGGGCGACCCCACCCGCCGCGCCTGAACGCCCCTTCGCCGTCACCTGGCTCGTCGGTATGGCGTCAGCCCGCACAGGGCTACCGAGCGCTAGGCCGGGAGCGATTCCAGGGCCTCGGTCATGCGGGCGATCTCGATGCTCTGGCCCGAGTACACGTCCTTGGCCAGCATCCGCATCCGCTGGTCGCGGCCTGTCGCCAGTTCCTCCCCCGCCATCTTCACCGCCCCCTGGTGGTGCCGCGTCATCAGCTGCAGGAACATCCGGTCGAACGCCGCCCCCTTCGCCCCTCGCAGCGCGTTCAGCTCCGCCTCCGACGCCATGCCGTACCCGGTCGCATCCCCGTGCGCATGCGAGGCGGGGGCCGAGCGGCCCAGTTCGGTCAGCCAGCCGGTCATGGCCTTGATCTCCGGGGTCTGGGCGGCGGTGATCGAGCGGGCGAACGAGCGGATGGAGGCCGTGGTGGTGCGGTCGTTCACTAAGGACGTCATCTCCAGGGCCTGGCGGTGGTGGGGAATCATGGCCTCCGCGAAGCGGACGTCCGAGGCCACCGTGGGTACGGGTGTCTGCCCGACCCGCTCCCCCGGCGTCGCGGTACGCCCCGGCGCCCCCGGGCTGCCCGGCACGATGACCGGCGCTCCCGTGCCCACAGCCGAGGGCAATGTGGGCCGCGGCGAGCAGGCGGTAAGGGCAAATGTCGCCATAACTGTGATCAATACCGTACGCGGCGGCGAACCTCCTGACATAGCTTCCATAGTGAGCTACGAGACAAAGGGGATGCGCGTTGATCTCTGCCAAGTTGCGCGGAGCGTTGTTGGGTACGGTGCTGTTATTGGTCTCTGCGTGCGCGGCGGGTCAGGGGGCGACCGGGGCTCCGACGCCCGCCACTCCGCAGGAGACCAGCGCTCCAGCCGGTACGCCCACCACTGGGCCCACGGGTGACGTGATGACGAGCGACAACGTCAAGCTCGTCGCCAACATGCCCAGGACCCCCCCGCTCAACGGCGACGAAGACTTCAACACGGACCTGGCCTTCCAGGGCGACTACGCGTACGTGGGGAACTTCGGCGGGTTCGCGATCTACGACATCAGCGACCCCACCAAGCCCGAGATGGTGAGCCAGGTGGCCTGCCCGGCGCAGCAGAACGACGTCACCGTCTACGGCGACCTGCTGGTGCTGTCGATCGACGAGCCGCGCGGCGGCGAGGAGTGCGACTCCGGCACGGGCAGCCGCGAGTGGGAAGGGCTGCGCATCTTCGACATCAGCGACAAGAAGAGCCCGCAGTACGTCGGCGCCGTCAGGACCGACTGCGGCTCGCACACGCACACGATGGTCCCCGACGGGGAGACCCTGTACGTGTACGTCTCCTCGCCCGGCCCGGAGCCCGAGTCGAAGACGTGCCCACCACCCCACGAACTCATCCAGATCGTAGAAATCCCGACAAAGTCGCCTAAGTCAGCAAAAATCGTGGCGAAGCCGAATATCTTCCCGGAGCGCCAGCACTCCGACCTCGCCTCCGGCTGCCACGACATCACCGCCTACCCGGAGAAGAAGCTGGCCGCGGCCGCCTGCTTCGGCGACGGCGTGCTGCTCGACATCTCCGACCCGGTCAAGCCCAAGGTCCTCCAGCAGATCACCGACACGGAGAACTTCCAGATCTGGCATTCGGCGACGTTCAACAACGACGCGACCAAGGTCGTGTTCAGCGACGAGCTCGGCGGCGGCGGCCAGGCCACCTGTGACAGCAACACGCCGAACACCAAGGGCGCGGACGCCGTGTACGACCTGGCGAACGGCAAGCTGGAGCGGCGCGGCTACTTCAAGATCCCGAGGGAGCAGCAGCAGAACGAGAACTGCGTGGCCCACAACGGCTCCCTGATCCCGGTGCCGGGCAAGGACATCATGGTCCAGTCGTGGTATCAGGGCGGCGTGTCGATCTGGGACTTCACCGACTCGGCCAACCCCAAGGAGATCGGCTACTTCGAACGCGGCCCGTACCCCGACGGCGGCATCGCGGGCTCGTGGTCGGCCTACTACTACAACGGCTACATCTACTCCAGCGACATCCGCGAGGGCCTCGACGTCCTGGAGATCACCGATCCGCTGACCGACCCGGCCAAGCAGGTCAAGATGGACGACTTCAACGTACAGACGCAGAAGTCTTATTGAGGCCAGCAGCGCGCCGACCGCGCCGCCGCCCCCGTGATGGCGGCGCCGTCGAGCTCCACCGCCGTCGGCTCGATGCCGGCCCACGGCCATTCCACGGTCAGGAGGAGAACCTCCGGCGGCGGCAGCGGAAACAACCACAAGGGCATCTGGTAAAGGGTGAATGTCGCGTCGCCGCGTACCCCTCCCGGGAACCAGGACAGGCTCGGCGGCGCGCAGTGGTGGTCCGCGTCGGAGGCGACCTCGCGGCCGTCCGGGTAGCGCAGCGTGATGTGCAGCGACGTGCTCTCCTCGCCGGAGAACGCGGAGTCGAGCTGCAGCGCGAGGCTGCTGGGCGCGGCGGCGTTGCGGGCCACGACGTCCATGTTGAGCAGGCAGCCGGTGTCGTAGACCTGGATCATCGGCAGCAGGACGGCGAGGACCGGAGTGCGGGCCAGCACGCGCTCCACCGTGACGATCGCGCCCAGCGTTGAAATCGGCGGTGCCGGAACGGCGCCCTCTCCGCTCATATGGACTCACCCTGAATCGGCGGCGATCCTGGACAGAATCGTAACGCCGCCAGTCAGACCGGAAAAGCCGCGGCCCCGCCGCCGGGACGGGGCCGAAGAAAGATCACGGGTTGAGGTCGGTGGCGGAGCGTTCGGCGAAGACCCGCATGGCCTTGGTGGTGATCGGCCCGGGCGCGACCGGCAGCTCGGTCTCGTCGACCAGCCTGATCGGCTGGATGTCGCGGGTGGTGGAGGTCAGGAACGCCTCCTCGGCCTCGTAGAGCGCCGACAGCGGCACGTCGGTCTCCTCGCCGCCGCACCATTCGAGCACCAGCGCCCTGGTGACCCCGGCCAGGCAGCCGGACTCCAGGGTGGGGGTGAGCAGGCGGCCGTCGCGGACGATGAAGATGTTGGAGCCGGTGCCCTCACACAGGTTGCCCGCGAGGTTGCCGAAGATGGCCTCGCCGCCGCCGCGCCTCTTGGCGTGCAGCAGGGCCTTGGCGTTGTCGCCGTACGAGGTGCTTTTGACGCCGGCCAGGGCGCCGCGCTCGTTGCGGGGCCAGGGGACGACGGCGACGTTGGCGGTGCCGGGGAACGGCTGCTGCTCGTCCACGATGACCACGGAGGTGCTGCCCTGATCGCCGCGGTCGGAGCCGAGCGGGCCCGGGCCGCTGGTGTAGGTGACGCGGATGCGGCCGAGCGTCCACTTGGGCGCGGCCGCCAGGCACCTGGCGATGCCGTCGGCGATGGCCTCGACGTCGGGCTCGGGCAGGTCCATGCGCTGGGCCGAGAGCGTGAGCCGGTCGAGGTGCCTGGTGAGCGCGAACGACTCGCCGTTCACGATCTTGATGGTCTCGAAGACGCCGTCGCCGACCATCAGCCCGTGGTCGAACACCGAGACGGTGGCCTGCGCGGGGTCGAGCAGCTCTCCATTGACCCAGACAGGGATGTTCATTCAGATTCCTCCTGTGGATGCCAGCGCTATGAGCCTGGCTGCCTTGAGCTCGGTCTCGAGCCATTCGCGCCCGGGGTCGCTGCCCCAGGTGATGCCCGCTCCCGTGCCGAACCGGATCTCGCCTGCTGAGATCCAGAATGTCCTGATGCCCACGGCCAGCGCCGCCCTGCCTCGGTCGGCGTCGACCCAGCCCACAGCCCCACAGTACGGCCCCCGAGGTGCTGGTTCGAGCTCATTGATGATCCGCAGCGCCGATGATTTGGGCGCGCCCGTGACAGATCCGGGCGGGAACGTCGCCGCGAACAGCTCCGGCCAGCCCGTCCCCGGCGCCAATCTGGCCCGGACGGTGGAGACGAGGTGGACGAGCCCGGGGTGCTCCTCGATCGCGCACAACGACGGCACCTCGACCGAGCCGACGGCCGCGACCCTGCCGAGGTCGTTGCGGACCAGGTCGACGATCATGACGTTCTCGGCGTAGTCCTTCTCCAGCAGGTCGTCCGCCGTCACGCCGGTGCCCTTGATGGGCCTGGACTCCACGACGTCGCCGTCGCGCGACAGGTAGAGCTCCGGCGAGGCCGACACCACGCTCAGCCCGGGCACCTGGATGACGGACGCGTAAGGTGCGGGATTACCCTTCGCGAGCCTGGCCGCCAGGGCGAGCGGGTGCGCGTCGTGCGGGACGGGGGCGGTCAAAATCCGGCAAAGGTTCGCCTGGTAGACCTCGCCCTGCTCGATGTAGTCGCGGATCGTGCGCACGCCGCGTTCGTAGGCGGCCCGCTCGAGCGAACTGCGCCACTGGTCCGGGCGCGGCCCGTGCCACGGACCCGCCGGTGCGGGCAGGGGCGCCTGGCGCACCCGGTCGAACCGGGCGCACGTCACCTTGCCCTCGTAGTCGACGACCACCGCCCACCAGCCCTCGCCGTCGAGCGCGGCCAGATCGGTGGTGACGTCACGCAGGCCGGTCGCGAGCATGTTCCCTAAGTGGGCGAAACCGTCGTACACACATCCCATTCTCCCAGCATCTCAACGAGCTCCAGCGCGGCGGGCAGCGGCGACTCGGGCAGGGCCGCGGCCGAGGACCTGGAGCTGGCCGCCTGGGAGGGCGCCTCCCTGGCCCCCTCGATGATCGGGCCACCGGGGCGGACTGCAGGAGGCGCGGGCGGCCGGGCTGGGCGAGCGCGACCTGACGGCCATCGACGAGCATGTCGGCGGGGGTCCCGCGAGGCCTGATCGTCGCGCTGCCCGCTTAGGCCAGTGAGCCCGTGATCGACTCCGCCGCCGTCACCACGCCGCCGTCGGCCACCAGGCGGACCGCGGAGTCGATCTCCGGCGCCAGGAAGCGGTCGGGCCCAGGGACGGGCACGGTCTCGCGCAGCGCCCTGACCACGGCCGCCGTCGCGGGCGCGGGCTCCAGCGGGGCGCGCAGGTCGAGCGCGCGGGCGGCGGTGAGCACCTCGATCGCCAGCACCCTGGTCAGCCCGTCCACGGACCTGCGCAGCTTGCGTGCCGCCGACCAGCCCATGGACACGTGGTCCTCCTGCATGGCCGAGCTGGGGATGGAGTCCACGCTGGCGGGCACGGCCAGCCGCTTCAGCTCGGAGACGATGGCCGCCTGGGTGTACTGGGCGATCATGTGGCCGGAGTCCACGCCGGGGTCGTCGGCCAGGAACGCGGGCAGTCCGTGGTTTCGGGCCACGTCCAGGAAGCGGTCGGTACGACGTTCGGACATCGAGGCCAGGTCGGCGGCCACGACGGCGAGGAAGTCCAGCACGTACCCGATGGGGGCGCCGTGGAAGTTGCCGTTGGACTCGACGCGGCCGTCGGCCAGCACGGCGGGGTTGTCGATGGCGCTGGCCAGCTCCCAGCCGGCCACGGTGGCGGCGTGCGCGATCGTGTCGCGGGCGGCGCCGGCGACCTGGGGGGCGCAGCGCAGGGAGTAGGCGTCCTGGACGCGGGTGCACGCCTCCGGGTCGCGGTGGCTGGCCATGATGCCGGAATTTTGCAGAATTTTCGTCATATTGGCGGCTGCTAGCGCCTGGCCCGGGTGCGGCCGCAGCGCCTGCAGCTCGGGGGCGAACACCCGGTCGGTGCCCAGCAGCGCCTCCACGCTCATCGCGGCGCTGACATCGGCGGTCCTGACGAGTCTGGTGAGATCGTCGATGGCGAGGATGAGCATGCCGAGCATGCCGTCCGTGCCGTTGATGAGTGCCAGGCCCTCCTTGGCGGCCAGCTCGACGGGGTCGATCCCGGCCTGCTTGAGCGCCTCAGCGGCCGACTGGATATTTCCGGATTTATCCCGTACGACGCCCTCGCCCATGAGCGTGAGCGCGACGTGCGCCAGCGGGGCCAGGTCGCCGGAGCAGCCGAGGCTGCCGTACTCGTGCACGATGGGCGTGATCCCCGCGCTGATCAGGGCGGCCAGGGTCTTGGCCGTGGTGGGTCTGATGCCGGTGTGGCCGGTGGCCAGCGTGTGCAGGCGCAGCAGCATGAGCGCGCGCACGACCTCGGTCTCGACCTCGGGTCCGTTGCCCGCCGCGTGGGACCGTACCAGGGAGCGCTGGAGCTGGGTGCGCAGCGCCGGGTCGATGTGCCGCGTGGCCAGCGCCCCGAACCCGGTGGAGATGCCGTACGCGGGCGTCGGGCTCTCGGCCAGCTCGTCCACCCGCTGGCGGGCCGCCGATATGGCGGCCATCGCGTCGTCGGTGAGCTGTACGGGGGCGCCGTGGCGGGCCACCCTGATGACGTCGTCGAAGGTCAGGGGCTCAGGACCGACGTTCACGACTCCGTTGTCGCGCATGATGTCTCTCTCGCTGCTAGGTAACCGGCGTATGTGATGTTAGCTCCTTACTTGGCAACAACTCCGACAGCCCCTTCCTGCCCTCGTCGGTGAGCACCACCGCCCTGGGAACCGTTCCGCGCCGGTACCACCCCCGCTCGAACAGCACCTCGGTGATCGCCGCCCCCAGCGCGCCGCCGAGGTGCGACCTGCGCTCGGTCCAGTCCAGGCACTCGGGCGCGAACCTCCTCCTGGCCCGGCGCGCACCCGCCACGTCCACGCCGAGCCCGGTCAGCAGCCGCTCCCCCGCGCCCGTGAGCTCCTGCGCCTCGTAGTAGCCGCCCTCCCTGAGCCGGTCGAGCAGCCCCACCCCGGCGCGCCCCGCGAGGTGGTCGTAGCAGGTGCGCGCCTCCTCCAGCAGCCTGGCCTGCCTGGACTGGCGCAGGGATCGTACGGGCGGGCGGGCGCTGACCCCGGCCAGCACCTCCAGCACCTCGGCCACCTCGTGCCCGGCCAGGCGGTAGTAGCGGTGGCGGCCCTGGCGCACGACGTCGACCAGCCGGCCTTCGAGCAGCCTGGCCAGGTGGGCGCTCGCGGTGGCGGCGCTCACCCCCGAGATCCGGGCCAGCTCGCCCGCCGCCAGGGCCCGGCCGCCGAGCAGGGCCGTGAGCATGGCCGCCCTGGTGGGGTCC
This sequence comes from Nonomuraea marmarensis, assembly GCF_043197025.1. NCBI lineage: Bacteria > Bacillati > Actinomycetota > Actinomycetes > Streptosporangiales > Streptosporangiaceae > Nonomuraea > Nonomuraea marmarensis. The sequence goes on from NZ_JBICRM010000032.1 coordinate 39,270, forward strand.
GCGATGAGCGCGGCGACGGGGGCTATGTCGGCGTCACGAGCGATGTACTCCATGTTTTCGACGGTAGTACGCCGACATTTCGCCCGGCATCGAAAGGTTCCGTCAATGCTTGCCCAGGGCCTTGCGGATCGCCTCGCGGGCCCGGTCCATCACCGCCATCGGGGTGCCCATCAGCACGTTCCTGGCGGCGGACTCCGTACCGGGATGGGGGCGGGTGGGCGCGATGACCTCGGCCGCCTTCACCGCCGCCGCCATCGCCCGGCGCTCGACCGCGGAGGTGCTCGCGCGGAGCCTGGCGAACTCGTACCGTTCCTCGCTGCGCGCGTGCGCCGTCACGGCGGCGCGCAGCTCGGCCAGGCGGTCCCAGAACCTCGGGTCGTCCACCCCGGCCTGGTGGAGCTCCAGGAGGAGGCGCTTGGCGCGGTTCTCCTCGGTGAGCCGGTCGGCGACCACGCCCTGGCCGTTGTCGAGCTTCCGGCGCGCGTACGGATGGACGATCTCCTCCTCGGCCGTCTCATGCACGCACAACATCCGCGTCAACCGGCCGAACGCCTCCCCGACCTTGTCCGGCGGCGCCTGCTCCACCTCGTCGAACAGGTCCCTGATCCGGCTGTGCTGGCTCACCAGCAAATCGATCACATCGTGTTCACCCACGTCAGAGCCCTACCCGGGACTATGGCGGGCACGCGCTCCCTTACCGAACGCGGGCCGTTCGAGCACCCAACGCGGAGGTTGCCGGACCGGGGCGCGGGTACGGGCGGCGACATGGCCTTCGACCCACTCCAGGAGCGGGGTATCCCGCTGGACGAGCAGTTGCGGAACTGGCGCGAGCTGAACGTCACGCCCATCGACCCCGACCACGCCGATCCCTACACCAGGTGCCGGATCATCACGATGAACGGCATCGAGGTGGAGGCGATCACGTTCAGCCACCAGCTCGCCCGGCACTGCCCCGACCTGGAGATCAGGCAGCAGCTCGCCCGGGTGCGCTACATCGAGGCACAGCAGCAGAAGGCGGTCAACTGGCTGCTGCCGGGGGTGGCGTCGGTGCTGGAGACGACGATCGCCTACGAGCAGGCGGCCGTGGACCTGACGGCGTGGGTGGCCAGAATGGAGCCGGACCCGTACCTGAGGCAGGCCTACCAGTTCGGGCTGCTGGAGCACTTCGACCATCTCTACCGGTACGCGAACCTGTACGAGATGATCGAGCACCGCCCGGCCGGCAGGCTCGTCGGCCAGTTGACCGAGGTGATGCCGGGGCGGCCTTCGTACCTGCAGCATCGGGATGCGATGGACGACGTGCGGGCGCCGTACGACAAGAACGCGACGGAGCCGCTGTCCAAGCTGCACGCGCTCACCGTCCTGTCGGCGGAGCAGCAGACCATGAACTTCTACCTGAACGCCGGCCCCATGTACATGGAGCCCATCGCGCGCCAGCTCTACCAGGAGATCGCGCAGATCGAGGAAGAGCACGTCACCCACTACGAGTCGCTCGTGGACCCGGGCGAGAGCCCTTGGGAGCGGTTGCTCAACCACGAGTACAACGAGTGCTACCTGTACCACTCGTTCGTGGAGACCGAGTGCGATCCCAGGGTGCGGAACGTCTGGGAGCTGCATCTCAGCATGGAGCTGGAACATCTGCGGCTGGCGGCGGAGCTGTTCAGGCGGTTCGACGGGCGCGATCCCGACCAGGTGCTCGCTCCGGCGCTGCCGCCGCCGGTGACGTTCGAGCCGAACAAGGCGTACGTACGGGATCTGCTCGCCACCCAGATCGACTGCACCACCCTGGGCACCGGGTACGTGTGGGAGGCCCATGAGCGGTTCTCGAGGATGCGGGAGGTGGTCATGGGCGGCGAGAAGGCGCCGTCGGAGCAGGTCATCGACGACAACCGCACCGTCTCCGGCCAGGAGTACCGCCTGGAGACGGAAGGACCGCACCCGGCGGGGCTGCGACTCGGTCGCTAGAGTCTTGGGGCATGACAGTCGCCCTCGTGACCGGCGCGTCGCGCGGCCTCGGAGCCGTGATCGCGCGCAGGCTGGCAGCCGACGGCCTGGCCGTCGCCGTCAACTACCACTCCGAGGCCGCCGGCGCCGAGCAGGTGGTGGACGACATCCGCGCCGCGGGCGGGACCGCCGAGTCGTTCGCCGCCGATGTCACGGACGAGTCCGATGTGGCCGGCCTGGTGGCCGCCGTCACCGACCGGCTGGGGCCGGTGGAGGTGCTGGTGGCCAACGCGACGGGACCTCAGCCGTCCATCCCGTTCGAGGACCTCACCTGGGAGGCCCACCTCGACCAGCTCCGCTTCTTCGTCAAGAGCCCGACGCTGCTCGCGCAGGCGGTGCTGCCGGGCATGAAGGAACGGCGCGGCGGCCGCGTCATCCAGATCGGCTCCGACATCGTGGACCGCAAACTCCCCGGCATGTCCGCCTATGTCGCGGCCAAGGGCGCCCAGCACGCCCTGGCGCAGGTGCTGGCGCGGGAGCTGGGCCCGTACGGCGTCACGGTCAACGTCGTCGCCCCCGGCTGGATCCCGGTGGAGCGGCACACGGGCCTCGACGAGAGCGGCTATCTCGCGGAGATACCGCTGGGCCGCATGGGCACGCCGGAGGACGTGGCGGCCGCGGTGTCGTTCCTCGCCTCGGACGGGGGCGCGTTCGTCACCGGGGAGCGCATCACCGTCAACGGCGGCCACACGTGACCTGGGCGGGTGTAATCCAGTTTGGGGACTCGGCCGGGATTCGCTAGAGTTCTCTCGTCGCCCGGCGTGAGCGGGGCGAAGGCGGAAGTGGCTCAGTGGTAGAGCATCACCTTGCCAAGGTGAGGGTCGCGGGTTCGAATCCCGTCTTCCGCTCGGGGCTTCCGGCTCGGTGGCGTGGCCGAGAGGCGAGGCAGCGGCCTGCAAAGCCGTCCACACGGGTTCGAATCCCGTCGCCACCTCTGCAAGGACGATTAGCTCAGCGGGAGAGCGCTTCCCTGACACGGAAGAGGTCACTGGTTCAATCCCAGTATCGTCCACCAGGTTTCACCAGCTCAGAGGCTAGGCGCCAGCATCGGCAGAACCACACAGGCCAGCCGCAGTGGTGCAGCCGAAGGCACTTTGTCGGGTGATGCGATGGAAGAGGCGGATCGCGGCGACTTCGCAGAGCGCAGCCAACGGGCGAGGATCAAACGCGGAGCGAAGACCGTCGCAACCCGCGGTTCTCATGGGGTTGGTCCATCACCAATCCCAGTCATCTCCCCAGGGGCCGCCCCAGTTCCCCCACCACCGCCTACGGCGGCGGCAGCGACGACGACCCCAGCGGCGGCGTCTACAGCCCCCTCCTTGCTCGAAGCCATGAATTCCGGCCATCGTTCCTCCCCCCGATGATTGCTTCCTCAATTTCGACGTTAACCCCAAATCATGATGAACTAGGACATATTCTCCGATTTCGCAGAGATTTGACGGCGAATTCAATACGTAAAGGCCACCAACATGGTGCTCACCTGACCGTGGCCCGGTGCGATCGTGGCCGGGCTCGCGGCGTGCGGTCTGCCGCACTGACCGCCGCCGTGCTCGGGTACGTGCAGCTCGTTGCGGCCAAGGCTCCCCCGCTAGCTGGTGTCCAGGGCCGACGGAACCACCGCGCGCCGGGTGGCTTCGCGGTAGTCGCGTGGCGCCAGGCCGTACTTCTCGTGAAAGAGCCTGCCGAAGTACGACTGGCCGGAGAAACCGCAGCGCTGGGCAATCCTGCCGATGCCCTCCGTCGTCGTGGTCAGCAGCAGGGCGGCGTGCTCCAGCCTGCGCCTGGCGACGAACGCGATCGGGGTGCATCCGTAGTGCCTGCGCATGGAGCGAGCCAGATGTCCCGAGCTCACCGCGGCCATCGCGAGCAGCCTGGGCAGCCCTTCGCGCAGGTTCTCCTCGCGGCTCATCGCGACGCAGGCCGACACCAGCCAGCCGGGCCGCTCGTCCACCGGCGTGCCATCGGCGCCTTCCAGCAACGGGATGACCGTCGTCCAGAGCCTGACCAGATCGAGACCGCTGGGCACGCCGGAATAGGCCCCCAGCGCGCGGGCGAACTCCGCCGCGACCGGCCCGGCCGGATCGGCGCGCGCCAACAGCGGGAGGTCGCGCCGATCCCAGTCCACCGTGCCCGCCAGCCCGGCCAGATCGGCGAAGGCCCGCCAGCGCGCGCTCGCGAAGGCGATGTTGACGAAGCGCATCCCCTCATTCGCCGTGCTCGCGAACTCGTGCCGGTCGTGCGGCCGTACCAGGACCACGTCGCCCGCACGCAGGGGCATCTCCGTCTCGCCGACCCGCTGCACGCCCGCCCCCGCGGTCACGAAGACGAACTCGTGGAAATCCGCGTGACTGTGCGGCTCGGGCCGGTCACGACGACTGCCGGTCACCGGCACCAGAGCCGCGTGGTACGGCAGGCCCGCCGCGAAATCGACCCAGCGCAGAACAGTCGGCATGTCAGGAAATTAATAGCTATGGAGTGGCGAGTACTAGTAACTCACGGCGCGGAGCACGAAGAATCCGGATCGACGCCCATTCCCCGCCGGCCCCAAAGGAGCACATGGTGACCACGGAAGTCGACCGCACTCTCCAGGACTACGACCGCGACGGCTACACGATCTTCCCGAACGTCCTCGACCGCGAGCTGATCGGCGAAGCGAGCGACCACGTCGCATGGCTCCAGGCCAGGTACCCCGACCGGCTCGGCGAGGACCTGGGCACCGAGCTGGTCGCCGGGGATCCCTTCTGGGTCCGCCTGGTCAGCGACGAACGGCTGCTGGACATCGCCGAGCTCTTCGTCGGCCCGGACATCGCGCTGTTCGCCTCGCACTACATCAGCAAGCCGCCCTTCTCCGGCAAGCCGGTCCTGTGGCACCAGGACGGCGCGTTCTGGCCGCTGGAGCCGATGCGCGTCGTCACGCTCTGGCTGGCCGTCGACGAGGCCACACCGGAGAACGGCTGCCTGCGGGTGATCCCCGGGTCGCACCGGCAGGACCTGCACGAGCTGCGGCAGCGCGACGACATCGACAACGTGCTCGGCTCGGAGAGCGCGGTGACGGTGGACGAGTCGAAGGCCGTGGACCTGGTGCTGTCGCCCGGCGACGTGGAGGTGCACCACCCGAACATCCTGCACGGCTCCAGTGCCAACACCTCCCCCCGGCGCCGCTGCGGCCTGACCATCAGGTACATCCCGACCTCGACCCGGATCACGAGCGAGGAGCAACCGTTCGTCTCCGCGTTCCTGCTCCGAGGAGAGCGTGGTGTGAACGTCTACCAGCCGTTCCCCACCTACGTGCCGGGCGAGCACATGCCCTTCGCCGGCGCCGGGGCCTGACACAGGTCGCCCGGCAGTGGAGTGAGCGCTGCGCCAGGAGATCGCGGGCTACTGGCCGCAGTTCTCGCTCGGCAGCAGCCTCTCCGACCGCAACACCGTCGTCGTACGGGATCTGTCCGGCTTGCGACCCGGGCACCAGTGACCGGGCCCTTACCGGTTCTTCCGGAGGAAGGCGGTGAGCCGGTCCAGCGGCCAGGTGTTGATCACGTCGTCCGCCGTGAGCCAGCCCCGCTGGGCCGTGCCGATGCCGTAGCGGAGGTTGGCCAGGTGGCCGATCGCGTGGGCGTCGCTGTCCACGGCGAACCGAACTCCGTACGGCTGCGCCCGCCGGATGAGGTCGGCGGCCAGGTCGAGCCGGTCGGGGAAGGCGTTGATCTCCAGCGCGGTCCCCGAGCGCGCGCACGCCTGGAAGACCTGGTCCCAGTCCACGTCGATCGGCGGCCGGCGGCCGATCAGCCGGGCGCTGGGATGGCCGATGATGTTGACGTACGGGTTCCGCGCGGCGCGGACCAGCCGCCTGGTCATCTTGGCCCGCGGCAGGTCGAAGTGGGAGTGCACCGAGGCGACGCACAGGTCGAACCCGGCCAGCACGTCGGGCTGCCAGTCCACCTCGCCGTCGGGGTCGATGTTGAGCTCGACGCCGTGCAGCAGCCGCACCCCCGCCGTGCCGTCCAGCCGGCGCAGCCGCTCGCGTTGCGCGGTGGCCTTCTCCAGCGTCATCTGCTGCATGTACAGCTTGGGCCCGTGGTCGGTGACGGCGTAGTACGCGTACCCGCGCTCGGCCGCGGCGGCGGCCATGTCCTCGATCGTCGCGTGACCGTCGGTGAGGTCGGTGTGGGTGTGCAGGTCGCCGCGCACGTCGGCCTCGGTGACCAGTTCGGGCAGCTCGCCGGCCAGCGCGGCCTGGATCTCGCCGGTGTCCTCGCGCAGCGTCGGCGGGATCCACGGCAGGCCGAGCCGCCGGTAGACCTCCTCCTCGGTGGCGGAGACGATCTTCTCTTCGGTGACGGCGTCGAACAGGCCGTATTCCGACAGTTTGAGCTTGTGGTGCTGGGCGATCTCGCGGGTGCGGATGTTGTGCGCCTTGGCGCCGGTGAAGTACTGCATGGCCGCGCCCCACGCGTCCGGCGGCACCACCCGCAGGTCCACCTGCAGCCCCTGGCTGGTGCGGAGCGAGGTCTTCTTGTCACCGTGAACGACGACCTCGGTCACCTGAGGGAGGCGGGCGAAGGCGTCCATCAGTACCTTCGGCCGGTTGGAGGTGGCCAGGACGTCGATGTCGCCGATGGTGTCCTTCATGCGGCGCAGCGACCCGGCGTAACCGCATCTGCGGCAGCCCCGTACCGACTCGAGGGCTCCGACGATGTCTTCGGCCAGCGGCATGGCCACGCCCAGATGAACCCGCCCGCCGGCGTCCCGCAGCAGGGAGATGCCGTGCAGCAGGTTCTCCTCGGTCTTGGCGCCGAACCCCGGCAGGCCGTGCAGCGCACCGGCGACGATCGCCGACTCCAGGCTTTCCGGGGAGTCCACGCCCAGGCGCTCGTGCAGCGCCATCGCCCGTTTGGGACCCAGCGCCGGGATGCGGGTCAGCTCGCGGACTCCGGCGGGGATGCGGCCGCGCAGCTGCTCCAGTTGCGCCATGGTGCCGCAGCGCAGGTACTCGGCCACCTTGGCGGCGATCTTCGCACCCACGTTGGGAATCTGCTGCAGGTCACCGGCGTCATAGCCGGCGATGTCGTCTCCGTGGGCGCCTATGGAGCGGGCCGCCTTCTGGTAGACGCGGACCTTGAAATCCTCGTCACCGGTGATGGCGAGCAGGTCGGCGTACTCCTCCAGCACAGCGGCCACGTCGTCGTTGGTACGTGCCATCTCGCATCGCCGCCTCCCCTCCCGACTCCCCTATCCCGAAATCCCGGTAACTATCCAGTTCGAGGAGTTTGTCCGTTTTCATGGGCCTCGCCCGGTAAGGGGGAGATTGTGACGGGTATCAAGCAAGCCGGGGAGAAGAAGCTGATGCTCTTCTCCGGACGCGCGTATCCCGATCTCGCCCACGAGGTGGCCCGGGAACTGCGGACCGAGATCACTCCGACCGAGCTGCGTGATTTCGCCAGCGGCGAGATCTACGTCCGGGTCGCCGAGTCGGTCCGCGGCTCGGACGCGTTCGTGATCCAGTGTCACACCAGCCCCATCAACACCTGGATCATGGAGCAGCTCGTCATGGTGGACGCGCTCAAGCGCGCCTCCGCGCGGCGCATCACCGTCGTGGCGCCGTTCTTCGGCTACGCCCGCCAGGACAAGAAGCACCGCGGTCGTGAACCGATCTCCGCCCGGCTGATGGCCGATCTGTTCGCCACCGCCGGCGCCGACCGGATCATGACCGTCGATCTGCACACGGCGCAGATCCAGGGGTTCTTCGACGGCCCCGTGGACCACCTGCACGCCCTGCCGTTGCTCGCCGAGCACGTCACCCGGCACATGGGCACCAGACGGCTGACCGTGGTGGCGCCGGACGCCGGGCGGGTCCGCGTGGCGGAGCGGTGGACCGACCGGCTCGGTTGCCCGCTGGCGATCATCCACAAGCGCCGGGACACCGAGCGCCCCAACCAGGTGAGCGTGCACGAGGTGGTGGGCGATGTGGCCGGCCGTACCTGCGTGATCATCGACGACATGATCGACACCGGCAGCACCGTGGTCCGGGCGGCCGAGGCCCTCACCAGCCGCGGCGCCACTCAGGTCATCGCGGCCGCCACCCACGGGGTGTTCTCCGGCGACGCCGCCGAGCGGCTGGCGAAGGCCGACCTGGCCCAGCTGGTCATCACGAACACGCTGCCCATCCCGGCGTGCTTCCCCTCCGGCAAGCTGATCGTGCTCTCCATCGCGCCGCTGCTGGCCCGGGCGATCGGCGAGGTGTTCCGCGAAGGCTCGGTGACCAGCCTGTTCGAGGGCGAGAGCTGAGCATGAGTGTCGGCCTGGTCGAGGAGACGCCCTACCGGTGGCGGATCGAGCGGCAGGGAGCCATGCGCGTGCCCGGCGTGGTCTTCGCGTCCCGGGCGTTGCTGCCCGATCTGTCGGAGGAACAGGCGCTGGGCCAGGTGGTCAACGTGGCCACCCTGCCGGGCATCGTCGAGGCCTCCTACGCCATGCCGGACATGCACTGGGGGTACGGGTTCCCGATCGGCGGCGTGGCGGCGACCGACGTCGACCACGACGGTGTGGTCTCGCCAGGCGGCGTGGGCTTCGACATCTCCTGCGGCGTCCGGCTGCTGCTGGCCGATTTGCACATCGACCGGTTGCGGCCGCGCCTGACCGCGCTGATGGACGCCCTGGACGTCACGATTCCCCGGGGCATGCGCCACGGCGCGGTGTGGCGGCTGCGCCGGCCCGCCGAGCTGGAGGAGATCCTCACCGGTGGGGTGCGCTACGCGGTGGCGCAGGGCCACGGGCGGGACGGCGACCTGGACCACTGCGAGGATCGGGGGGCCGTCGCCGACGCCGATCCGGCCGCGGTCAGCGCGCGGGCCCGGCAACGTGGGCTGGAGCAGGTCGGCAGCCTCGGCTCCGGCAACCACTTCCTGGAGGTGGAGACGGTCGCCGAGGTGTACGACGAGCCGATCGCGCGCAGCTACGGGCTGTGGCCGGGCCGGGTCTGCGTCATGATCCACACCGGATCGCGCGGGCTCGGGCACCAGATCTGCACCGACTTCGTCCGCACCATGCAGGCCGCCATGCACCGGTACGGCATCAGCGTCCCGGACAAGCAGCTGGCCTGCGCGCCGGTCTCCTCGCCCGAGGGGCAGGCGTACCTGGCGGCGATGGCGGCCGCCGCCAACTATGGCCGGACAAACAGGCAGCTGCTCGCCGAAGCCACCCGCCGCGCCTTCGAACGCGTCACCGGCGACGGCGAGCTGGCCCTCCTCTACGACGTGTCGCACAATCTGGCCAAGCTCGAGACGCACCGGTCCAGCCGGCTCTGCGTGCACCGCAAGGGCGCGACCCTGGCGCTGCCGCCCGGCCACCCGGACCTGCCCGACGACCTGCGGCCGGTGGGTCAGCCGGTGCTGGTCCCCGGGTCGATGGGCGTCGGCTCGTACGTCCTGGCCGGGGTGCCCGACGGGCCGGCGTTCGCCTCCGCCTGTCACGGGGCGGGCCGCCGGCTGAGCCGGCATCAGGCGGCCAGGACCACCAAGGCGGCGCGGCTGCGGGCCGAGCTGGAGGCGGCCGGCATCGCCGTCCGCGGCGCCTCCGCCCGCGGGCTGACCGAGGAGACACCCTGCGCCTACAAGGACCTGGACGCGGTGGTGGACGCGTGCGCGCACGCCGGGCTGGCACGCATCGTGGCCAGGCTGACCCCGGTCGGGGTGGTCAAGGGGTAGGGCTACACGTCCACGACGACGTGCGCCCGCCAGGCGCCTTCCATCCGCCGGAACCGCAGCCCGTGCAGGGAGACCGCCTTCGGCATCGCGCCCACCTGGCGGGCCCGCTCGACCCCTACGGTGGCCATCCGGACCTCCACCTGCCCCCTGGTGGCGCCCGTCCGCTCGTCGACCGACACGTCCACCGGCACCCGGCCGTACACCTCCACCTGGTAGATCACCTCGTCCAGCACCGAGACGAGCAGCTCCTCGTCGGACTCCTCGCCCAGGGCCACCGTGACGCAGTCGTCGGGCACCGCTTCGCCGACGTCGGCGAAGCTCTCCACCAGCGCCTGGACCGCCTCCGCCAGACACTCCTCCCGGCTGTCCGCCCACGCCTCCACCGCGATGTCGGCGGTGTGCGGCAGCACCCGGTGCCCCCTGCTCCCCACCAGTCCTGCCTTTCACGGGATCGGTTCCGTGCACCTCGCCTACCCGCCGCCCGCCGGGCAAACGTAGGCGCTCACCTCCCGGCCACTTCAGGGTCACCGCAGTGCGGGACGGCCCCCTGAGGGCAGAGGCAGGGGCGTGGCGAAACCGACCCGTACATTCCTGCTCGTGGCCGCGGGCATCACGCTGCTCGTCTCGGGCCTGTGCGCCCTTCCGCCCGTGGGCGGGTTCCTGCTGGGCCGGGCGCTCGCAGGGGTGCTCGTCTTCCCCGCCCTGGGCCAGGGGCAGGCGGTGGGCACGGCGGCGACGCTGGCGGCGTTCTCCGTGGCGCTGTCGGGCGGGGCCTATGTCGTGTTCAGGTGGTCGGGGTTCGGCGGGTCACGGGTCGGGTTGCTCGTCTGCTGGGGGCTCGCGGGAGGTCCCGCCGGGGTGCTCGCCGTCCTGATGTGGGCGCGGCTGCAGGGCTCGCCCTTCCAGGAGCACGCCAGGTACGCCGCCTCGTGGGGGATGGCGACGGCCCTGCTCGCCGCGCTGCTGGCGCTGGCCGTGACCCGCGCGCTGCCTGCCACCCCCCGGAAGAAGGGCACGCGGTCGTTCCACCCCCGCACCTGGGTGCTGCCCGGTCTGGCGGCCGGGTGGGCGGTGCTGTGGAGCGTGTTCCTCAGGGATCAGCCGTTGCTCGCCTGGTTACCCCTGTCGCTGGGCTACTTCGACCAGGTGGCCGTGGTGCTCGCCACCATCGCGGTCACCTCGCTGGAGGGGGTGTTGCGGCGGCGGTTGCCCGTGGAGGGGCGGCCCGGGCGGGCGTTCGCGCTGGCGTGGATCTCGTTGTCCGCGGCCCCGGTCGTCTACTCGGCCGTGGTGGCGATCGACCGCGGGATGCGGGAGTTGCTCCTGGCCGAGCCGCGGGGCCTGGCGTGGGTGGCGGAGTACCTGCGGGACATCGGGGCGGTGCTGGTGGCCGAGCCCGCGCAGGTGGCGGTGCCGCCGTTGCTGCTGGCGCTGGTGGCCACCGGGTTGCAGCAGGTCGTCCCGGGGAGGGAGCGCTCTCCCAGCACGCCCGATCCGGTCAGGACCGACCGGCGGTGGGGCCTGCTGGTGGCGGGGGCGGCGGTCGCGCTGACGTACTTCTGCCTGGCCGCCACGTCGCGGTTCCCCGTGCTGACGCGGCGGACGTTCGACGCGGAGACGCCCGTGATGGCGCGCGCGCTCGCACTCCTCGCGCCGCCCGATCCGGTGCTGGGCCGGACCGTCGTGGTGTGGTTATGGGCGGTGGCGGCGGTGTTCGGGGTGGCGGCGGCGGTGCTGGTCTACGTCGCGGTGCGCGGGCAGCTCGTCCGGGTCTTACCGGCGACGTCCTATCTGGTGCTGGTGGCGGCGCTGGCGCTGGCCGCCGCGCTGGCCTGGAACGTCGGCGGCGTGATCGCCTACGCGCTGACCGGAGAGCGGTTGCTGGGGAGCTCGCCCGCGGAGGAGGCGGCGGCGTTCACCGCGTTCGTGGTGCCGGTGTTCGCGGCGTTGTTGTTCATCGTGCATTCGCAGGTCGGGGTGACCAGGTTCGCGCGCATCGTGGAGCTGGAGGGCGAGGAGAAGTGGGGGAAGCTGGCCGAGCGGTACCGGGCCTGGAAGGAGCAGGTGAAGCCGTACATTCCGGGCTGGCGGGAGCGCGGGGTGATCGCGGCGCGGGCGGCGGCGGGAGCGCTGGTGCTGGCCGTGGTGGCGGGGGCGCTGCACGGGTTCGGCCTCGGGGGGCCGGGTGGTGAACTCTTCCGCGCGCTGCCGGCCCTGTCGGTCGCGCTGCCGGCGCTGGAGAACCTGGCGGTCGCCCTCTACGTCGTGCTCCTGGCCGGGCTGGTCTTCCTCGCCTTCATGAAGGTGAACGTCAAAGAGCGCCGCCTGTCCGCCTGGCTGACCCTGTGGGGGTTGTCCGTGGTGGCCGGCGGGCTGGCGGCGCTGGGGCCCTCGGGGTTGCAGATGGGGTTGGTCGCCGGGCCCTTCGTGGTGGCGGGGGTGGTGGTGGCGGTGCGGCGGAAGGTGCTCCTGTACGGGGGTGTGGTGCTGGTGCTCATGGCGGCGGCGCCGCTCGTACGGGGGGCGCCGGCGCGGGAGCAGGTCGTGCTCAGCCCGGCCACCTGGCGGGAGACGCGACCGCGGCTGACCATCGACGTGTCCTATCCGCGGGCCGAGGACGGCGACGTGACGCGGATCAACGCGGCACTGATGGCGCCGGTCCGGAAGGTCGTCGAGGACACGCTGCGGGACCTGCGCGCGAACCAGAACGCCACCGCCCACGTACGCGGCACCTACGTCGTGGTGCGCAACGACACCGAGGTGATCTCGGTGCGCTACCAGCTGGCGGACGAGGCCGGGCGCGCGGTCAACTACGACCGGGTCGCGGGCAGGACGCTCACCGCGCGCGACATCTTCGTCCCCGATGCCTTCTCCGCAGCGGGCCGGCGGCGGCTGGCCGACGCGCTGCGGCCTCTCATGCCGCGCGACCAGAACCCGCGGACCGTGACCGTGGACAACGAACTCCTGCTGGTCAACCTGGGCGTGAAGGCCGTGGAGTTCACCTTCGGCCGGGGTTACTTCTGCGCCGGCTGCGAACCGTTCACCGTACGGGTGCCGTCGGAACGGCTGGCCGGGCTGCTGGTCAATGAGCGCTTCTAGGGCGACGATCACCGCATGGACGCCAAGGAAATCGCCGACCGACTCGAGATCTCCGACCTGCTGGCCCGGTACACCCACGCCATCGACTCCGGCCGGTGGGAGCTGCTCGACGAGGTGTTCACCGAGGACGCGACGATCGACTACAGCTCCTCGGGCGGCATCAGGGGCACCCGGGACGAGGCCAAGACCTGGCTGGCCGACGTCCTCTCGCACTGGCCGGGACGGTTACACCTGATCGGGGCCGCCACGATCGACTTCCACGACGGCGAGGCCAGCGTACGCGCGCCCTTCACCGACACGCTCGCCCCGACCAGGCAGATGGTCGCGGCGGGCACCGAGGGGTTCCTGCACGGCGGGGGCTGGTACCACCACCGCCTGCGGCGCACCCCGGACGGCTGGCGCAGCACGGAGCTGGTGGAGGAGCAGAGCTGGCGCACGGCCCGCTGACCAGCGGGCGGGTACGGACTTAATACGTTTGTGGCAGATCGCTGAGGGCAGCGCGAATGCGGGCAGTCTCCACCCCCCGGTCGAAAGGCTGTGCGCTACATGGCATTCGCATTGGGTCTTCTCGGTCATGACATAGCGGTCGATCTCGGAACAGCCAACACTCTCGTCTACGTCCGCAGGAAGGGCATCGTGCTGAACGAGCCCTCCGTCATCGCTATCAACCTGCACAAGAACACCGTCGTGGCGGTCGGCAAGGCGGCCAAGCGCATGGTGGGCCGCACTCCCCCGCACATCGCCACGATCAGGCCGCTCAAGGACGGCGTGATCGCGGATCTGGACGCGGCGGAGCGGATGTTACGCATGTTCATCCACAAGGCTCATCCGAGCCGGTTCCTGGCCAAGCCGCGCATCGTCGTGGCGGTGCCGAGCGGCACCACCTCCATTGAGCAGCGGGCGGTCAAAGAGGCCGCCTACGAGGCGGGCGCGCGCCGGGTGCACATCATCGAGGAGCCGATGGCCGCGGCGATCGGCGCCGGGCTGAAGGTCGGCGAGGCCACCGGCAACATGGTCGTCGACATCGGCGGCGGCACCACGGAGGTCGCCATCGTGTCCATGAGCGGCGTCGTGGTCGCCAAGTCGCTGCGGGTCGGCGGCGACGAGCTGGACGAGGCGATCATCACCTACACCAAGAAGGAGCACGCGCTGCTGCTCGGCGACCGTACGGCCGAGCGGCTGAAGATGGACCTGGGCATGGTGCGGCCCGCGCCCGTGACGGCCCGCGACGCCGACCCCTCCCCCAAGGGCCGGCACCGGGTCGGCGTCACCGCCTCACCGGACGGCGCCGATCCGATCGCGGTCGAGGACGAGGAGGCGGAGCCGCCGCCCGCGCCGCGCAGCTGGAACCCGTTCCGGTCCAGGCCCAAACCCGACGGGGTGACGCTGACCGCCGCGCCGCGCGCGCTCGACCCGGGCACCTCGGCCCCCGTACGCGGCCGCGACCTGGTCAGCGGGCTGCCGAAGACGGCCACCATCACCGCCGAGCAGATCAGCGAGGCCATCGAGGACCAGGTGCAGTCCATCATCGACGCCGTGCAGACGACGCTCGACCAGTGCCCGGCCGAGCTGGCGGGCGACCTGCTGGACAACGGCATCGTGCTGACCGGCGGCGGCGCCCTGTTACGCGGCCTGGCCGACCGCATGGGCGAGGCCACCGGCATGCCCATCAGGGTCGTGGACAAGCCGCTCTACTCGGTGGCGCTCGGTGCGGGCCGCTGCGTCGAGCGGTTCCAGGCCATGCGCGACGTGCTGCTGCCCGATTGGTCACGGCGGTGAAACGGGCGTTCGTCCTGCTCGTGCTCGCCGCCGGTGTCCTGCTCATCGTGTTCGACCGTACGCTGATGCCGCTGGCCCCCGTACGCGCGGCGGGCTCCACCGTCTACGGCACCGTCGAGAACGCGATCGGCACGGTGACCAGGTCGATCGGCGGCGAGGGCCGCCTGCGCGCGTTGGAAGGCGAGAACGCGAAGCTGAAAGCCGATCTGCTGGCGGCCGCGCCGGGCACGGCGGGCCAGGTCGAGCGGCTGGCCGTGGCGACGGGGAAGCACCGGGGCGTGGCGGCGCACGTGGTGGGGTTCGGCCAGGGCCAGAACGTCACTATCGACACCGGCGCCGCTGACGGCGTCGCGCGGGACGTGACGGTGCTGAACGCCGACGGCCTGGTGGGCAAGGTCACCTGGGCGGGCCCGGCGACGGCCTCGGTGTCCCTGATCACGGACGCGGCCTCGTCGGTGGGCGCGCGCATGGCCGGCTCCGGCGAGCTGGGCGTGGTGACGGGACTGCCGGGTGAGGGGCTGCGGCTGAGCCTGTTCGACCCGAACGCGCCGCTGAAGGTCGGGGACCAGGTGGTGACGCTCGGCTCGGCGGGCGCGCGGCCGTACGTGGCCGGGGTGCCCATCGGCACGGTCACCGCGATCGAGAGCGTGCCCGGCGCGGCCACCCGCACGGCGCTGGTGCGGCCGGCCGCCCGGCTGTCCGCGCTCGACCTCGTCGCCGTGATCGTGCCGGACCTCGCGACTGGGAGGTGAGCACGTGGGGCTGGTGCTGATGGTGCTGGCGGCCCCGTTGCTGCAGGTGCTGCTGGTCAACCGGTCGCCGTGGGGCGGGCCTGATCTGGTGACGCTGGCCGTGGTGTGGCTGGCGCTGGCCAGGGGGCCGGTCTGGGGATGCGCGGCGGGCCTGGTGGCGGGGCTGGCCGCCGACGTGATACCGCCCGCGGACGGGACGGTCGGGCGGACGGCGCTGGTGTTGTCGGTGGTCGGGTTGCTGGTGGGCGGGTGGCGCGAGGGCAAGCCGCTGCTGGTGGGCGCGGCCGGCGCCGCGCTCGGGACGTCGCTGCAGGCCGCCGCCGCGGTGGCGCTGGGTGACGAGCACTGGACGTCCGCGGTGGCCGCCCTGCCCTGGGCGTTCGGGTGGACGGTGGTGGTCGGGGCGCTGGGGGCCGTCGTGGTGCGGCGCAGGCGGCCTGACAGGGAGGCGATGCGCCGTGTCCAGGGCTAGGGTGGTCGTGTTGCGGCTGGTCGTCACGGCGATGCTGATCACGCTGGTGGGACGGCTGTGGCAGCTGCAGGTGGTCAGCGGGGCGCACTACGTCCAGGCGGCGGCCGACGTGCGGCTCAGGACCGTGTCGCTGCCGCCCACCAGGGGGCAGATCCTCGACGTGGCCGGGCGTCCCCTGGTGACGAACAGGACCAGGCCGGTGGTCACCGTGGACGCCGTCGCGCTGGCCCACCAGCCGGACGGTGGCCGGGCGGTGCTCACCCGGCTGGGGAAGGTGCTGAAGCAGCCGTACCGGCAGATCGCGGAGAAGGTCCGGTTGTGCGGGCCGCAGGTGCCGGAGCCGTGCTGGCAGGGCTCGCCGTACGAGCCGATCCCCGTCGCCGAGGGGGTCACGGTGCCGACGGCGCTGCAGATCAGCGAGCGGCAGCAGGACTTCCCCGGCGTGCGCACGGAGCTGCGGCCCGTCCGCGTCTACCCCTTCGGCACGGCGGCCGCGCACACCCTCGGGTACGTCCAGGGCGCCAAGGGCCGCGACGGCCTCGAAGGCGTGTACGACAAGGACCTGGCAGGCGAGGTAGGCCGCCGGGACGTGGCCGTGGACAACACCGGCCGGGTCACCAGGACCATCCGCGAGGACCCGCCCGTTCCCGGCAACACGCTCGTGACCAGCATCGACTCCCGCATCCAGACCATCGCCGAGCAGGCGCTCGGTCAGGCGCTGTCGAGCAGCGGCGGCAAGTCGGGCGCGGCCGTGGTCATGGAGTCCAAGACCGGCCGCGTGGTCGCGCTGGCCGGGCGGCCCGCCTACGACCCCGCCGTGTGGACCGACGGGGTGACGGCCCGCGAATACAAGGCGCTGCCGCTGCTGTCGCAGGCCGTGCAGGGCGAATGGGCGCCCGGCTCCACCTGGAAGGTCACCTCGACGGCCGCCGCCGCGACGGCCGGGTACGGGCTCGGCGCCACCTATGACTGCCCGAGCGGCTACACGGTCGGCAACCGGCTGTTCAGGAACTTCGCCAGCGCCGACCTGGGCCTCATGACCATGCACGGGGCGCTGGTGAAGTCGTGCGACACGATCTTCTACCGGCTCGCGGACCAGCTCTGGGAGCGCGGCTCCGACGTCATGCAGAAGACCGCCCGCGGGTTCGGCTTCGGTAAGGCCACCGGGGTGGACCTGCCGGGAGAGGCGGCCGGGGCGGTGCCCGACGCCAAGTCGAAGAAGGCCCTGTGGCAGGCCACCCGCAAGGAGAGCTGCCGGCGGGCCGTCAAGGGGTACCCGGAGATGGCCGACCAGGGGCGGGCCGCGTACCTGAAGGCGATCGCCAGGGAGAACTGCCAGGGCGGCGGCGTGTGGCGGGGCGGCGACGCGGCCAACTTCGCCATTGGGCAGGGCGGCGTGCTGGTCACGCCGCTGCAGCTGGCGCGAGCGTACGCGGCCATCGCCAACGGCGGCACGCTGCACAGCCCGCGCGTCGGCCTGCGAGTCGTGCGTCCTGACGGGAGCACGATCGAGACGATCACACCGCCGGTGGCCGGGAAACTGCCCGCCTCGGCCGAGACGCTGCGGTTCATGAGGCAGGCGCTGAGCCAGGTGCCCCGGTCGGGGACCGCGGAGGAGGCGTTCAAGAAGTTCCCGTTCGACGAGATCGCGGTGGCGGGGAAGACGGGCACGGCGGAGTCGTTCGGGCGGCGGGACACCTCCTGGTTCGCCTCGTTCGCCCCCGATCCCGCCTACACCGTCGTCGTCGTGCTGTCCGAGGGCGGCCGGGGCGCGGAGGGCGCGGCGCCCGCGGCCCGCGACATCTGGGAGGGCATCCTGGCGCTGAGGGAGCGGCGATGATCGCGGTCACCGGGAAACGCAGGATCGTGTGGGCGCCGACGCTGGCCCCGCCCGACCATGTGCTGACGCTGCTCGCGCTGGCCCTGTCCGTGGTCGGGCTGCTGCTGGTGTGGTCGGCCACGCGGATGGAGGGCGATTACTCGCTGCTCGTGCGGCAGGCCGTGGCCGTCGGGGGCGGGCTGGTCCTGATGTGGCTGCTGTCGCGGGTCGATCTGCGGGTGTTGCGGGCGTACGTGCCGCTGGCGTACGTGCTGGCGCTGCTCTCGCTCGCGGGCGTGCTGAGCCCGCTGGGCGTGCGGGTGAACGGGGCGCACTCGTGGATCGTGCTGGCGCCCGGGGTGCAGTTCCAGCCGTCGGAGTTCGCCAAGGTGGCGCTGGCGCTGGCGTTCGCGGTGCCGCTCGGGGAGTTGCGGGACGGTCAGCGGCGGCCGGGGTTCGGCGGGGTGCTGCTGGCACTGGTGCTGGCCGCGGTGCCGATCGGGCTGATCGCGCTGCAACCCGACCTGGGGACGATGCTGGTGTTCGCGGCCATGGTCGCGGGGGCGCTGCTGGTGTCGGGGGCGCCCAAGCGGTGGTTGCTGGTGCTCGTGGTAGGCGCGGTGGGGGCGGGCGTGGCGGCGTGGAAGCTCGGGCTGGTGCAGCCGTACCAGCTCGAACGGCTGCTCGTGCTGGCCAACCCCGCCTCCGACCCGGGCGGCGTGGGGTACAACGCCGCCCAGGCGCGCATCGCCATCGGGTCGGGCGGCCTCTATGGCAAGGGGCTGTTCAACGGCGAGCAGACGGCCGGGCACTTCGTACCCGAGCAGCACACCGACTTCATCTTCACCGTGGCGGGCGAGGAGCTCGGGTTCGCCGGCGCCGCGGCCATCGTGCTGGCCGTGGGCGTGTTGTTGTGGCGCGGGCTGGCGATCGCGCGGCACAGCGACTCCCCTTACGGGACCGTGCTGGCCGGCGGGCTGGTGTCGTGGATCGCGTTCCAGACGTTCCTGAACGTGGGCATGACGGTGGGACTCATGCCGATCGTGGGGGTGCCGCTGCCGTTCGTGTCGTACGGCGGCTCCGCCACGGTCGCCGGGCTGCTGGCGATCGGACTGCTACAGGCCGTGCACCGGACCAAGGCCATGCAGCCGTAGCAGGTTCTCGCCCAGGATCTTGCGCTTGGCCTGGTCGGTGAGCTGCGGGTAGCCGTACCCGTCGCACAGGTCCTGCGGGATCGTGAAGTCCCTGAACGCCCTCAGCGCCCACTGCGGATGGAAGATCGGCGCCTCAGAACCGTAGATGATCTTGTCTTCGCCGCACCAGAAGAGCAGCTTGCCGATGATCTCGGCGAACATCCTGGGCGCCCGGACGATGAAGTTGATCGTGGCCGCCAGGTCGGCGTACAGGTTGGGGTAGCGGATGAGCTGCCAGCAGGTCTCGTCCAGGAACGGCAGGCCGACGTGGAAGATGACGAAGTTGATGTCGGGGAAGTTGGCGGCGGCGCCGTCCATGTCCCACGTCTGCGTGTGCTCGATCGGCTGCGGCCCCAGCGGCACCCCCTTGTGCACGCCGATGAGGTTGACGCCCAGGTCGCGGGCCTTCTCGAAGATGGGGAACGCCACCCGCGGGTCGTCCATGCGCCACGGGTACGGCGAGCCGTAGTCGTAACGGACGTTGTACAGCTTGAACGCGCGCGCGTTGAACTCCCCCACCTGGCGTTCCATCAGGTCGAGCGCCCTGCGGCCTTCGAGCGGGTTGACCGAGCCCCAGAACACCGTGCGATCCGGGTCGCGGGCGGCCAGCTCGGCGCATTCCTGCCACGGGGACAGGCCGTCGTGGTACAGATCGGTCAGCGGCAGCGGCATCGCGACCAGCATGTCCGTGTCCGACTCCTCGTAGACCATGCGGCGGATGTCGTCGATCGTCCACTGCCGCAGGAACTCCTCGGGCGGCAGCTTGGTCTGGCCCTCCGGGGTGAGCGTGGTGTGGAAGGCGTACAGGTGGTTGGAGAACATCTGGCCCGCGGAGCCGTAGGCGTTCTTGGCCTCGAAGTTGAACACGTGGGCCACGCTGTCGAACACGAACATGTCGTCGATCATCGAAGTTCCTCCCTGATGTAGGCCTCCCTGTCGGGCACCTGCGCGGGGGCGGGCAGGAAGCGCAACATGCGGGCCGCCCTCGGGGACAGGCGGTCCACCGTCCACGCCTCGTCCCAGACGACCTCCACCTCTGCCTCGCGGATGCCCGGCTGCTCCTGGATCCGGTCGCGCACCTCGGTGAGCACCCTTGCCGCGAACGGGCACCAGCCCGACGTCAGCAGCAGCTCCACCCGGGCCTTCTCCCCGGTGACCTCGACCGACCTGACCAGGCCCATCTCCACGACCGAGATGCCCTTCTCCCTGCAGCACGGGTCATAGACCCCGGACAGCGCCTGACTGGCCCACTGCGGTATCTCCGGCATGACCTCATCGTCGGACGGGTGTGCCGCTTGAGGTAGGCGTGCGATTTTCAGATAGCGCAGATGCTTGGGTGATGACCGGTGAACAACCCAGCGATCTGATCCGCAGCGTCTCCCGCGCGCTCCGCGTGCTGGAAGAGGTCGCGCGGGCCGACCGGCCGCTGTCGGTCAAGGTCATCGCCCGCCGCTGCGGCCTGAACCTGTCCACCTCCTACCACCTGGTCCGCACCCTGTGCTACGAGGGCTACCTGCACCGGCGGCCCGACGGGGACTACCTGATCGGCTCGCAGGTGGCCGAGCGGTACCACGAGATGCTGGACGCTTTCGAGCGGCCGCCGCGCGCCTCGGCGGTGCTGCGCCAGCTGGCCGCCGAATCCGGCCACACCGCCTACCTGGCCCAGCTCACCGACGCGCGGCTGGTCGTGGTGGAAGTGGCGGAGGGGCCGCGCTCGCCCTGGCTGGAGGACCTGCAGGCGGGCCTGGAGACGGCGCCGCACGCCACCGCGCTCGGCAAGGCGCTGCTGCTCTCCCTCCCGTCCCGCGTCCGGCGCGGCATCCTCACCGAGTACGGCCTGCGCCGCTTCACCCCCTCGACCCCGTCGAGCGTGGAGGACGTCGAGGTGGAGCTGTCGGGGCTGCGGCCGGGGCAGGTGGTGGAGGAGCACGGGCAGTTCAGGGAGGAGGTGGCGTGCGCGAGCGCGGTCGTGCCCGGCACGCAGTGGGCGCTCGGCATCTCGACCCGCGGCCTGGCCATCCCCCAACTCGCCGCCGCCCGGCTCGCGACCGCGGTCCGCGACCTGGCGCGATCTTAACCCGTTGCCCTCCCGTACGACCGGTTCGCCGCTTGCCGAGCAGTCCTATCCTCTGACCGACGACCTCCTGGAGACGATCGGGGCGAGCAGGACATGAGAGTGATCCTTTTTGGGGCGACCGGGATGGTCGGGCGGGGAGTGCTCAGGGAGTGCCTGCTCGACGATCGGGTCACGGCCGTGCTCACGGTCGGGCGCGCCCCCACGGGCGTGGTCCATGACAAGCTGCGTGAGATCAGGCACGACGACCTGCTCGATCTCGCGCCGATCGAGGGCGAGCTGGCCGGTTACGACGCGTGTTTCTTCTGCCTGGGGGTCTCGTCGGCGGGGATGAGCGAGAAGGAGTACCGCCGGGTCACCTATGACTTCACGCTCTCCGTAGCTCAGGTGCTGGCCCGGCTCAGCCCCGACTCGACTTTCGTGTACGTGTCGGGCGTCGGGACCGATCCGCAGGGGCGGGCGATGTGGGCCAGGGTGAAGGGCGCCACCGAGAATGCGCTCCTTGAGCTGCCGTTCCGGGCCTACATGTTCCGGCCCGGCTACATCCAGCCGCACAGGGTCACATCGCGTACGCGGATCTACCGCTTGGCGTATGTCGTGACCCGGCCGCTCTATCCGGTGCTGCGGCGGCTGTTCCCATCGGCGGTGACCACGACCGAGCGGATCGGGCAGGCGGTGATCACAGTGGCCGAGCGAGGTGCGCCCATGCGCATCCTCGGCCCGTCGGACATCAACGCGCTCGCCGCATGATCGAGGGCCCGGAGACGTTCGCTCCGAGCCCTCGACTTCGGTCAGCCTCCAGGTGGCGGGCTGGGGACGTGGACCTGCGGGGCGGTGACGTCGAAGTCGTCAGCCGGTCCGCAGGGATCGAGGCGCCAGGCGACGTTCAGGCATTCCTGCACCGAGACCTGGTGATAGGGGCTTTGCAGGGCGAAGGTTCGCGATCCCCCGTCCCTGGGCGCCTCGAATCGGTAGATCTTACGTACGTCCGAGGTGACGACGAAGCGGATCACGACGTATGCCCGCTTGTTGTCGTGCCGGGTGTCCTTGACGGCGCCCTTGAGGAAGGTCACCTTCCCGACTCTGCTCCACGTACCGCAGCCGTGGACACCCCCCTTGCCGAAGGTCACCCATTCCCCGCGCTGCTCGGATCGGCTCTGACTGGGGCCGCAGATGCCGGCGGCCGACGCCGCCTGCGGGGTGGCGATCAGCAGGCCGCCGGCCAGGGCGGCCATGGCCAGGCCGGTTGCGGTCTTCGTTGCTACTGATTTCATGGTTCAGGCGGCGGGCCTTCGTCGACTGCGTAGCCCGGCCCGTCTCCCCCGCCGGTGGGCGTCAGCGTGTCACCGTTCAAGCCTGTGAGAGTGCGCCTGGAGCTTCCGCGTACAAGTGCACACAATGATGGAATATCTCAGCAGGCCTTGGTGCTACTAGCCGTCAAAGATTCAACAGTCATGGATGGTGACTAAAGTGCAGTTCGGAATCTTCAGCGTGGGCGACGTGACCACGGATCCCACCACGGGCAGGACGCCGACCGAGCACGAGCGGATCAAGGCGATGGTGGCGATCGCGCTCAAGGCGGAGGAGGTCGGGCTCGACGTGTTCGCGACCGGCGAGCACCACAACCCGCCGTTCGTGCCATCCTCACCGACCACCATGCTCGGCTACATCGCGGCCAGGACCGAGCGCCTCGTGTTGTCCACCGCCACCACGCTCATCACGACCAGCGACCCAGTGAAGATCGCCGAGGACTTCGCGATGCTGCAGCACCTGGCGGACGGCCGGGTGGACCTCATGATGGGCCGGGGCAACACCGGGCCCGTCTATCCGTGGTTCGGCCAGGACATCAGGCAGGGCATCCCGCTCGCCATCGAGAACTACGCGCTGCTGCACCGGCTCTGGCGCGAGGACGTCGTCGACTGGGAGGGCCGCTTCCGCACGCCGCTGCAGGGCTTCACCTCGACGCCGCGCCCGCTCGACGGGGTGCCGCCGTTCGTATGGCACGGCTCGATCCGCAGCCCGGAGATCGCCGAGCAGGCCGCCTACTACGGTGACGGCTTCTTCGCCAACAACATCTTCTGGCCGAAGGAGCACTTCATGCGCCTGATCAACCTCTACCGGGAGCGCTACGCCCACTACGGCCACGGCACCCCCGAGCAGGCCGTCGTCGGCCTCGGCGGCCAGGCGTTCATGCGCAGGAACTCCCAGGACGCGGTACGCGAGTTCCGCCCGTACTTCGACAACGCCCCCGTGTACGGCCATGGGCCGTCGCTGGAGGAGTTCACCGAGGAGACGCCGCTCACCGTGGGCAGCCCGCAGCAGGTCATCGACAGGACCCTCGAGTTCAGGGAGTCCTTCGGCGACTACCAGCGGCAGCTGTTCCTCATGGACCACGCGGGGCTGCCGCTGAAGACCGTCCTGGAGCAGCTCGACCTGCTCGGCGAGGAGGTCGTGCCGGTGCTGCGCAAGGAGTTCGCCAAGGACCGCCCGGCCGAGGTGCCCGGCGCGCCGACCCACGCCTCGCGACTCGCGGCCGCCCAGCCCGTGAGCGCCTGAGAAAGGAGATCCGGCCCATGAAGCTCGTGGTCGTCACGGCGGGTCTGACGCAGCCCTCCGCCACCCGCCTGCTCGCCGACCGCCTGGCCGAGGCGGTGGCGCGGCGCCTGGAGGGGCAGGCGGACGTGCGCGTGGTCGAGCTGCGCGACCTCGCCGTGGACATCGCGAACAACTTCGTCACCGGCTTCCCCAACGGCCGGCTGCGCGAGGCGATCGAGGCGGTGACGGAGGCCGACGGGCTCATCGCGGTCACGCCGATCTTCAGCGGCTCGTACAGCGGCCTGTTCAAGTCGTTCTTCGACGTGATCGACAACACCGCGCTGGCGGGCAAGCCCGTGCTCGTGGCCGCCACGGGCGGCACCGCCCGCCACTCGCTGGCGCTGGAGCACGCGTTGCGCCCGTTGTTCGCCTACCTGCGCGCCGTGGTCGTCCCGACGGCCGTCTACGCGGCCGCGGAGGACTGGGGCGGCGGCGGTGACGCGTTCACGGACGGCCTCGGCGAGCGCATAGCCCGCGCCGCGGCGGAACTGACCGATCTCCTGCTGCACCGCGCTCCCACGAGGAAGCAGGACGAGGAAGTCGTACCGTTCGAGGAGCAGCTCGCGGCGGTGCGCCCGCAGGGCTAGTTTCCAAGCCGAGCTCCGCACTATGGTTCGTTAGGAATCTTTCCTAACGAACAGGGGCGCATGTGCTGACCGCCACACTCCTGACCTTCTCCCTCACCATCACCGGCACGTGCCCGGCCGACCTCACAGACCCGCACAAGAAGGACATCGCCATGCGGCTGGTGTCCAGCGCGGAGAACTCCTCGCTCGACTGGAAGGCGCAGTACGGCTACATCGAGGACATCGAGGACGACCGCGGCTACACGGCCGGGATCATCGGCTTCTGCTCCGGCACCGGCGACATGCTGGAGCTGGTCGAGCTCTACACCGAGCGCAAACCCGGCAACGTCCTCGCCGAATACCTCCCCGCCCTGCGCAAGGTCAACGGCACCGACTCCCACCAGGGCCTCGACCCGCACTTCAGCAAGGACTGGACGGCGGCCGCCAAGGACCCCGCCTTCCAGCAGGCCCAGAACGACGAGCGCGACCGCGTCTACTTCAACCCGGCCGTACGCCAGGCCAAGCAGGATGGCCTGCGGGCGCTGGGCCAGTTCGCGTACTACGACGCCATGGTCATGCACGGCCCCGGCACCGACCGGCTGAGCTTCGGCGGCATCAGGAAGAGCGCCCTGGCCAAGGCGAAACCGCCGGCGCAGGGCGGGGACGAGGTGACGTACCTGAACGCGTTCCTGGACGCGCGCAAGGCGGCGATGAAGGCCGAGGCGGCGCACGAGGACACGAGCCGGGTGGACACGATGCAGCGCGTGTTCCTCAAGAACGGCAACCTCGACCTGAACCCGCCCCTGACCTGGAAGGTCTACGGCGACAGCTACACGATCAAGAGCTGAGGCGGGGCCGCCCCGGCGTCGGCCGGGGCGGCACTACCGTCAGGGTTTGATGGCGACGACGGAGTAGGGCGTGTCGGGGGTCGGGGTCGTCGTGAAGCGGGCGTTGGGCAGGTAGAGGCGGTTGCCGAAGGCGGCGACGGTCGTGGGGACGTCGAACCGGGGATCGGTCAGGCGTTTCACGATCTTGCCCGACGAGCCGTCGCGGGCCAGGCCGATGGCGGTGACCGTGTTCAGGCGGTTCTGGACGGCGTACAGGGTGCGGCCGGCCAGCAGCAGGCCGTCGCCGTTGGCCAGCGACTCGCCGCCCAGGTCCACCTCGGTGGTGACGCCGGAGGACGGATCGACCTCGAACAGCTTGCCGGTGTTCGACTGGACGATCAGCAGCGACTTCCGGTCCGGACTGGGCGCGATGCCGTTGGCGTTGGTGCCGGTCGTGTACTGGATGGCGCCGCTGAGCGGGATCTTGACGGCCTCGCCGGGCAGCGCGCCCTTGTGGCCGAGCTCCAGCTTGTACAGGACGGGGTTGGTGGAGTCGGTGAAGTAGGCGGCGCGCTCGGTGAGGATGACGTCGTTGACGAACGAGGCCCCGGTGGCCAGCGGGTACGTCTTGAGCACCGCCCCGGTGCGCAGGTCGACCACCCGGGCGTCGCCCCCCGTGCCCCCGGCCACGAACAGCCGCCCGCGCCCGTCCGTCTTGAGCCCGAGCGAGGGCGTGCCCGGCCCCTTGCTGATGACGGACCCCTTCCCGGTACGCAGGTCGGCCCGGTAGATGTCACCGGTCGCGCGGGAGCCGAAGTACGCGAAGTGCCCCGGCCCGATCGCTATCCCCTCCGGCTGGAACCCGTTGGGCAGCGGGAACGTGTCCGGCTTCGAGACGGCGGCCTGGGCAGGCACGCCGCCGAGCAGGATCACGACCAAAGCGCTGAGTGCGGTCTTCAGGATCGCGGATCTCATGCGGCCCACGATGCCCGCGCTCCGGGTCGCGGCAAAGACTTGCGAGAGGCTTCACAGGGAGTTTGGAGAAAGGTGCGAAAACGACTTGTGGTGAAGTGTCGGGATCATTACCTTTGCCCGAATGCTGAGGCCCCTCTTATCCCTCTTGACCGTCGCGCTGGCCGTACCGGCGTGTAGCACGCCCGCGCCCGCAGCTCCCGTGAAGTCGGCGCCGCCGTCGGCCGCGCCTGCCATGGAGCGGCGGGTGGACCTGAGCGCGTACGAGAAGGGCAGGTCAAAGCCCGTGGCCGATCCGGTCTATCCGGCCTACGGCAACCCGTCGATCGACGTGCTCCACTACGACCTGGCGCTGACCTGGAAGCCCGGCACCCGCACCCTGTCCGGCACGGCGAAGCTCACGCTCAGGGCCGCCAAGCCGATCACCGCGGTCAAGCTCGACTTCGGCCGCGCGCTCAAGGTGGACCAGGCCACGGTCGGCGACGCGCAGGTCAAGCCGGCCCGCAAGTACGACGACCTGACCATCCCGCTGCCCGAGCCGCTCGACGCCGACGAGGGCACCGTCGTGACCGTGCGCTACCACGGCAAGCCGAAACCCGTCGACGCCAAGCAGCGGCGCGAGGACATCAACCTGCTCGGCTTCCACACGGGGAGCAACGGATCCGCGTGGGCGCTGCAGGAGCCGTTCGGGGCGTTCACCTGGTTCCCGGTGAACGACCATCCGTCGGACGAGGCGCTCTACGACGTGGCGATCACCGTGCCCAAGGGCTGGTCGGGCGTGGCGCACGGCACGTACAAGGGCAAGACCACCGAAGGCGGTACGAGCACGTTCCGCTGGCAGTCGACCGATCCCGTGGCCAGTTACCTGACGGTGTTCACCGCCGACAAGTACCGGATGTTCAAGGACAAGGGGCCGCACGGGATCCCGATCACGTACTGGATCCGCCCCCAGGACGTGGCCAAGCAGCTCCCCGTGGCCCGCCGGATGCCGGAGATCATGAAGTGGCTGGAGAAGCGGCTCGGTCCGTACCCGTTCCCGAGCGCCGGGCTGGTGGCGACGAGCGACTCCGGCATGGAGACGCAGCAGATGATCGCACTCGGCCCCCGCTACATGGAGCCGTCGGTCGTGGCGCACGAGCTGGTACACCACTGGTACGGCGACACCGTCACCCCGCGTACCTGGCGTGACCTGTGGATGAACGAGGGCTTCGCCATGTACTTCGAGATGCAGTGGTACGCCGACCACGAGGACGGCACGATCGACGACTTCATCGCCAACATCCGCCGCCTGGACCCCGAGCTGCGCGCGGAGAGCGGCCCGCCCGGGAGGTACCGGCGCGACTCCTTCGGCCAGAGCAACGTCTACTACGGCCCGGCGATCATGATCCACGAGATCAGGAAGCGGATCGGCGACAAGAAGTTCTTCGCGATGACCAAAGCCTGGCCCCAGCAGCACCGCAACACCACCCAGGACCGGGCGGCGTTCGTCAAGTGGATCAACAAGCACACCGGCGAGGACTTCACCAAGCTGATCGACACCTGGCTCGACTCCAAGACCACCCCACGTTGACGGATCTCGCTGCGGTAAGTTGAGGCCAGCCGAACAAACGGGGTTCAATCATGTCAAACGGTTCCCGTCATGCTCTCGGAGTGGTCGCCGGGCTGCTCCTCCCTCCGCTGATCGCCGTCGGGCTGTGGTACGGCATCGGCGACATCCAGCTCAGATCGGGGCAGGCGTTCGAGCTCTCCTGGCTCGGGGTGGCCGTGGTGGCCGCCTCGGCGATCGTGCTCGCCTTCCTGGCCGGCTCGCGCGTGTCGCCCATCGCGTCCCTGCTCGGCGGGCTCGGGTTCACCGCGCTGGGCGCCCTTCCCCTGTTGGAGGTGGGGTTCGGCCTGCGGATCCTGCCGGACCGCTGGCTGCCCGGCGTGCTGCTGGCCGGCTTCCAGACCGTGGCCTACACGGGCACCCTGCTGTTCGTCGGGGTCGTGCTGCTGGCCGTGTCGGCGTTCCCGTCGCGGTGGCGGTCGAGCGCGGAGCCTCTCGTCTACTCGCCCGCGTACGCGCCGCCAACGTCGTCGCCGTACCTGCCGCAGAACGGTCCCGAGGACGCCACGCGGCCGATGCACCGCGAATGAGGACCGCTTGGCCTGGCAGAATGCCGCCATGCGCGACTCAAAGATCGTCGACTTCCTGGCCGAGCTGGCCGACAGAGTACCCGCGCCGGGCGGCGGCGCGACGGCGGCCCTGCACGCGGCGCAGGCCGCCGCGCTGCTCGGCATGGTCGCCCGCTACACCACCGGGGAGAGGTACACCCGCCACGCCGAGACCGTCGTCGCCGTGATCGCCGAGACCGACAACCTGCGGGCGCGGGCGCTGAAGCTGGCCGAGGAGGACGCGGCGGCGTTCCTCGCGGTCACCGACGCCTACCGGCTGCCCAAGGGCGAGGAGCGCAGCGCCGCCATCGCCAGGGCACTGGCCGGCGCCGCCGAACCGCCCGCCAGAGTGATCGAGGCCGCCACGCGGGTGATCGAGCTGTGCGAGCTGCTGCTGCCGTTCGGCAACCGCAACGTCGTCACGGACGTGGCCGCCGCCGCGGAGGCCGCGCGCGCCGCCCTCACCACGGCCAGGGTGAACGTGGAGGTCAACCTGGGCGGCATCAAGGACGAGCGAGTACGCGAGGCGCTGAACATCCGCATCTCCGGCGTCGACGCGGCCGTCGCCAGGGCAGACTGGGTGACCGCCGAGGTACGCGAGGTGATCCACTCGTGAAGACGCTGACCGGGAAAGACCTGGCCGCCGCCATCAGAGCCCAGACGGAGGCCGAGGCGGCGGCGGGCCCGCAACCCAGGCTGGCCGTGGTCGTGGCCACGGCCGACGAGGCGAGCCTGTGGTATGTCCGCTCGATCGCCAAGGCGGCGGCCGGCGTGGGCATCGCCTGCGACTTGGTCGATCTCGGCCCCGAGGCCCGCCGCGAGCAGATCGGCGAGACGCTGGCCAGGCTCAGCGGCGATTCCCACGTGCACGGCGTGATGTTGCAGACCCCGCTCCCCGCGGGCGCCTCGCCGCAGGAGCTGGCCGGGGCCATCGATCCGCGCAAGGACGTGGACGGCGCCAACCCGCTCTCGCTGGGCCGGCTGGCGGCCGGGCTGCCCGCGTTCCCGCCCGCCACGGCGGCGGCCGTGATGGCGCTTCTCGACCACTACGAGGTGGAGCTGCGGGGCCGGCGGGCGGTGGTGGTCGGGCGCTCGACCGTGGTGGGCAAGCCACTGGCGCACCTGCTGCTCGACCGGCACGCCACGGTCACCGTCTGCCATTCGCGCACCCGCGACCTACCCTCGGTGACCTCCGAGGCCGAGGTGCTGGTCGCGGCCGTGGGCCGGGCCGGGCTGATCGGCGCCGATCACGTGGCGCCTGGGGCGGTGGTGATCGACGTCGGCACCAATCCCACCGGCGACGGCGGGCTGACCGGCGACGTCGACTCCGAGGCGGTCGCGGGCCTGGCTGGAGCGCTCACGCCGGTGCCCGGCGGGGTCGGCCCGGTGACGACCGCGCTACTGCTACGCCACACGGCCAGGGCGGCGAACCTGCCATGACCAGCGACGGCGAGCCCGCCGTGGGCAGGCCCTCCACCTCGACGGCGAGCCCCGACACGACCAGGGCCGCTCCTTTGACAGCGAGCCCCGCCACGACCGGGACCGCCACCGCGTCGGGGAGCCGGCCGTGACGCGGAGGACGTGGACGAGCGGATCTTGGACTGGATGGCGGAGGCCTACGATGGGTGACGTTCTGATCGTGCAGAACAGCAGGAGCGGCGGCCCGAGCCGGGTGGGCGACTGGCTGGCGGAGGCCGGGCTGGAGCTGGACGTCGTGCTCGCCCACGAGGGTGCTCCCCTGCCCGCCCGCCTGGAGCACGACGCCATGATCATGCTCGGCGGCGGCTACCTGCCCGGCGAGGACGACAAGGCACCGTGGTTGCGCGATGCCAGACGGCTGGCGGGGCAGGCGCTGCGGGAGGGGGTGCCGTTCTTCGGCATCTGCCTGGGCGGGCAGCTACTGGCCGAGGTCGCGGGCGGCGAGGTGACCGGCGACGTGGGGGCGCCGGAGAACGGCAGCCTTCCCGTCACGATCCGGCCCGAGGCGGCCGGCGATCCGCTCTTCCACGGGTTGCCGCAGGTGGTGCCCGCCGTCGAACACCACAAGGACGCGATCACCAGGCTTCCCGAGGGGGCCGTGCATCTGGCGGAGACCGCCAGATGTCCTTTCCAGGCGTTCCGGGTGGGCGAGCGGGCGTGGGGCGTGCAGTTCCACCCGGAGGTGCTGCCCGCGCGCATCCGCGGGTGGCGCGCCGACGGGTTCGACCCCGACGAGGTGTACGCGCGGGCGGTGGCCGACGAGCCGGTCTCGACGCCGATCTGGCACGAGGTCACCACCCGGTTCGCGGCGCTCATCACGGAACGGGCGTCGTCGAAGGGCCGAAGCGGCGCCCGCGGGCATGGCAGCGCGGCGGGGGTGGCGGCGGCGCGCCCGTCATCGTGAGTAGGCGTCCCAGCCCAGCTTGATCGCCACCGCCAGCCCGCAGGCCGCCGCCAGGTAGCGCAGGCCGTGGCCGGGCACCCTCCGCGCGATCTTGGGCCCGACCCACCCGCCGAGCAGGAACCCGGCCGCCAGCGGCACCGCCGCCCGCCAGTCCACCGGCCCGAACAACGCGAACCCCAGCGCCGCCACCGCGTTCGCCAGCCCGGACAGCACGTTCTTCATCGCGTTCAGCCTGGCCGCAGAATGGTCGATCATGGCCGCGAGCACCGCGAACACCAGGATCCCCCCGGCCGCGCCGAAATAGCCCACGTAGATCGTCACGGCGAACAGCCCCACCCTGCCCAGCACCCCATGATCGCCGTGCACCCGGCCGGACGGCGGGCGGGCGAGCAGCAGCGAGGCCATCGCGATCAACCAGGGCGCGATCAGCTCGAACGTCCTGGCCGGGGTCACCAGCAGCAGGAACGCGCCCGTGGCACCACCGAGCGCGGCCACCGGGCCGAGCCTGCGCACCCGGCCGCCCTCCCCGGCCAGTTCGGGACGTGACCCGGCGGCGGCGCCGATGCCGGTGAAGACGAGGGCGACGGTGTTGGTCACGTTCGCGGTCAGCGGGGACAGGCCGAAGGCCAGCAGCGCCGGATAGGAGATGATCGACGCGAGGCTCACGACCGTGCTCAACACACCGGCCGCGACGCCGACGATGAGCAGGCCGAACGTTTCTCCGACGATCACCCAGATATGTTAGGTGTTGTCCGTTTCGTCCCTGCGGGCGGGTTGCTCTAGGCGTTGCGGATCTCGGCGGCCGAGCGCAGCCCGAGCAGGTCTAACGACCGTTCCCGCATCTCCACCTTCCGGATCTTCCCGGTCACCGTCAGCGGGAACTCCTCCACGACGTGCACGTACCGCGGGACCTTGAAATGCGCCAGCCTGCCCGCACAGAACTCCCTGACCCGCTCCGCCGTCAGCGGCCGCGCGCCCGGCCGCATGATGATCCAGGCCATCACCTCCTCGCCGTACTTCTCGTCGGGCACCCCGATGACCTGCACGTCGGCGATGTCCGGGTGGCTGTAGAGGAACTCCTCGACCTCGCGCGGGTAGACGTTCTCGCCGCCTCGGATGATCATGTCCTTGATCCGGCCGACCACGTTGACGTAGCCGTCGTCGTCCATGGTGGCCAGATCCCCGGTACGCATCCAGCGCGCCTCGTCGATGGCCTCGGCGGTCTTGTCCGGTTCGTTCCAGTAGCCGAGCATGACCGAGTAGCCGCGCGTGCACAGCTCGCCCGGCTCGCCCCTGGGCACCGGGAGGCGGGTCTCCGGGTGCACGATCTTGACCTCCACGTGCGGCATCGCCCGGCCGACCGTCTCGGTCCTGCGGGCCAGGTCGTCGTCGGACCTGGTCATCGTGGACACGGGTGAGGTCTCGGTCATGCCGTAGCAGATGGCGACCTCGCGCATGTTCATCTCGCCGACGACGCGCTTCATGACCTCGACGGGGCACGGGGATCCGGCCATGATGCCCGTTCTCAGGGTCGAAAGGTCGAAATTTCCGGACAAGCCGAGTTCGGCGATGAACATCGTCGGCACCCCGTACAGGGACGTGCACTTCTCTTCCTGTACGGCGCGCAGCGTCGCCTCCGGGTCGAAGCCCGGCGACGGGATCACGATGCAGGAGCCGTGCGAGGTCGCGCCCAGGTTGCCCATGACCATGCCGAAGCAGTGGTAGAACGGCACCGGCAGGCACACCCGGTCGTGCTCGGTGTAGTGGATCAGCTCGCCGACGAAATAGCCGTTGTTGAGGATGTTGTGGTGCGAGAGCGTCGCGCCCTTGGGGAAGCCGGTGGTGCCCGAGGTGTACTGGATGTTGATCGGGTCGTCGAAGGCCAGCTCCGCCATGCGGGCCTCCAGCGCGGACCGGTCCGCCTTGCGCGCGGTCAGGGCGTCCCACGTCGGGTCGTACAGGTAGACGACGTCCGCGAAGCCGATCTCCTCGACCATCTTGCGGTAGTCGCTGCTCTTGTGCGTCTGGGCGCTGATCAGCAGGCGCATGCCCGACTGCTCGACCACGTACCGCAGCTCGTGGGTGCGGTACGCCGGGTTGACGTTGACCAGGATCGCGCCGATCTTGGCGGTGGCGTACTGGACGAGCACCCATTCCGCCCGGTTGGGCGCCCAGATGCCGACCCTGTCGCCTTTCGCGATGCCCCTGTCCAGCAGTGATCCGGCCAGGTCGTCGACGTCTTCGTTGAGCTGTGTGTAGGTCCACCTGCGGCCGGCGGGCACGTCGACGAGGGCTTCCCTGTCGCCGAAGCGGGCCGCTGTGCGTTCGAGGTTCTCACCGATGGTCTCGCCCAGGAGGGGCGTCTGGGCGGTGGCGCTGGAGTACGACAGCATGCCCACAGTGTCAGCCGCCGTCCCGCGTACGCACCAGACCCCACCTCCAGCGGCCCGCTTCCACTACGCCAGTGCGGTGGTGATGGCCTCGGCCGTGGCCTGCCAGATCGGGGTGGAGGGGGTGATGACAGCGAAGTGGTCGCCGGACATTTCCAGGTATGTCACCTCGTCCCCGGCGTGCTGGGCTGCTCGGGCGTAGCGGCGGCTGAAGTCGATCAGGTCGAGGTCGTCGTCCGTGCCTTGGACGATGAGCTGGGGTGCGTTGAGCGGCAACCTGAGCAAAGGAGACGAGACGCGGTAGACGTGTGCCGGTTCCTCAGCGCCGCGGCGGGCGGCCGCTTCGGTGGAGGGGTGGCCGAGGGCGGCGGCGACGGCGCCGGAGCTGAGCCATCGCCGATCGCCTTCGACGAGATCGAGCACGCCCGCCAGCGACACGGCAAGCGCCACCCGCACCCCGTCGGCCACGGCTCGCAGGGCGAGTTGGGCACCCGCGGAGTGCCCGACGACGGCGACCCTGCCGAGGTCCAGAGCCGGACTCCCGGCCACCGCGCCCCCGCCGAGGTCTACGTCCGGGTGAGCGTCGGCTGCGGGCATGTTCACCGTGTCGAGCGCCGCCAGACCGGCGGCGACGTCAGCGGTCGTCGACTGCCAGCCGTGCAAGTCGGGGCGGCGGTATTCGAGGTTCCACACCGCGAAGCCGCGTCCGGTCAGGTCGGCGCAGAGCGCTTCCATGAGGTCGGCCGCCCAGATCGACCGCCAGTACCCGCCGTGGATCAGCACCACGACCGGCGCATTCCGCGCTCCTCCGGGCACGTACAGATCGCCCCACTGATCCCGCGACGCCCCGTAAGCGATCCGCCGGGACGGGTGCCGCATCCGATGCACGGCATGCCGGATCCCCCAGGCCAGGCCGCTGATGCCGCGCCCATGCAGGTGCGTCGCGCCCTCCCCCGCCGCCACGTCGTCGGCGCGCTCGACGTCCACCCAGACCACGGGCCCGATCGGCTGCCCGATCAGCTCGCGCACCTCCGGCGAAGGCCCGGGGATCACGACCGCGCCACCCCTGGCAAGAGACAGCAGATGAGCGGCGTCACGGGCGTGCACGAGCGCACCTCGTACGCCCAGCGCGGTGAACTCGCGCGCGGCGACCTCCGCCAGCAGTCCGGCGTCGGGGACGACGCCGGGACCTGCGACTACGAGGACATCTCCCATGGAGCCTGACACTACAGAACAGGACTCCGCCGAAACCTTTTCCAACCGAGGGGCCGCCATCCAGGCCACGGAGCTCGGCCACGCCACCGAGGAACCCGCACGACGCCCACCCCGAGCGGGAGTTGCTCGTGCAGACGACGAAAAGGCATAGCTTGGGCCGGTGCATGTTGAGCGACTTCACCCCTGGCCCACCGGTGTCGCCGAGGCGGAGGCCATCCAGGACCGGCTCCGCGTACACGTCGAACTGACCGGACCCACCACCTTCACACTGGTGGCGGGTCTGGACGTGCATTACCACGGCGACGACTCGCTGACGGCCGCCGTGGTCGTGCTCGACGGCGACACGCTCGCGCCGGTGGAGCAGGTGGTGGCGCACGGGCGGGCGGCGTTCCCGTACGTGCCGGGCCTGTTCGCGTTCCGGGAGCTGCCCGCTCTGGTGGAGGCCCTCGAACGGCTCGCCGTGACACCTGACCTGCTGGTCTGCGACGGGTACGGCCTGGCGCACCCGCGCGGGTTCGGCCTGGCGTGCCACCTCGGTGTGCTGACCGGGCTGCCGGCGATGGGCGTGGGCAAGACGCCGTTCATCGGCACGCATGAGACGCCGGGGCCGGAGCGAGGAGCCTGGACGCCGATCGTCCATGAGGGCGCCACGATAGGGCGGGCGTTGCGCACGCAACGCGGCGTCAAGCCGGTGTACGTCTCCCAGGGCCATCGCATCTCCCTGGACACCGCCACGGACCAGGCGCTGCGCCTCACCTCCCGCTACCGCCTCCCGGACCCGATCCGCCACGCCGACCATCTGGCCAGGCACCCGTCCTGACCAGAAGCCGCCCCAGGATTTCGGCGTCGCCGTCCGGACGGTGGCCACCTGACGCAGGAGGGCGACGCGGCCACCGGGCCGGAGCACGGCCGCGACCCCCTGGCGCAGGACGGCGTGCCTTCGTCGGATGGCGGGAGGTCAGCGGCGCCAAGCCCAGACGAGGAGCCACACGCTGAGCCCGAAGATCGACATCCCGAGCGGCACGTGCACGGTCACCACCCCGGAGCCGCCGAGCGCGGACTGGACGAAGCCGAGCAGCAGCACCGCCAGGCTGACCAGCGCCGGCCAGCCCGCGCCGCGCCCGGGCCGCCACATCAGCACGGCCACGATGAGCTGCACCAGCCCCAGCACGTGCACGGCGCCCGCCCCCACGCCGTGCAGGCCGGCACCCGCCCCGCTCATGAGTTGCCCCGCCGTCACGGCCTGAACGAGCACGGACAGCGTGTTGAGCGTGGCCACGGCCTTGAACGCGGTCACATACCCGCTCCCCTTGGCGACCTGGGTTACCACTGGACTTCTCCCTTGACCTCGTATGAAGGCCTCCAGGATCTTGCCGTGACCCGCGAATGGCATCCACCGGCCGTCGTCATCCCCGCTACGCCACCTGCCGTACATCGGGCCCCGTCTGTACCCCGAGAGGCGCACACCCGCCGCACTCCGGCTCATGGCCGGGCTCAGCCGGGCTGGTGGTCGCCCGAGAGCGCCAAGGGCGGAAGGACGGCCTGGGCGTCGGCGCCGGCGAACCACAGCCCGATCATGAACGTCGCCGTCGCCTCCAGCAGCGCCGCCCGGTCGAACCCGCCGCCGTTCACGGGCGTGCAGCCGAGGTCGGCGACCAGCGTGCGTACGGCCTCCATCGCCGCCGGATCGTCACCGCACAGCGGCACGGCCAGTGGCCGGCCGTCGAACACCGGCGGCGTCATCCGCCACACGTCCACGTGGCACAGGTTGAACGCCTTCACCACATGACCGCCGGTGAGGTCGCTGATCAGGTGGGCGAGCGGGCGCCTGAAGTCGTGCTTGCCGGGGCCTTCGGCGGTCACATCGATGACGGGCTTGCC
Organism: Nonomuraea marmarensis; assembly: GCF_043197025.1. Classification (NCBI taxonomy): domain Bacteria; kingdom Bacillati; phylum Actinomycetota; class Actinomycetes; order Streptosporangiales; family Streptosporangiaceae; genus Nonomuraea; species Nonomuraea marmarensis. The sequence goes on from NZ_JBICRM010000032.1 coordinate 75,148, forward strand.
GCGCATCGCCGCGCCGGCGGCCTGGAGCACGTCCACGATCCCGTGATCCCTGACGCCCACCATCACGACGTCCCCGAACTCAGCCGCCTCCACCCACGTCCCAGCCCGCACCACCGCCTGCGCGGCCTGGGCGGTCATCTTCGCGGCCTGTGCGGTGGCCTTGGCCAGGTCCCTTCCGCTGATCATTACCTCATGGCCCGCCCTGGCCCACTGCGTGCCCAGGGCGTCCGCCATCCCTCCGGCGCCCAGGATCCCGATACGCATGTTCGTCCTCCGTCTTCGTACAGCGGTTTACTGGTAGAAGGACTGTAGAAATTTCGTCGCGCACCATTCGGTGCCTAACGGAGGCCCCGTTGTTCCTCGCCGACTGCCAGGCCAGACTCGCCTTCGACCTGATCGCCAACACCTGGAACGCGGTCGTCGTCTGGTCGCTCCGCCACGGCCCGCGCCGTCCCGGACGGCTGCGCGAGGAGATCGGCGGCATCAGCACCAAGGTCCTCACGGAGACGCTGCGCCGCCTGGAGTTCAACGGCCTGGTGGCGCGGCGCACGTACGCGGAGGCCCCTCCCCGCGTCGAGTACGAGCTGACCGACCTGGGCCGCAGCCTCCTGGGCCCGATCGGGATGTTCGGCGAATGGGCGTTCGATCACGCCGAGGACGTCATGGCCGCCCAGGACCGCTGGGAGTCCTGAGCACCGCCTCCCACCTGCAAAAACCTTTACATTAACCAAGTGTTACGTAACAACTACCCTGGGTAGCTAGTCGAAGGTTGTTCGTTACCGTCACCCAGGAGGTTCGATGCGTTTCACCCCCCGCCGTATAGCCGCTGCCGCCGTCGTCGCCGGTGGCCTGACCCTGTTCGGCGCCCCACCCTCGCACGCCGTGGTCGATCCCGTCGGCGTGGGCACCTGCCTGGCGGGCTCCGCCGGCGACCTCACCACACTGGTCGATCCGGCCGCTCCAGGCGTGCCGGCCGAGGTGCCGGTCGTGAGCTGCCTGCAGCCCTGACCCGACCTGGCCCGGCAGCCCTGCCCCCTCCAGGCCGGCGGGCCCCGATCCGCCGGACCGTCCTGACTCGCCCGACAGCCCCAACCTCCCAGCCCCGGGGCCCGGACGCAGGGGTCCGGCGCAGGGCCGCCCGCGGGCGACGCGGCCGAGCATGTCGCGCTGCCCGCGGGCGGTCCCCCTCCCAGATCCAGTCCCAGCCCAGGTCTCGGGCTGGTTACGCAGTCATCCCACAGCGCAATGATCGTCTACGAAGAGCAGCAGCAAGGAGTTCCCCGTTGAAGGTCCGTGTCCTGACCGCCGTCGCCGCCCTCGCGCTGGCCGCCGCCGCACCGCCGATCACCCTCGACTCCCTCGGCTCCCTCGCCTCCAACGACCCGCCGCTCGTCGAGGTGCAGACCTGGATCCAGCACATCAACGTCCTGACGTCCTAGTGCGGCTCGCGCACGTACCCGTGGCCGATACATCGACGGAGTCACGGACGATGCCCGGACGTGTCGGCTATGTCATGTTCCTCAGCCGATGGATACAGGCGCCGCTCTACCTGGGGCTGATCGTCGCCCAGATCGTGTACGTGTGGCGGTTCATGATGGAGCTGATCCATCTGATCGAACTCGGGTTCGGCGGCCACCCACCGGAGACCACCGTCATGCTGATCGTCCTCGGTCTCGTGGACGTGGTGATGATCTCCAACCTGCTCATCATGGTCATCATCGGCGGCTACGAGACGTTCGTCTCGCGGTTGCGCATCGAGGGGCATCCCGACCAGCCCCAATGGCTTTCCCACGTCAACGCGAACGTGCTCAAGGTCAAGCTGGCCATGGCGATCATCGGCATCTCGTCCATCCACCTCCTCCAGATCTTCATCAACGCGGCCAGACCGGCCGTCACCGACAGAGAGCTGATATGGAAAACACTGATCCACCTGACCTTCGTGGTCTCCGCACTGGCGCTGGCCCTGATCGATCGCATCATGGCGGGCGGGCGCCCAAACCACGGCACCGGTCGCGGCGAGCGGCCCGCGGACCGGCAGCCGCAGCGGGCCGCCGCCTAGCCCAGCCGGATCGCCGGAGGGGAACGCCGCCGCACTGCGGATGGGGCTGTTGATGAGGGTGAAAGGCCCCACGATCGCGGGGCTCGCCGTGATCGCGGGCGTGCTGCTTCCCAGCGCCGCCGCGTACGCCGACGGCGAGGCCCGCAAGGAGGGCCCCACCCCACTCATCGGCGATGTGATCATTTTCAATGATGAGATCGTCGAGCCCGTGTCTCTGCCAGTGAGCACCTGCGGAAGCCTGTTGCCGCTGCTCGGCAAGTCGCCCAGCACCTGTGAGGGCGCGTCGCGCGTGTCGGACGACGACGCGTGAGGCAGGACACGTGACGCCGCGCCGTACGTGCCCGCCCGCGTGGTGGGCGGGCACCGTGGCGGCATCCGGGCGACCCGGCGCGTCAGCCGTACAGCCGCTCCAGCACCGCCGCCACCCCGTCCTCGTCGTTGGAGAGCGTACGGCGCTCCGTCGCCGCCAGCACCAGCCGATGCGCGTTGGCCATGGCGTAACCGGCGCCCGCGAAGGCGAGCACGGCCAGGTCGTTCGGCATGTCACCGAACGCCACCACCTCCCCCGATGAGACGCCCCTTTCCTGGCAGAGCAGGTCGAGCGTGCCCGCCTTCGTCACCCCGGGAGCGCTGATCTCGAGCAGCCCGTCGACTCCGGAGTGCGTGACCTCGGCCTGCCCCTCGACCGCCGCCGCCACGGCCGTGACCATCTCGTCCGCCGTGTGACCGGACGACAGGGCCAGCAGCTTGACGATGGGCTCGTCCTCGTCGAAGACGGAGCGCACCTCGCGGTAGTAGGCCAGGTCGTGGCTGACCCGCCTGGTGTACGCGACCTCGGTCAGCACGTTCCGGCCCGTCTCGGCGGCCAGGCCCATGCCGGGCAGGGCCTCGGCGAGGAGGTACGCGACCTTTCTGGCCGCCGCCGGTTCGAGGGGCCGGCTGGTGACGATCTCGTCGGTGGCCAGGTCGTACACGATGGCGCCGTTGCTGCAGATCGCGGTGCCCGTGACGCCTGCCTGCTCGGCGATCTCGCGGACGCCGCGCGGCGCTCGGGCCGTGACGAAGACGATCTCGGCGCCGGCCGCTCGGGCCGAACTGAGCGCCTGCTTGGTACGGGACGTGATGACGCCGGTAGAGGTGAGGAGGGTACCGTCGAGGTCGGTGGCCACGATGCGGGGAGAGGTCACGGTGACCATTATCCCGAAGCCCCTAGATGCGCATCTCGGAGGGGAGCAGCGCTTCCGCGTTCAGGAGCTCCAGGCCCAGGAGTTGCCCCGACTCCCCGAAGTCAAGGACGACATTGTCCGCTACGACCTGCCGTACGGCCTCTCCTGGAACTATTTCGTGCTTCATCGCGATATAGGCGATATCGCCTTCCTTGTCCCAGGTCACATACACCGCCTGCTTACGCTGGCTCGACGGCGCGGCGTCCCAGACCAGCAACCCTTCCCTGGCCTCGTGCGACCCGGCCAGCGCCGCCCGCACCATGACCATCGCCAGCTCGATCGCCTCCAGCGAGTCGAGTCCGGTGACCTTCCGCTCGTGCTCCCACCCGTCGAGCCCGTCGATCCGGTACGGGCACGACCATTCGCCCGTCGGTTCCTCATAAGGCACGCCGACGGCGACCACGACGTCACTCGGCGGATCGGTACGCAGCACCAATGCCCGATGGGCGATCTCGTACATGTCTGCTGATCTACCCCCAAGGCCAGTCATGGAAGACTGAGCCTTGCATGTGTTCAGCAGCAGAGCCTCGGTCCCATATCGTCGCCGGAGAAAACATTCCTGCCTACGACCGCCGCGGGCTAGTCTGCCAACGGTCGTAAGGGGGCCCTTGAGATGAACGATTCCTTCGGGACGCGCCTGCGAGCCAGGCTCGATGAGTGCGGACCGCTGTGTGTGGGCATCGATCCGAGCCCGGCGCTGCTCCATGCCTGGGGGCTGGACGATTCGCCCGCCGGCCTCGAACGTTTCAGCCGCACCGTCGTCGACGCGGTGAGTGACGTGGCCGCCGTGGTGAAGCCGCAGTCGGCCTTCTTCGAGCGCTGGGGCAGCCGCGGCATCGCCGTACTGGAACGCACCATCGCGGATCTGCGCGAGGCCGGGACGCTGGTGCTGCTCGACGTCAAGCGCGGCGACATCGACAGCACGATGGCCGCCTACGCCGAGGCGTACCTCGACCGGGGCAGCCCGCTGGCCGTGGACGCGGTGACGCTGAGCCCTTACCTGGGGTTCGGGTCGCTGGAAGGGGCGATCATGTCGGCGGTGGCCAACGACGCGGGCGTGTTCGTGCTGGCCCGCACCTCCAACCCGGAAGCGGCCCCGCTGCAGCGGCTCGTCGCCGACCAGGTGCTGGCGGGGGCCGCCGCCGCGAACGCGGGGCACACTCCGTTCGGGCCGGTCGGGGTGGTCATGGGCGCCACGCTGCCCGCGCTGGAGCACTCGCTGGCCGACCTCAACGGCCCCATCCTCGCTCCGGGGCTGGGCGCCCAGGGCGCCTCACCCGCCGACGTGGCGCGGTTGTTCGGGACCGTACGGCATACGGTCGTGCCCTCGGTCTCCAGGGCCGTGCTGGCCGATCCGAAGCGCCTGCGCGCCCGTACCCTCTCTTACCGGGACGAGTGCGCCGCCCAGCTGGCCCGCAGGCCCGCCGCTCAGAAGTGAGTGGCGATCCCGTACGCCTCGGTGCAGGTCCAGCTCGTGGCCATGAGGGCAGCATCAGACAAGCTGCGGCGCGGCTATGAGCTAGCCGGTGGGGCCGGCGTCCGGGCGGATGACGTCCTCGTCCTCCGGCACTTCCTCCGGCTCCGGCTCGTCCAGTTCGTCCGGCGTGTCGGCCGGCACCGGGCGGCGGGTCCTCGGCGTGCTGGCACCCGAACGCTCCGCGACGACGTCGCTCTCGCCTACGTCTCCCACCGCCGCTGGCAGCTCATCGGATTTTTTGGTCATAGTCACCACCTGCCCCCCGAACACCCTCTGAACCGGTTTGTTACCGTGCGATCATGACCACCCGCACCCAACGCCCCACCGCCCGGTGAGCGGCCCGCCGTTCCGGCCCGGAGTGAACCTGAGGCTCAACCGCTGAGGCTGTCCTCGATCTCGGGGCGGGTGGGCATCGAGGTGCTGGCGCCCTCGCGCTGCACCGACAGTGCCGCCGCCGCGGAGGCGAAGCGCAGGGCGTCCTCCACCCCGGACCCCTCGGAACGCGCCACGGCCAGCGCCCCCACGAACGTGTCGCCGGCCGCCGTCGTGTCCACCGCCTGCACCGTCACGGCGGGCATCCGCAGCCGCTCTCCCGCCCGCGACCCGTACAGCGCTCCTTCCGAGCCCAGCGTGATCACGGCCTCCTGGACCCGTTCGAGCAGCGCGTCCAGGGCGGCGTCCGGGCCGGTGACGCCGGTGATGGCGGCGGCCTCGTGCTCGTTCGGGACGATCATGGTGACGGCGTCCAGCAACTCCTCCGGCAGCGGCTGGGCGGGCGCGGGGGTGAGGATGACGGGCACGCCCGAGACCTGGGCCGCCTGCGCCGCCGCGACGACGGCCTCCATGGGGAGTTCGAGCTGGAGCAGCAGCGCCTGCGAGGCCGCGATCGCGGCCAGGTCGTCGCCACAGGGGCCGGTGACGGTGCCGTTCGCGCCGGGCACGACGATGATCGAGTTGCCGCCGTGGTCGTCCACCACGATGTGCGCGATGCCGCTGGGCCCGGGCACCTGGCGCAGGCCGCGTACGTCGACTCCGGCCTCCGTCAGCGTGGCCCGCATCTCGGCCCCGAACCCGTCGTCGCCCACCGCCCCCAGGAACGCCACCTCCGCGCCCGCGCGCGCGGCGGCGATCGCCTGGTTGGCCCCCTTGCCGCCGGGTACGGTGCGGAACCGGTGACCGGTGATGGTCTCGCCCCGTTTGGGGGCTTCGGTGACGTACGCGACGAGGTCCATGTTGGCGCTGCCGAAAACCGAGATCATGACCTCATCATCTCCTGCGTACGTGCGGCCAGCTCGTCCAGACCCACCCCGTCGAACCCGGTCAGGCTGCTGGCCAGGCTGTCGCGCATGCGCCAGCGGTCCGGCACGCCGCCGTTCAGCGCGCCCGCGACCGAACCGGCCGTGGCGCCCGCCGAGTCGGTGTCCCAGCCTCCGGCGACCGCTCCGGCGATCGTGGCGGTGAAGTCGCCCCGGCCGTGCACCAGCGTGGCTGCGACGAGGGCGGCGTTGTTGATCGTGTGCACCCAGTGCAGATTGCCATGGCGTTCGTGCAGGAGGTCGATGACACGCTCGAAGTCGTCCTCGCGGGCGGCGTCCGCGGCGGCCAGGCGTACCGCCTCGTGCAGGCGCGACCCTTCGGGCACCACGGACAACCCCGCCCGCACGACCTCCTCCGCCGAGGTGGCCACCATCGAGGCGGCGCACATCGCGGCCGCGAACATCGCCCCGTAGATCCCGTTGGCGGTGTGCGTGAGCCTGGCGTCCCGCCAGGCGAATTCCGCCGCCGTGGCCGGGTCGCCCGGATTGACCCACCCGTACACGTCGGTCCTGATCAGCGCGCCGATCCACTCCCGGAACGGGTTCCGGTACGTCGCCGTCCGCGGCGGCTCGACCCCGTCCAGAAGGTTGCGGTACGCGACGCGCTCCGCGGTGAACGTACGGCCGGCGGGCAGCTCGTCCAGCCACAACTTCGCCACGTCGTCGGTGGTGAATCCGCGGCCGTGGCGCTCCAGCAGGGACAGGGCCAGCAGCGGGTAGTTGAGGTCGTCGTCCTCGGGGACGCCGTCGATGTTCTCGGCCAGGGAGTTGACGGCGCTGCGGCGGTTCCACGGCCAGCGGCGGGCGAGGTCGCCGGGGAGTCCCTTGGCGGTGAACCAGCCGCGGATGGGCCAGTTGCCGGTGGCTTCCGCGATCTGCCTGATGCCTTCGCGCGGGATCTTCTCGACGGGCTTGCCCAGCACACATCCGGCCGCCCGCCCCAGCCACGCCCCCAGCACCCGTGCCGGATCCACCGCGACGCCGCCCGATGTCCTCCCCGGCCACGCGGGGCAGGCGGCGATGATGTCGGCCAGCTCCGACGGCTCTGCCAGCGGCGACGGGATCGCCGCCAGCTCGTCCAGCAGCTCCTCGGCCAGCCCGCGCAACCGCGCGGCCCCCGGCTCGGAGGCCCCGGCGCGCGGCGGTGCGTCGTGCCCTCCGGCCGCGTGCCACCGGGCGGCGATCTGCGCCACCTCCCGGCCGTCCTCGGCGGCCTGGCGGAGCTCGTGCCCGACCAGGTCCTCGGGCTGGACCCAGGTGAGCCGGATCATCGGCGGTCGAGGTCGGCGAAGGCGGCCTCGTGGCCGCGCCGCCGTACCAGGTCGTCGGCGTGCACCCGGCGCGCCACCTCGGCGATCGCCAGCCCGGGCGCCACCACGTCCGTACGGCTGGCCGCCCCCACCTGCCCGACCCACTCCGGCGGCACCGAGGCCAGCCCCCCGAGCGCGCCCGCGATGGCCCCGCCCATCGAGGCGATGGAGTCGGCGTCGCGCCCGTAGTTGACCCCGCCCAGCACGGTGTCGCGGTAGTCGCCCTTGGCGATCACCAGGAACCCGAGCGCCAGCGGCAGCTCCTCGATGCTGTGCACTCGGCTCGGCCGCCGCGCCCCCAGCCCCTGGTCGCGGTAGGTGTCGGCGACCGTGTCGTAGGGCCGCATGGCGGCGCGCAGCGCCTCGAACGAGCCGTCCCAGTGTCCAAGCCCGGCGGCGGCCTCGCAAACCGCCTCGATGGCGCCCCTGGTGCCGTCCTTGGCCAGGCGCAGGCAGGCGGCGACCACGGAGTCGGCCGTGGCGCCGGGACGCATGGCCTCGGCGACGGCCGCGGCCATGACCCCCGCGGCCTCCCGGCCGTAGCTCGACTGGTGCGCCCCGGCCAGGTCGATGGCCTCGGCGTAGGCGGCGTCGGGGTCGGCGGCGTTGACGATGCCGACGGGGGCGACGTACATGGCCGCGCCGCAGTTCACGATATTTCCGACACCGGCCTCGCGGGGATCCACATGACCGTAGTGCAGCCTGGCCACGATCCACTTCTCGGCCAGGAAGATCCGCTGCAGCGGCAGAGCCTCGGCCTCCAGCTCGGGGATCCACCGCCGCTCGCCCATCAGCTCCGGCACCAGGTGGTCGGCCATCGCGTACGCGCCGAGGTGCCCGCCGACCTGCTCGTACACGCGGATCAGGGCGTGCGTCATCAACGTGTCGTCGGTGATGTGGCCGTCGCCCTTGTGGTAGGGGGCGATCGGGCGGGCGTTGCGCCAGTCCTCGTTGAACGGCGGCACGATGCCCTCGACGCGGCCGCCGTACCTCTCGACGATCTGTTCGGGAGTCCAGCCCTCGGTGGCGCCACCCAGCGCGTCACCGACCGCCGCCCCCGCCACGCAGCCAGTGGCCCTGTCCTCAAGCGGCGTCATGCGATTCCCTCCACTAGTTCGATCAAATCCTGGCCCGCCAGGTCAGGCAGGCAACATCCGGCCAGCGTACGGGCCGACGCGAGCCACCCCTCCGGGATCGTGTCGTACCCGCCGCACGCCCCCGCCAGCGCCCCGGCCAGCGCGGGCGCGGAGTCGGCCAGCGCGGCCAGGCACGCTGCCGCGGGCACCGCCCGGCCGACCTCGCCACCGGACGCCTCGGCCAGCGCCAGCGCCACGGGCACGGTCTGCGCGGCACCGACGCCGTAGCTGTAGACGTGGTCGAGCAGCGCGCCGTCCAGCGCGGGCACCGCACCGAACGGATCTCCCGCCGTCCTGGTGACGGCCAGCGCCAGGCGGGCGTTGTGCCCGATGGCGGTGTCCTCAGGCAGTACGGCCAGCGCCGCCTCGACCGCCCCGGCCACCGAGCCCGACGCCACGGCCTCGGCGATGGCGGCGGCCATGGCCTGGGCGCCCAGGACGCCGTCGTAGGCATTCGTCACCTGGGCGTCCTGCGTGGGGTCGCGCCCCAGCACCCCGAACGCGACGGCCCTGACGGCGGCGGCATCGTCGAAATGGTGCGGGTTGTCGTGCCCGGACGCGGGCGGCTCGACGCCCTTGGCCAGGTTGTCCAGCGCGGTGGCCACCGAAATCCGCGCCCTGACCGGGCCGAGCTCTTTGAACGCCGCGGCCCTCGGCCGGTCGATCGTGAGCGCCGTCCACGCGAGCCACTCGGCGTCGTCGGACGGGCCGATCCGCAGCGGCGCCACGGGCTGGTTGAGCGCGAACGGCACCGGCAACGTAGTGATCTGGTGGTCCTCCGCGAACGCGTCGAGCTCCCGGTGCAGGCGCCTGCTCCAGGGCGCGTGCAGGGCCGCCCGGTGCCTGGCGGCCGGCCACCCGGCGGCGTCACCGACGGCGAGACCGGCGAACGCCCCCCTGATTCTGTCCCCCGACATCGTGATCTACAGTCCTTCCGCCAGTTCTTCGGCGACGTCCAGCACATGTTTCCCGGCCACGACGGGCAGGCATTTGCCTGTCACGGGCCCGATCCTGGCGGCCCACCGCGCAGGCACGCCCCGCTCACCCTGCCCGGCTCCGGCGATGGCACCGGCGATGGCGCCGATCGTGTCGGCGTCCCGGCCCAGGCTCACCCCGAACGTCACGGACGCCTCGACGTCGCCGTCACCCACCAGGAAGGCGGCCAGCGCCAGCGCCACGGCCTCGGGGGCGACGTCCGTCCACGGGTAATGCTTGACGACGACGGCCTCGTGCAACGCGTCCACCGCGCCCGTGGCCGGCGACCGGCCGAGCACCTCGCGAACCCGCACGATGTTCCGGGCCGTCCACGAGTCGGCGGGAATCACCGAAAGAGCAGCGAGCACCACGTCACCAGGCGACGCCCCACCCATGGCGGCCGCCACGGAACCGGCGACCGCCCGGCCGCCGAGGATGCCCTCGCCGGACCCGCTGACCAGCCCGTCCTGCTCCACCAGCCGAGCCGCCTCAAAGGGATCACCAGGGCAGAACACACCATAGGGTGCGGCCCGCATGGCGAGCCCGTCCGACCAGCCGTGCGAGTGCACCAGTCCGGTCAGCGGCGGCTCCAGGCCGCGGCGAAGCGCTTCGACGGTGCCCAGCTCGGAGAACCCCGCCCCCCGCATCGGGCCCGTCACGCGCGGAATGATGTCCGAACGGTAAGCGGACGCCACGTCGGCGGAGGTCAGCGAGTGACCGTGCCGCACCAGCAAGGACGCCGCGAAGATCGCGTACTCCGTGTCATCGGTCCCCCCGCCCTCTATCTCGGTGAGCCGCCCCCATCGCCGCCGGATCTCCGACGGCGACAGGTTCTCGGCCGGGGCCCCGAGGGCATCGCCGGCCGCGAGGCCGAGCAGACACCCCCGGGCCTTGTCGCGATAAGTCACCGCTGGTACCGCTCCAACACCTTGTTCCCGTCCTCGACGAGCTTCGCGGCGGCCTCGTCGATGGTGATCTTGTTGCCGAAGTACTCCTGCAGGGCCGGCGTGGCGACCTTGCTCTTCCACTCGTCGAACCCGTTCACCTTCAGGAACGGCGCCACGACCAGGTTCTTGCCGGAGGCGGTGGCCACGTCCCAGCCGTTCTCCGCAGTGGTCATCGCCGGGTCGGCGGCGGCCGTCTGGGAGGTCGGCAGCAGCCAGTCGCCCTTGGCGAGCTTGGCCTGGTTGGCGCCGTTCAGGAAGAACGAGATGAACTTCATGGCCTCGTCCGGGTGCTTGCTGTCCTGCGCGATCGACAACGTCTGCGAGACCGCGCCCTGCTGGGCGCTGGTGCCCTTGGGCGCCGGGAGCGTGACCCACTCGAAGCCGTCGGGTGCCTGCTCGACGACCTGCTGCCGCAGGTAGACGCCCGCGGGCAGCAGCGCGAACTTGCCCTTGTAGAAGGCCGGCAGCGGGTCCGCGGTGCCCTGCCCGAGCGCCGCCGGGTCGGCCGACTTGTCCTTGTAGAGCTGGTCGTGGATGCGCTGGAGCACCTCGCGCTCCTCGGGCCCGACCTTGACCGTGGTCTTGCCGTCGGCCGTCTGGAAGAACGTGCCGCCGAAGTTGAGCGCCAGGTTGAGCGTCTTGTTGACCGGCGACTTCATCGCCCACGCCACGCCGTATGTGCCGTCCTTGGTCATCTTCTTGGCCGCCTCGGAGAACTCGTCCCACGTCCACGGGTTGTCCGCGGTCGGGATGCGCACCTCGGCGGCGTCGAGCAGCTTCTTGTTGGCGATGATGACCTGCGACTCCTGCAGGAACGGCACGCCGTACACGCCCTGCTCGCCCTTGCCGCCGTCGAAGGTCACGGTGTCCCACGCGGCCTGCGGGATGTCGCTCTTCAGCTCGGCGGGCAGCTTGCCGGACAGGTCCAGCAGGTAGCCGTCGCTGGCGAAGCCGGACAGCGCGGGCGAGTCGTTGTGGATGACGTCGGGCGCCGTGCCACCGGCGAACTGGGTGACGAGCTGGTCGTTGACGTTGTCCCAGCTGCCCTGGACGTAGGTGACCTGGATGTTGGGGTTGGCCTTGTTCCACTCGTCGACGAGTTGCTTGTTCGCGGCGACCGATTCCTTCTGCCACGCCAGGCTGAGGAAGTTGATCTTCACCGGCTCGTTGGGGGAGGCCGGGGATTCGCCGCCGCCTCCGCTGCCGCACGCGGCGGCGAGCGCGACGATCGTCGCCGCCGCCAGAGCGGACCTGATTCGCATATGAGCCTCCTAGCCCTTGACGGCGCCGGCCATCAGGCCGGACTTCAGTCGCCGCTGAATGATTGCGAAGAAGATCAGGCTCGGGATCGTCGCCATGAGCGACGCCGCGGCCAGCGGGCCGAGCCTGGCCACGCCCTCGGGGCCGGTGAACCTCACCAGCGTGAGCGGGAGCGTCATGACGTCGGGGTCCTGCAGGATCACGAGCGCGAACATGAACTCGTTCCAGGACGAGATGAAGGCGAACAGCAACGTGGCCACCACGCCCGGCCCCAGCAGCGGCGCGACCACGCTGGCGATCGAGCGCAGCCGCGTCGCGCCGTCCACGGCCGCCGCCTCCTCCAGCTCGGGCGGCACCGCGCGCACGTACCCCTGCAACATCCACAACGCGAACGGCAGCGTGAACGTCACGTGCACGACCACCAGCCCCGGCAACGTGTTCACCAGTTCCAGATCACGCAGGATCATGAAGAGCGGGATGATGATCAGAATGAACGGGAACACCTGGCTGACCAGCACCCACCCGATCGCGACCCGGTTGAGCAGGCTGCGGTAGCGCGCCATCGCGTAGGAGGCGGGCAACGAGATCAGCACCGTGATCAGGCTGCTGAACAGCGCCACGACCAGGCTGCGCGCCGCCGCGCCGACCAGGTCCTGCTCGCCGAACGCGTCGGCGAAGTTGGCCAGCGTCGGCTCGCGCGGGATCCACGTCGGGTCCGCCAGCGCCATCTCCTGCGGCGTCTTCAGCGCCGTCGACAGCAGCCACACCAGCGGAAAGGCCAGGAAGACGATGTACGCGACCAGCGCGACGTACTGCGGGACGCGTCTCATCGGGTCTCCCTCATCTGCCGCCACAGGTACAGCGCGAGCACCGCGAGCACGACGATCGCCATGGCCAGGCCCAGCATCGAGGCGTAACCGGCGAACCTGTACCGGAACGCCTCCTCGTAGGCGAACAACATCGGCAACTTGGTCTGCCCGCCGGGACCGCCCTGGGTAAGCACGTAGACCAGGCCGAACTGGTTGATGTTCCACACGAAGTCGAGCGACGTGATCGCCACGATCACCGGCCGGAGCTGCGGCAACGTGATGTTCCAGAACCGCCGCCAACTCCCCGCGCCGTCCATCTCACCGGCTTCGTACAGCTCCTTGGGCACGCCCTGCAGGCCCGCCAGCAGCACCACCGTGGTCTGCGGCATGCCGGTCCAGACGCCGACCACGATGATCGCGGGCAGCGCGAGGGAGAAGTCGGCCAGCCAGTTGATGTTCGTGCCGAGCAGGTCGTTCAGGATGCCCGCGTCCGGGTGGTACACGAGCTTCCACATCAGCCCGATGACCACCGGCGGCATGGCCCACGGCACCACCGCCAGCACCCTGGCCACGCCCCTGAACCACAACCTCTCGTTCAGCAGCAGCGCGAGCCCGAGCGCGGCGAGGAACTGCAGCACGGTCACGGAGACCGCCCAGATCGCGCCGATCCTGAACGAGGACCAGAACTCGTCGTCGCCCAGCAGCTGGCCGAGGTTCTCCAGGCCGACGAAGCTCGTCTCGTGGACGCGGGTGTTGCGGGCGTCGGTGAACGCCAGCCCGATGCCGTACAGCAGCGGGCCGACGCTGAACAGCAGCACCGGCACCAGCGCGGGCAACATGAGCAGCCACATCTCGCGCGTCTGGCGCGAGATCCCGCGGCGCCTGGCCCGCGGCCGGCGCGGCGGCGCCGGCCTCGTCACGGTCGCCGTCACGAGCCGCTCTCCTTCTCGTCTGTACGGAACCCGGCGGCCGATTCGCCCACCGTGGAGGCCCGCACCACGAGGCGGGGCGGCACGGTGACCAGCCGGGGCTCCCGCTCCCCACCCTGCAACCGGTCGAGCAGCAACTCGGCGGCCGCCTTGCCACGCTCGGCCGACCCGAGCGAGACGCTGGTCAACGACGGCCACGAGGCCGCGGCCAGGTCGGTGTCGTCCATGCCGGCCACCGCCACGTCGTCGGGCACCCGCCGACCGGCCGCCCGCAGCACGTCGAGCGCGCCGAGCGCGATCAGGTCGTTGGCGCACATGAGCGCGTCCACGTCGGGGACCCTGGCGAGCAGCTCCGCCACCGCGCGGCCCCCTTCCGCGCGGTAGAAGTCGCCGATCTGCACCAGGCCCTCGTCGTAGGGCAGGCCGAGGTCACCGAGCGCCTCCCGGTAAGCGGCCCCGCGAGCGGCACCGGGAACGGTGTCGAGCGGGCCGTTGACCAGGCCGATCCGGCGGCGGCCGAGCGAGTAGAGGTGATCGACGGCCAGCCTGACACCGGTACGCGAGTCGGCCCGTACGTTGTCCACCCGCGTCCCCTCCGGAACCGAGCCGATGATCACGACGGGAGCCCTGGCAGCGGCCAGCATCTCGAGATGAGCCTCGGTGACCCGCAGCGGGCTCATGATCAGCCCGTCCACGTAACGCTCGCCGAGGCTGTGCAGGACGTCGATCTCGTCGGCCGCGACGGCGTCGGTGGAGTGCAGCACGAGCCGGTATCCCGCGGCCTTCAGCACCGGCTGGATCTCGCGCAGCATGGCCAGGTAGGCGGGGTTGCCGACGTCCGCCATGGCGAAGGCCACCTGGTGGGTGCGGCGCGACTTGAGCGACCTGGCCACGGCGTTGCGCACGTAGCCGAGCTCGTCGGCAGCGGCCATCACCTTGCGCACGGTCTCCTGCCTGGTCGGCAGGCCGTTCAGGACCCGCGAGACGGAGGCGATCGAGACACCGGCGCGCTCGGCGATCGTGTTGATCGTGGGTCCGTCGGCCAAGGCTGTCCTTCCAGGTTGGGTAAACGTTTACGATCAGCCATCTGTAAACGTTTACCGCGTGTGGCACATGAAACCTGGATGTAACTTGCAGGTCAAGTCACGATCGCATAACACCAGGTCAGCATACATAGACGCAAATTTCCGGCAGCCCACCAACCGCACGAGGCGGGCCGCCGGAGAGGTTCAGTCGCGCGCCGGCGCGGGCTCCGCGGCGACGGGCGCGGGGGCGGAGAGGTGGAGCAGCGAGCGGATGGCCGGGGAACCGGCGAGCGCGACCACGGCGGCCAGCACGGCCGGGATGATCAGCGCGACCGGCAACGACGACGCCTCGGCCACGTACCCCAGCACGGCGGGGCCGAGCAGCAACCCGCTGTACCCGAACGCCGTCACCATCGCCAGCGCCCGCCCCACCCGGCCGCCCGCCGCCCCCACCGCGCTGAACAGCACGGGCACCACCGTGGCCAGGCCCACCCCGGCCAGCGCCCACCCCGCCCACGCGCACACCACCCGCAGCGACTCCCCGGCCAGCGGTGAGGCGAGGACCAGCACGTACCCGGCGGTGGCGAACAGCCCGGCGAGCTGGATGGTGCGTACGGACCCGAGCCTGGCCCTGATCGGATCCCCGAGCAGCCGCACGGTCGTCATCGCCACGGAGAAGATCGTGTAGGCCAGCGGCGCCATCGCGGGATCGGTCTCCAGCACCCAGCGGGCGTGCAGCGCGGCCCAGTCGATGGCCGCCCCCTCGCTCAGATGCCCGGCGAACGCGGCCAGCCCGAGCAGCGCGATCAGCCCCCACCGCAACGAAGCCCCCGGCTTGGCCCCGGCGTCCACGGACGACTCGTGCTCGGGCGGGTCGGGAAGGAGCAACCGAGCCGCCGGAACGTACAGGAACGGCACCACCACCGCCGCCACGATCAGCAGCACCTGCGGGTCCAGCCGTGCCTGCAGGACGAGCGAGGTGATCCCGCCACCGGCCGCCCCGCCCAGGCTCCACGTCCCGTGGAAGGCCGAGATGATCGGCCGGCCGTAGCGGCGCTCGACCTCGACGGAGTGGGCGTTCATGGCGACCTCGGTGACGCCCAGCCCGATCCCGAACACCACCGCCAGGACCGCCAGCGCCCAGTACGAGGGCGCGAGCGCGGGCCCGAGCAGCACCAGGCCGGAGAAGGGCCCGGCGATCCAGCACACCCTCCGGCTCGAGAACCTGTCCACGACCGGCCCCGCCACCAGCATCGACACCAGCGCCCCGCCCGAGATCAGCAGCAGCACGCTACCGAGCCGGGCGGGGCCGAGACCGAGCCGGTCGTTCAGCGACGGCAGCCCGGCCGCCCACAAACCCATCACCAAACCGGCGAGGAAGAAGAACCCGAAAACCGCGGCACGAGCACGTCTGGCATCAATGAGGCTTTTGTTCACGGCTAGAGCATAAACTGTGTTCCGTGAATGGAGCCACAACCAGCGGCGAGCTTCGCGCGCACAACCGGGTCAGGCTGCTGCGGGCCGTACACGACTGCGGGGCCGCCCGCACCAGGTCGCAGCTGACCCGCGACCTGCGCCTGGCGAGGGGCACGGCGTCGGTGCTCGTCGCCGGGCTGTCGGAGGACGAGCTGCTGCACGAGGAGCCCGCTCCGGAGCACGCGCGGGGCCGGCCCACGCAGGTGCCGGGGCCGCATCCGCGCGGACCCCTCGCGCTGGCCGTGGACGTGCGCGAGGACGCCTGGGAGCTGGCGGCGTGCGAGCTCGGCGGCCGGGTCACCGTGCTCGACGTCCGCCCGCACGACGGCACCCCCCAAGGCGCGCTCGGCCCCCTGGGCGAGGCCGTCGCCGCACACGAGCAGCGCCTCGGACACCGGGTGGCAGGGGTCGGAGTGGCGCTCGCGGGCCCGGTACGGCACGGCGGCCTCGTGGACATCCCGCACCTGGGCTGGCGCTCGGTGAACGTGCCCGCCCTGCTCGGCCTGGACATGCCGATCGTGGGCAACGACACCGCGTTCGCGGCGCTGGCCGAGGCGCGGCGCGGGCGGCTCCAAGGGATCCAGGTCGGGTTGCACCTGCACGTGGACTTCGACCTCGGCGGCGTCCTGGTCGTGGACGGCAGACCGCTGGGCGGCGCGAGCGGCACGGGCGCCGAGTTCGGCCACATGCCGCTCACCGGCAGCGACAGGCCCTGCCCGTGCGGGGCGATCGGCTGCTGGAGCATGGACGTCGGCGCGAACGCCCTGCTGCGCCACGTCGGCCTCGCCCACGGCGGCGGCCGGGGCCGCGAGCAGGCCGAGCACGTGCTCGCCACCAGCGAGGAGGCGGTCGCGGCCAACGCCGCCGCGCTCGGACGCGGCATAGCGGCCCTCGTGAACGCCCACGACCCCGAGGCCGTGACGCTGTCGGGCCACGGCGTGGAGCTGTACGAGCGAGCGGCGGCGGCCCTGCATCGAGCCTGCGAGCCCGGCCTCATGGCGATCCGCCGCGACCAGCCGCCCAGGATCGAGGGCTCGGCCCTGGGCTGGCGCGGCGCGCTGCTCGGCGCCATGGAGTCGATCTTCGACGCCTTCCTCACCCCGGAGGGCCTCGACCGGTGGCGCGAAAGCCACCCTGACCAGGGCCGCGACACGCCCGAACGGCAAAATGTGACGCATTCCACGTTGAAGGGACAAAACCCGATATAACCCGCACTCTTCCCTGGGAGATGCAAGCGATCTCCCGGGCTCTCTCAACGCCCCGCACGCATGAAGCGTCCAATGGGCGAAAGAATCTTGAGCCGAGGGGCGAACCCGTGAATCTCGAACTCGCGCTCCGCATGACGGAAGCGGCCATGAAGCAGGCGGCCCGCGAAGGCGCGTCGATCTCCGTCGCGGTCGTGGACGAGGGCGGGCATCCGGTGTCTTTCCAGCGTATGGAGGGTGCGGAGATCGCGGGGCCGGTGCTCGCGCAGGGCAAGGCGTACACCTCGGTGGCCCTGCGCAGGTCCACCGAGGACCTGGCCGAGCTGACCGCCCCGGGCGGGGAGCTGTTCGGGCTGGCCGGGGACCGATTCCTGTGTTTCGGAGGTGGCATCCCCCTCTGGGCGGACTACGGTGAGGGAGAGCGCGTGGTCGGTGGCGTGGGGGTCAGCGGAGGCACGATCACGCAGGACGTGAGGTGCGCGGAAGCGGCCGCGTCGGTGTGGCGGACACGTTGAGCGGGCGCTTTCCGCAACACGAACCGCTGGTATCCGCCATGATTAGCCACTGCACCACGGGTAACAGGACCCGAACGTAAAACTCCCCGAGGAGAGAACAGAGATGGCACTTCCCACTCTCACCCCCGAGCAGCGTCAAGCGGCGCTGGCCAAGGCAGCCGAGGCCCGTGCCGCCCGCACGGCCCTGCTCGGCAAGGTCAAGGCCGGTGAGCTGACGTTCGCGCAGCTGCTGGAGCGCGATGACGACATCGCGAAGAAGATCAAGGTGTCCCAGGCGCTCCGCGCCGTCAAGGGCGTCGGTCCGGCCAAGGCCACCGCGCTGATGGAGGAGGCGGGCGTCGACGAGAAGCGCCGCCTCGGCGGCCTGGGCGCCCAGCAGCGCAAGAAGCTGGTCGACGCGCTCGGCTAGACCCGAGCGGCCAGGTCCGCGCGCACGCCGCGCGGACCGGCCAGCGACCCTCGCAGGCCGAGGAGGGACCGGAGAGCGGAGCCGCCCCGCTCACCGGCGGGCCGGGCCGAGGGACCCGAACTGAACAGAGTCAGGAACGCAGGTAGGTCAGCACGGCGAGCACCCGGCGATGCTGGTCGCTGTCCTCCGCGTAGAGGCCGAGCTTGTTGAAGATGCTCCTGATGTGCTTCTCCACGGCTCCGTCACTGATCACGAGCTGCCGCCCGATGGCCGGATTCGACTTCCCCTCGGCCATCAGCCCGAGCACCTCGCGCTCCCGCGGCGTCAGCTGAGCCAGCGGGTCGTCCTTGCGCCTGCGCACCATCAACTGGGACACCACCTGCGGATCGAACACGGTCCCGCCCGCGGCCACCCGCCGCAGGCCCTCGAGGAACTCCTCGACGTCGACGACCCGGTCCTTCAGCAGGTAACCCACCGCGCCACGGGCGTCGGCGAGCAGGTCATCGGCGTAGGAGACCTCGACGTACTGCGACAGGATCAGCACGGGCGCCCCCGGCACCCTGCGCCGCGCCTCGACGGCCGCTTTGAGCCCCTCGTCGGTGAACGACGGCGGCATGCGCACGTCGACCACCGACACGTCGGGCTTGTGCTCGGCGATCGCCTGGACGAGGGCGTCGCCGTCACCGACGGTCGCGACCACCTCGCAGCCGAACTCCTCCAGCAGCCTGACCAGGCCCTCCCTGATCAGGACCGCGTCATCGGCCACGACTACGCGCACGGCACCTCCGCCACGATCAATGTGGGCCCGCCGTCCGGCGACTGCACGGCCAGCTCCCCGTCAACGGCGCGGAGCCGGTCGGCCAGCCCGGCGAGACCATGTCCCTTGGCGACGTGTGCGCCGCCGACCCCATCATCCCCGATCGTGAGCATGAGGACGTCGCCGATGCGGATGAGCTGGACCGTGCAGACGGTGGCGCGGCTGTGTTTGGCCACGTTCGTGAGGGTCTCGGCGCAGACGAAGTAGATCGCGTTCTCGACGGCGGCCTGGTAGCGCTCGACGGTCTGCACGTCCAGGTCCACGGGTATGGTGCAGCGCCCGGCCAGGGCGGCCAGTGCGGGCGCGAGGCCGCGGTCGGACAGGATGGGCGGGGCGATGCCACGCGAGAGCGCGCGCAGCTCGTCGAGCGTCTCGCGGGTGGCGGTGATAGCCGACTTGATCGTGGCCTGGGCCGCGTCCGGGTCCTTGGCCATCTGCCGCTGCGCCCTGGACAACTCCATGGCCAGCGAGACGAGCCGCTGCTGCGGGCCGTCGTGGATGTCGCGCTCCAGCTTGCGCAGCGCGTTGGCCTCGGCGGACACGGCCGCGGCCCGGCCCTCGGCCAGGTCGTCGATGCGCTCCTGCAGCTCGGCCACGCCGGTCAGCAGCGCCCGGCCGAGCCCGGCCCTGATCAGCGCGGCCCCGCGCACCATGAACGGCATGATCAACGCGAAGACCAGGCCGACCGAGACGTAGAAGACAGAGTTGACGAAGTAGCCGTCGCCCAGGCCGAGCAGTTCGGGCAGCTCCATGTTGCCGGGGATCTGCGAGGTGACGATGCCGTACAGCGGCCAGGTCAGCCCGGCGATGGGCACGCACCAGAACACCACGGTGAGCACGAACGAGATGATCGCGAACGGGAAGACCAGGATGCCGTGCAGCAGGTCGAGCCAGGACTGCCCGCTCGTCATCGGGTTGACGATTCGGCGGAACCGACCGGCGCCCGACGGCGCGGGCCGGTAGCGCGGGCGTACGGGCGGGCGCTTGAGCACATCGGACAACCAGCCGCGCTCCGCGTCCGCGAAGCCCCGCGCGATCATCAGGGTGCCGGCCAGCAGCGGCACGCCTACCCACACGACCGCGGTGCCCAGGCCCGCGGAGAAGCCCGCGATCAGGAGCACGAAGCCGATCACGGCCGTGGGGAAGCCGACCAGCGTGTAACGGGTGTCGAGAAGGACACGCCTCATCAGGGAGCGCATGGCTTACACGGTATGGCCGCACCCAGCCCCGAGACGAGTAGGTGCGCCGGTGTGCGGGGGTAGGGCCAGCCCTACCAGACGGGGTGGTGCGAACTGACCGCAAGAGGGCGGCTCGCGGCAATGTGCGCGAACGCCCTGGAAGGGAGCCTTGAGCCATCCGTTCCCTGTGAATCGAGGCTCCCCCATGACCGTCCTGCTGGACCGCCCCGTCGCCGCGACCGTGGAGCGCGCGGCAGGCGCGCGCACGACGGTGCGGGACCCGTTCATCGACCTGCTGCGCGTGTTCGGCATGGCGCTCATCGTGTTCCAGCACTGGACGATCCCGGTCCTGACCTACGACGGCGACCGGCTCACCACCGGGAACGCGCTGTCGACTCCCGGAGTGTGGGTGGTGACCTGGATCAGCCAGGTGATGCCGCTGGTGTTCTTCGCGGGCGGCGCGGCCAACGCGATCAGCTTCGGCAGGTCGGCCAAGCCGGCGCAGCAGTGGCTGAGCGCACGGCTGCGCCGGCTGGCCTGGCCGCTGCTGCCGCTGGCCGCGGTGTGGATCCCGCTCCCCCACATCCTGCTCACGCTGGGCGTGCCCGCCCAGCCACTCGAGGTCGGGGCGCGGCTGACCGGGCAGTTGCTCTGGTTCCTCGCCGTCTACCTGATCGCCGTCACGGCCACCCCGTACGCGCTGCGCCTGCACGAGCGGTACGGCGTGCGGGTCCCCGCCGCGCTGGCGGCCGGGGCGGTGCTGACGGACGTGGTGCGGTTCTCGACCGGGTTCGAGGTCGTGGGCTACCTGAACGTGGTGTTCGTCTGGCTGGCCGTGCACCAGCTCGGCTTCTTCTACGCCGAAGGCCGGATGAAGGGCGCCTGGGCGTTGGCGCTCGGCGGGTTCGGGACGGCGGCGCTGCTGGTGGCGTTCGGGCCCTATCCGGGCAGCATGATCGGGCTGCCGGGCGCCGAGATGTCGAACATGTGCCCGCCCACCCTCGCCATGCTGGCCGTCGGCGCCGGGCAGATCGGTCTGGCCACGCTGCTGCGGCCCTGGTTGCTGCGGCTGCGGACGGGCCGGTTGCTGGCCTGGGCGGGGCCGCGGATCATGACGGTGTACCTGTGGCACATGCCGGCCCTGTTCGCGGTGTCCGGGGTGGTGGTGGTCCTGCTGGGGATCGACACGCCGGTGCCGGGCAGCGCGTTCTGGCTCGTGGGGTGGCCGGTCTGGTTCGGGATGCTCTGCCTGGTCATGTGGCCGCTGCTCAAGGCGTTCACCAGGTTCGAGACGCCGCCGGCGCTGCCGTACGGCAAGGGTGGGTGGGGCTCGATCATCTGCGCGGCGGCGCTGGTCGGCGGCGGGGTGCTGACGCTGACCGTGGGCGGCTTCGCGCCCGGCGGCGGGCCGTTCCTCGCGGTGCTCGCCCTGCTCGGCGGGCTGCTGATGACGGCCCCGCGGGCCCGGGTGTGAGCAGCCTGGCCACGTTCGACGAGACGCCGCCGGGTCTCGGCGAGTGGCGGGCGAAGGCGGATGATCGACACCGTGCTGCTGCAACTCGATCTTCGTTAGCCGAACCGGCTTGACCTGAGATGGCCGTATCCGGTTCGACCACGCGGCAAACTTCGGCAGGATAGAGAGCGTGAGCCTACTCGTTGACCGCCTGCCCGAAGAGATCGACGCTGATCCCGACGCCATCTTCGACGCGTTCGTCGCCTGGAATGCCGAGCGGGGACTCACCCTCTATCCCGCCCAGGAGGAGGCGCTCATCGAGATCGTCTCCGGCAGCAACCTGATCCTTTCCACGCCGACGGGCTCCGGCAAGTCGCTGGTGGCCGCGGGCGCCCACTTCGCCGCGCTGACCAGGGACGTGCGCACCTTCTACACCGCGCCGATCAAGGCGCTGGTGTCGGAGAAGTTCTTCGACCTGTGCGCCGTCTTCGGCACCGAGAACGTCGGCATGATGACCGGCGACGCCAGCGTCAACCCCGGCGCGCCGATCATCTGCTGCACGGCCGAGATCCTGGCCAACGTGGCGCTGCGCGACGGCGCGGCGGCCGACATCGGCCAGGTCGTCATGGACGAGTTCCACTTCTACGCCGAGCCCGACCGCGGGTGGGCGTGGCAGGTGCCGCTGCTGGAGTTGCCCGACGTGCAGTTCATCCTGATGTCGGCCACGCTCGGCGACATGTCGATGTTCGAGCGCGATCTGACCAGGCGCACCGGCCGGCCGACCTCCATGGTCAAGCACTCCGAGCGGCCCGTGCCGCTGGTCTACTCCTACCGGATGACTCCCCTGCACGAGACGCTGGAGGAGATGCTCAGCACCGGGCAGGCGCCGGTCTACGTCGTGCACTTCACGCAGGCCGCCGCGATGGAACGTGCCCAGGCCCTGATGTCCATCAATATGGCGACAAAGGCCGAGAAAGAGGCGATCGCCACCATGATCGGTGGTTTTCGCTTCACGACCAGGTTCGGGCGGGCGCTGTCCAGGCTCGTACGCCACGGGATCGGCGTGCACCACGCCGGGATGCTCCCGAAATACCGGCGGCTGGTCGAGCGGCTGGCCCAGGCGGGCCTGCTGAAGGTCATCTGCGGCACCGACACGCTCGGCGTCGGCGTCAACGTGCCGATCAGGACGGTGCTGTTCACCGCGCTGTCCAAATACGACGGCAACAAGGTGCGGCGGCTGCGGGCCCGCGAGTTCCACCAGATCGCCGGGCGCGCCGGCCGGGCGGGCTTCGACACCATCGGCTACGTCACCTGCCAGGCCCCCGAGCACGACATCGAGAACGCCAAGGCGCTGGCCAAGATCGGCGACGATCCCAAGCGGCGGCGCGGCTACGCGCGCAAGAAGCCGCCGGAGGGGTTCGTGGGCTGGAGCGAGGACACGTTCCAGAAACTCCAGGAGGCGGAGCCGGAGCCGCTGAACTCGCGCTTCAAGGTCAGCAACGCCATGCTGCTCGCCGTCATCAACCGGCCCGGCGACTGCTTCCAGGCGATGAAACACCTGCTGACCGACAACCACGAGGACCGCAAGTGGCAGCGGCGGCACATCAGCCAGGCCATCGCCATCTACCGGTCGCTGCTGGCCGGGGGCATCGTGGAGCAGTTCGCCGAGCCCGACGAGCAGGGCAGGCTGGCCAGGCTGACCATCCGGTTGCAGGAGGACTTCGCGCTCAACCAGGCGCTGTCCACGTTCGCGCTGGCCGCCTTCGACCTGCTCGACCGCGAGTCGCCGTCCTACGCGCTGGACCTGGTCTCGATCGTGGAGTCCATTCTCGACGACCCGCGCCAGATCCTGTCCGCCCAGCTCAAGAAGGCCAGAGGCGAGGCCGTCGCGCAGATGAAGGCCGACGGGATCGAGTACGAGGAGCGGATGGAGCAGCTGGCCGAGGTCATGTACCCGATGCCGCTGGAGGACCTGCTGCTCGGGGCCTACGAGACCTACCGGCGGGGGCATCCGTGGGTGGGCGACTACACGGTCAGCCCGAAGTCCGTGGTGCGCGACATGTTCGAGCGGGCCATGACGTTCGGCGATTACATCCAGTTCTACGAGCTGGCGCGGTCCGAGGGCACGGTGCTGCGTTACCTGGCCGACGCCTACCGCACGTTGTCGCGTACGGTGCCCGAACATCTCAAGACCGACGACCTGGTCGATCTGATCGAGTGGCTCGGCGAGCTGGTCCGGCAGGTCGACTCGTCGCTGATCGACGAGTGGGAGAAGCTGACCAACCCGGCCGCGGCGCTGGAGCAGCACGAGCAGCTCGAAGCCAAGGTGCGCCCGGTCACCGCCAACCCGCGGGCCTTCCGCGTACTGGTGCGCAACGCGATGTTCCGGCTGGTCGAGTTGTGCGCCATCGAGAAGGAGGACGAGCTGGAGGAGCTCGCTCCCGACGTGGACTGGGGTGCGGCGCTGGACGCGTACTACGCCGAGCACGAGGAGATCTTCACCGACGCCGACGCCCGCGGGCCCGCGCTGCTGCGGATCGAGGAGGAGAGCGGGTTGTGGAAGGTGCGGCAGACGGTCAAGGATCCGGCCGGTGACGGCGACTGGGGCATCGCCGCGCAGGTGGATCTGGCGGCGTCCGACGAGGAGGGCCGCGCGGTCCTGCACGTGATCGGGCTCAACCGGCTCTGAGTACGACAAGCCGTGTGCCGGAACGGACTGGCAAGGGCGTCCCGGCACACGCCTGTCGATTCAGTTTCGAACGGAAAACGTCGGAGTCGTGTCATGACCATGTCCCAAGATCGGGACATTTCCTTCAATCAGCAGTTGGCAATGGTGCAGACCTTGGCGAGCATGCGCTTGGCGTCCTTCGTCTGCTGCTGGAAGTCGCCCTTGGCGGGCTTGCCCCATTCGCCGGACACGGTGTAGAGGATCAGGGCGTTCGCGCGGCGGGTCACGATGGCCCGCTCGCCGCCGACGGCCGCCTTCTTGCCCTGGTACGCCTGGCCGGTGACCTTCAGTGCGTTGTCGCCGAGGTCCACCGTGCTGGCGGAGTAGCGGTAGCCGGAGGTGCCGCAGACGCGTACCGCGGCTTGCAGGTCGCGCAGCGCCTTGCCCGCGGCCGCCGGGGATGAATAGAGGATCACCTGCTCCGACTTGGAGTAGTCGGGCACCGCCGTGTAGATGAGCGTCCTGGCCTGCCTGCGCCCGCTCTGGCCCAGCTTGGCCTGCTGGCAGGGGTTGACGACCAGCCTGGCCGCCTTCTTGCCGCTCGCCGACCAGCTCGTCTCCGGGTTGTCGTCCTTCTTGGCGGCGGCTTTCTCGTACAGCAGGAAATTGTTCGGGATGGCGAGCGACGCCACGAGTAACAGTGTTGTGATCATGGGACAAAATGGTAGGGGTGAACAACGAAGAGATGCGGCGCGTCCTCGGGCTGCTTTCGCAGGATGACACGTTACGGACCTTCGCCTCCCTGGTGCTCGGCGACGCCGGCGGGCACTCCCCCAGGGCGCTGCACAAGCTGGCCGCCGGCGGCCTGGCGGCGTGCGACGAGAGCGGGAAGTGGCGGGCCACGCCCGGGCGGTTCCGCGAGCTGCTGCGGGCGCGGGCCGAGCCGGTCGAGGAGCTGAGCGCGGAGGAGCGGGTGCTGCGCACGTTCCTGGTGGACGGGCGGCTGACGACCATGGGGATGAAGCGCGACAAGCGGCTGGTGGTGTTGCGCTACATCGCGCTGGTGTTCGAACCCGGCGTGCGCTATGCGGAGAAGGACGTGAACGTGGCGCTGCGGGCGTTCCACGACGACTATGCGGCGCTGCGCCGTTATCTGGTGGACGAGGGGCTGTTGTCCAGGAAGGACAACGTCTACTGGCGCAGCGGCGGCCACGTGGACGTCTAAAGCGGTACTCCACGCCGATCGCGTCGAGCCGGGGCAGGTGCGCGGCCAGCCGCTCGCGGAAGCTATGACCGAAGACGGGCGCGGTAGTCGCGGGGCGGCAGGCCGTACTCCCTCCTGAAGGCCCGGCTGAAGTGGAACGGGCTGACGAACCCGGAGGCCGCCGCCACCTGGCCCACGTCCATGTCGGTCACCTCCAGGAGGCTCGCGGCGTGGCGTACCCGCGCCTGCCGTACGGACTGCATGGGGGTCTGGCCGGTCTGCTCGGCGAACAGGTGGGCGAAGCGGGACGGTGAGAGCGCGACCGCGCGGGCGAGCGAGGCGACCGAGTGCGGGGCGCCGGGCTCGGCGGCGATGATCGCGAGCACGCGACGGACCCGCTCGTCGCCGTCGTCACTTCCGCCTTCCGGCCGCGCGGAGGCGGTGGCCAGCACCAGCACCTCCTCCACGGCGCCCAGCACCAGCTCACGCGCAGGTACCGCGACGACGACGGCGGGCACCCGCGCCTCAACGGGGGTCACGGCCGGGAGAGGCGCGGCGGGCACCCACCGGGCATCCTGGAGCGCCCGCTGGAAGGCCAGGTCGATACGTTCGTGCACGGCCGCGGGCACGCCCGCCACCAGATGGGAGCCGTCACCCCTCGCATACGGCCCCAGCCACGCCGCCCAGGCCGGCCGCGGCTGGAAGTGCACCCACCAGAACCGCCACCGCGCCGCCCCCGGCAACACTCGGTAGTACTGCGCCACCCCGGACCCCAGCACCACCAGATCCCCCGCCCCTACCGCGAACGACGCCCCGCCCTGCTCGACGAACCCGGCGCCCGCCTCCGTCCACATCAGCAGCCAGCTGGGCGATCCGCCCGCGCGGCGCGTGGCGTACCCGGGCGCCTTGTCGTAATGGCCCACGATCATCAGCTCGGCAGCAGGAACGGACAAGTCCTCAGCGGTCACAGGCATACCGTTCAACGATCCCCCTCTCTAGCGTGGAACACATGAGGCTCGACGACTTCCACGATCAGGGGTACCTGCTGGTGCCCGGCCTCCTCGCACCCGAAGAGGTGGCCGAGCTACGCGACGAGTTCATGGCGCTGCACGCCAGGGGACCGATCCCGGGACATTTCTCGCCCCAGCCGCAGGAACCCGGCCAGCCGTACGACATTCTTCGTGACTACCCGCGGATCATGCACCCTCACCAGGTGAACGACGTGGCCCTGCGATATCTGCTCGACACGCGCATCGCCGCCATTCTCCGCGACATCCTAGGGGAAGAGCCGATAGCAGCCCAGAGCATGTTCTACTTCAAACCGCCGGGCGCCAGGGGCCAGGCGCTGCACCAGGACAACTTCTATCTCCGGGTCGAGCCGGGCACGTGCGTGGCCGCGTGGGTGGCCCTCGACCGGGTGGACCGGGCGAACGGCGGCCTCGAGGTCGTGCCGGGCACGCACCTGATGGACCTGTTCTGCCCGGAGGAGGCCGACCAGGACGTCTCGTTCACCAGGGAGTACGTCCCGCCGCCGCCCGGCCTGACGCGGGCGCCCGTGGACATGGACCCGGGGGACGTGCTGTTCTTCAACGGCAGCCTGGTGCACGGCTCGGAGCCGAACAGCACCGCCGACCGCTTCAGGCGCAGCTACATCTGCCACTACGCGGGCCGCTCGGCCGAACGGATCTCGGAGTACTATCCGACGCTCACGATGTCCGGCGAGCCCGTCCGGCTGCAGCCCGCCGTGGGCGGCGGCCCCTGCGGCACCGAGGCCACCGGCCCCCACTGAACGTCACCCACCGGAGATGTCCGACTCGGCGTCTTGGGGTAGCACGCAGTCCCACGGGTCGTCCAGCCACCCGTCGGGAAGCAGCACCTTCGACCGCTCCCCCGACTTGCCCCGGGGCGTGTCCGTGTTCGGCGGCCACGGCTGGTCGTGCTCCAGCTTCGCCAGCCCCTCGCGTAATCCGTCGAGCGACTCGGCCGTGGCCAGCTCGCGCCTGAGCTCGCTGCCGACCGTGAACCCCTTCAAATACCACCCGACATGCTTGCGGAAGTCGGCCACGGCGTACCGTTCGATGTCGAAGCACCCGGCCAGCCCCTCGGCGTGCCTGGCCATCACCTCCGCCACCGCGCCGAGCGTCGGCCGGGCCCGCTCGGGGCTGCCGTTGAACGCGTTCTCCAGGTCCCCGAACAACCACGGCCGCCCGAGACACCCCCGGCCGACCACCACGCCGTCGCACCCGGTCCGCGCCATCATGCGAACCGCGTCGTCGGCACACCAGATGTCCCCGTTCCCCAGCACGGGGATCTCGGGAACGGCCTCCTTCAACCGGGCGATGGCCTCCCAGTCGGCCACGCCGCCGTAGTGCTGCTTCGCCGTACGAGCGTGCAGCGCGATGGCGGCCACACCTTCCTCGGCCGCGATCCGCCCGGCGTCCAGGTACGTCAGGTGATCGTCGTCGATCCCCTTGCGCATCTTCATCGTCACGGGCAACGACCCCGCGTTCGCGACCGCCTGCCGCAGGATCCGCCGCAGCAGATTCCGCTTGTACGGCAGCGCGGACCCGCCCCCACGCCTGGTCACCTTGGGCACCGGGCACCCGAAGTTCAGATCGACGTGGTCGGCCAGGTCCTCCTCGGCGATCATCCGGACCGCCCGCCCCACGACGTCGGGATCCACCCCGTACAGCTGGATGCTCCGGGGCGTCTCCGACTCCGCGAACCTGATCATCCGCAACGTCTTGGGATTGCGCTCGACCAGCGCGCGCGTCGTGATCATCTCGCACACGAACAACCCGGCGCCCTGCTCCCTGCACAGCACCCTGAACGCCGCGTTCGTGATGCCCGCCATCGGCGCGAGCACCACGGGCGGCCAAACCCCAATCGGCCCAATCTTCACTCCCTCAGTTGTAGCGCAGGTCAGGCCGCAACCGGTATTCGACGGATAGGCTGTGAACGGGATCTTCAGTGGGAGGAGATGGATGCTTCTTCGAGTGCGCGTGGCGCTGCCCGACCGGCCGGGTTCCCTGGCGCAGGTCACCAAGGTTCTGGGCGTGGCGGGGGCCGACATCACGCAGGTGACCGTTCTCGACCGGGGCGCGGGCATGGCCGTCGACGACATCACGGTCTTCTGCCCGGAGAGCACGCCCAGGCAGGCCCTGCTCAAGAGCCTGCAGAGCGTCCAGGACGTGACGGTCGAAGGCATCTGGACCACCCGCGAGGCGCCCGGCACCTATCCCGAGCTGGAAATCCTGAAATACATCACCACGGCCGGCGACAGGGCCCTGACCACGCTCGTCGACTCGCTCCCCGTGCTCTTCAGCGCCGACTGGGCCGCCACGACGGCCGAGCACCGCGTCGTCTACGCGAGCTGGCGCGCCCCGCAGGAGCTGACCATCCCGGAGCCTACGCCGCCGCGCCCGACGGCCATGACGCTCGAAGGGGGCCTGCACGTCATCCACGCCCCGCTGCCGCCCCTGGCGCTGTCCCTGCTCCTGGCCCGCTCGGAAGGCCCGGCCTTCCACCGCATCGAGGTCCACCGCCTCACCAGGATCCTGGAGATCTTCCTGAGCCTGCCCGCCACGGAGCGAAGCGTGGCCCGACAATTGCGCAAGTAACCTGCCGTGGCCCGCTGGACGCGGTCCACGCGTGAGCATCCGGTCGTGAAAGGCGCTAGAGTTAATCGAGCACTGCGGAAGTGGCTCAGTGGTAGAGCATCACCTTGCCAAGGTGAGGGTCGCGGGTTCGAATCCCGTCTTCCGCTCGAAGAGATTTGGCTCGGTGGCGTGGCCGAGAGGCGAGGCAGCGGCCTGCAAAGCCGTCCACACGGGTTCAAATCCCGTCGCCACCTCCAAGGACGATTAGCTCAGCGGGAGAGCGCTTCCCTGACACGGAAGAGGTCACTGGTTCAATCCCAGTATCGTCCACCATGTTCGACCAGCTCAAAGGGCCAGATCCAAGGATGCGGATCTGGCCCTTGTCGTACACCCTGTCGAAGCCGGCCTCGGCCATCGGCCCGTGACGGGTGATTCATTCACCCGCCGAACGGCCCTCCGCCGGTGGCTCGCCCGAGCGGCCGACGCCCACGATCATCCACGCCTTCTCCGGCCTCTCGAACAGGAACGGGCTGTCGGGCCGCCACTCGCGGACGTACACCAGCCCGGGTTCCACCAGGTGAAGCCCGTCGAAGAAGGGCAGCACCTGCTCACGCGTACGAGCGCGGCCTTGATCGTGGCCCAGGACCGTCCGGTAGAGGGCGACGATCGGCTCCGCAACCTCCGGGCGGGAGTCGAAGACGACGTGCGTGATGACGATGTGGCTGCCGGCCGGCAAAGCGTCACGCAGCTCGGCCACGCGTGCCCAGGGGTCGCTGCTGTCCGGAATGTACTGCAGGACGACGAACAGCAACAGCGCCACCGGCTGATCGAGGTCGATCACCTGACGCAGATCGGGGTCGGCGAGCAGTTCGGCGGGACGCATGACGTCACCCTCGACGACGGAGACCCCGGGCGCCCTGGCGAGGATCGCCCTGCCGTGGGTGAGCACCACCGGGTCGGTGTCGACGTAGGCCACGCGGGTGTCGGGTACGAGAGATCGGGCCAGTTCATGCGTGTTGAGTACGGTGGGCAGCCCCGAGCCCACGTTGATGAACTGGGTGATGCCCTGCTCCAGGAGAAACCGGATCACGCGTACGTGGAACGCCTGATGCTCCTGCGCCATGACCCGGACCTCCGGCGCGATGGCCAGCACCGCCTCGGCCGCCTCCCGGTCGACGGCGAAGTTGTCCTTGCCACCGAGGAAGTAGTCGTGCATCCGGGCGAGGTTGGGTGTGCTGGTATCGATGCCCGCGAACCACCTGTCCTCGTCACCCATGCGTCGCCCCTCCAAAGGTCGAAAACTCCTTGATTATGACCGAAAACAGTACGCTACGCCGAAATGGAAGGCTCTGCTTTCCGGGCGCCCGGCTCGCCGTCGAGCGGGCGGATGCGCGCGCCGGTGTGGATGGTGCGTCTTCGTCACCGATTCCGTCCAGCCGGCGCCTTTCGCGATGATCGGGAAAGGCGCCGGCCGGGACTCGGGCGGGCTCTCAGGCCCGCATGGCCGCCATGGCCTTGCACGCGTCGGCGCAGGCCCTGCACTTGTCGGCACAGCCCTTCATCGTCGCATCACCGCTCATGGCCATGCACGCCTCGGCGCACTTGGCGGCCACCTGGGCACACATCCGGGCCATCTCCATCGCCATCGGCGACCGGCGCATCGTCATGTCCGCACACAGGCGGGTGATGTCCGAACAGTCCATGAGCGCGCCCATCATCGCCATGTCGACATGCCGGCCACCCTGCTGCAGGCAGTAGCTCATGGTCTGCTCGCAGGAGCTGTGACTCTCCATGCACGCGTCGATGCACCGCTGCATCTCAGGACTCAGCTGTCCCTCGGTTCGCATTGATCCTCCCCTATCGACGACCGCACCCACTCCGGGCCGCGGCCTTGTCGTCGAATACCCCAATTCGGACAGAAAGGACTGCAAGGGTCACAAACTTTGGCGCACGATGACACGTTCGTGAAGCAACCGGACACCGGCTCGACCGGGGGACCCGTCCGATAGACGGTCCCCGCACTGCCGTCCGTACGCCGCTCGCAGATCCGCGTGCCGGCCAGGCGCGCGATCGGGGTACGCCGCTACTTGTCGTGGGCGTCGCCGCCCGCCATCATGTCGGCGAAGGCGCGGGCCGCGAGGTCGGAGGTGAACAGCCGGTCCAGGCGCGCCCTCGCCAACTGGCGGCGGAACGACCCGGCCAGCGTGTCGTCACCCGCCTCGTGGGTCATTTCCGTCATCCAACGGGAGAACTCCTGATGGTTCCACACCCGCTTGAGGCAGGTGGCGGAGTACGCGGCGAGTTGCTCGTCGTCGCCGTCGTGCACGGCCGCACGCAGCGCGTGGGCGAGCACGTTGGCATCGGCGATCGCGAGGTTCATCCCCTTGCCGCCCATGGGGGTGATGATGTGCGCAGCGTCTCCGACGAGGAAGAGCCTGCCGTACCGCATCGGATCGGAGACGAAGCTGCGCATCTCCACGACGGCCTTCTCGGTGATCGTGCCGGTGGGCAGGCCCTCGTCACCGAGGCGGAGCCGTAACTGCGTCCAGATCCGCTCGTCGGTCCAGTCGTCGAGGACGTCGTCCGGTGCGCATTCGAGGTAGAAGCGGCTGGCGACCGGGCCTCGCGGGAACTGCTGGCGAAGCCGTAGGAGGTGATCGCGAAGAGCGGGTAGCGCGGCGGCGGCACGTCGGCGAGCACGGTGAACCAGCCAATGCCGTGGTCGTAGGAGTACGTGGTCAGAGCCTGTGCGGGCACGCTGGCGCGGCTGACGCCGTGGTAGCCGTCGCACCCGGCGACGTAGTCGCAGGCGATCTCGCGTAAGTCCCCGTCGGAGTCGCGGTAGGTGACCTTCGGACGGGCGCCGTCGAGGTCGTACGGGGTCACCTCGGTCGCGTCGAACCTCAGGTCTCCCCCGCCTTCGAGATAGGTCGTGATGAGGCGCCCGACGAGGATTTGCTGCGGGACGATCCGGCCTGTCCTGCCGCCCGACAGGGTGGGAATGTCGAGGTAGCGCGGCTCCCCGTCGACGCGGATCTCGAACATGCTGTCGTGCGGCATGCCGGCCAGAACGCTGTCGCCCAGTCCCCAGTCCTCGAAGACACGCGCGCCGTCGTATTCGAGCACGCCCGCACGTTGCCGCTGTTCCACGTACGACCGGCTCTGCCGTTCCAGGACCACGCAGGCGACTCCGGCCTGCCGGAGCAGGTTGGCCAGGGTCAGGCCGGCCGGGCCTGCCCCGATGACGACGACCTCGGTGCTCTCGCTCTCCTTCGGCATGAACGGTCCCTTCGGCTCGATGACGGGCACTTTCGTTCAATGGTCGTCAATCAGGCCACGTACTATAGATCATCTAATTGAATCTTGTAGGGCCAGGAACATGGCCGGTACCAGCGCCGGGTCACCCGAAACCGGCTGATCCCCGGCAAGGCACCCATCTCGCGCATGGACGATCCGCTCGGCGATCTCGACCAGGTGAAGTGGCCCAGGTCGAAGCACGCGTCCTGGTGCGCCTGGCCGCCGATCCCGCGACGCCCGAGCTCGTACGGGACGCGGCGGCGCTCGCGCTGGTCAACCTGCATGGCGAGGACGCACCACAGCGGGCCCGCGACGAGATCAGGAGCCTCCTCACCGCCACCGGGCCCGCGCCGCTCCCCTACGGCGACCTGGCCACACTGGCCACACTGGCCACCAAGATCAGCAAGCGGCGCCTGCCAGGGGACGCCCCGGTCAGAGCCGCCGCCCTGCTGACTCGTTCCCGACACGCAGGAAGACCTGGCGCGTTACCTGGAGTAGCTCACTGCCCCGCGAGGCCCGTGTGCGCGACGCCGCGGATGATCTGCCGCTGGAACAGCACGAACACCACCAGCAGCGGCAGCCCGGCCAGCACCACCGAGGCCATGATCTGCGCGTACCGCAGCCCGAACGTCCCCTGCACCACGTTCGCCAGCCCCACCGGCAACGTCATCGTGTTCGGGTCGGTGGACACCAGGAACGGCCAGAGGAAGTTGTTCCACGTGGTGATGAACGTGAAGATCGACACCGCGGCCAGCACGGGCCGCGACAGCGGCAACACGATCGTGAAGAACACCCGCCAGCGCCCCGCCCCGTCCACGAACGCCGCCTGCTCCAGCTCCGGCGGCACGTCCTGGAAGAACTTGAACAGGATGTACACGATCAGCGGCGCGGCCACCTGCGGCAGGATGACCGCCCACCACGTGTCCACCAGCCCGAGCGAGACCATCTCCGCGAACAGCGGCGCGATCAGCACCTGCGGCGGCACCATGATCCCGGCCAGGATCACCGCCAGCAGCACCCGCTGCCCCTTGAACTGCGTACGCGCGAACCCGTAGGCCGCCATCGCCGAGAACAACACGGTCATGAACGTCACGATCACGGCGGTAACCGTCGAGTTGATCGCCCACTTGACGATGCCCCCGGTCCCCAGGACCAGCGCGTACGAGTCGAAGGTGATCTCGCTGCCGAACCACTGCAGCGGCACCACGGTGGTCTCGGACTCGGGCTTGAGCGAGGTGGCCACGGCCCAGGCGATGGGCGCGATCCAGATGGCCGCCAGCACCAGCGCCGCCACCAGCAGGACGAGTTGGCTGAAGCTGAACCGCTTGGTCATGACGAGACCTCCGCCCGCTTGCGGAACAGCCGGAGCTGGCCCAGGGAGACGATGACGATGAGGACGAACAGGATGTACGAGACGGCCGACGCGTAACCGATGCGGTAACCGGTGAAGCCGACGTCGTAGGCGTACTCGATGATCGGTCTGGTGGAGTCCTCGGGGCCGCCGCCGGTCATCAGGTAGATCTGGTCGAAGACCTTCAGCGAGGCCAGCAGTTGCAGCACCACGATGAGCGCGGTCGTACGGCCGAGCATGGGCAACGTGATGGAGCGCAGCTTGTCCCAGGCGGAGGCGCCGTCGATGGCGGCAGCCTCGTACAGGTGCTGCGGGATCGACTGCAACGCGGCCAGGTAGAGCAGGAAGTTGAAGCCCACCGTCCACCAGACCGTGGTCAGCACCATCGACCACATGGCGATGGACGGGTCGCCCAGCCACAACGTGTCGGTGCTCAGGGTGCCGTTGAGCAGGCCGTAGTCGGGCGGGTAGATCATCTGCAGCCACAGCAGCGCCACCACGGCCGACGGCAGCAGGAACGGCCCGAAGAACGACAGCCGCCACAACCACTGCACGAACCGCAGGTGGTGCACCAGCAGCGCGAACCCGAGCCCGAGTAGCACCAGCGGGATCGTGCTCAGCACGGTGAAGACCAGCGTGTTCCACAACGAGTGCCACATCCGGGGGTCGCCGAACGCCTCGGCGTAGTTGCCGAACCCGACGAGCCTGTCGTTGGAGCCCGCGATGTTGACGCTCGACAGGCTCATCCGGAAGCCGAGCACGGTCGGCCAGACCAGGAAGGCCACGTAGATGAGCAGGAAGGGGGCGACGAACAGCAGCCCGTGCTGCGTCCAGGCACGCCGGACCTTGACCTTGGCGACGGGGGCGGCGGTCGCGCGGGCCGCGACGGTGGTCGTCATCATCGCTCCTGGTCGGGGAAGGGGTTCGGGGCGGACAGCAGCCTGTTGAGCGAGGCCTTGGCCGCGGCCAGGCCGTCCTCCGGCGTGCGCTGCCCGGTGATGACCGGGGAGAACGCGTCGCCGAACTCGAGCCACAACCGCGAGGCCGAGCCGGCGAACCACACCTGGGGATCGAGCGCGACCTCGGTGATGACCGACCGGTACTCCGACTGCGGCTGCAGCGCGAGGTAGTCGGGCTGCTCCAGGGTGGGCAGGTACGCGGGCACGTGCCCGGCGACCGCCCAGTCGGCGCTGTTCTTGACGAGGTAGGCGATGAACCGGTACGTGGCCCGCTCGACCTCGGGATCACGGTTGCGCTGGTGCGGCAGCACGAACGAGTGGCAGTCGGCCTGCGCGGACCCGGTGCCGAAGACGCTGGGGAAGCGCGTCATGCTGAACGGCGTCCCGCGTTCCTTGAGCCCGGTGGTCTCCCAGTCGCCGTTCCACAGGAAAGCCGCCTGGCCGTTGGTGAAGTTGGCCACGGACGCGCCGTAGTCCGTACGCGTGTCGCACAGCCCTTCCTGCCCGAGCATGCGCATGAACCGCAGCGCCTCCAGCGCCTTGCCGTCGTCGATCGTGATCTTCGTCCCGTCGTCCGACAGCAGCGTGCCGCCGCTCTGCGGATAGAGCGACCACCACACCCGCCAGGGACCCACCGTGCCCAGGCCGAGCGTGTCGAAGGCCAGCGGCGGCTTGCCGCCCATCGCCTCCTTGGCCTTGCGCAGCGCGGCCACCAACTGGTCGGGGCCCTTGGTGGGCAGCAGCTTGCCGTCCGAGCCGAGCAGTCCAGCCTTGCCGCAGATGTCGGTGTTGTAGTACTGCACCATCGGGTGGGCGTCGAACGGGATCGCGTACAGCACCCCGTCCAGGTGGGCCCGCTCCCAGATCGGCGGGCTGAAGTCGGCGGCGCGCAGGCCGTTCTCCTCCAGCAGTTTCACGTCGATGGGGTCGAGGATCTGCCCCGCGCCGATCCCCGCCAGCCGGGCCAGGTGGAAGGTGGCCAGGTCGGGCGAGCGGCCGCCGGAGCCCGCCATCGCGATCTTCGTGTAGTACGGCTCACCCCAGGCGAGCACGTTCTCCTCGACGAAGATGCCCGGATTGTCCTTGGCGAACGCCCCGACCATCTTGTTCATGATGATGCCGTCGCTCGCGCCCAGGAAGTGCCAGTACTGGACGCGGGTCTGGGCCGAGCCGAGTCCGACGGGGATGGCGCAACCCGTCGCGGCGGCGCCGAGGAGGGCGAGGCTGCCGCCGAGGAGATGCCGGCGGGAGATGTCGGGGGGATCTTGCACGATGGCCTCTTCCTACCGAGCTAGTGCTTGGCCATGTTCTCGCTAACATCAGAGGGTTCGGGGCAGCCGTGAAGGCGCGCAGAGGTGACGGTGCGAGCCGCCAGGTTGCGCAGGCCGCCGCGCGGACCCCGGTTGTTTCGTTGGGGTTACCCGAGTGTTAGCGGTAACACCAAGCATGTCAAGGCCCAGGCCGCAAGCGCTTCCCGGGAGCCGGACCCGGCGACGGGCCCCTTGACCCGATCAAGTGATAACGCTAACAATCGGGATCACGTAACGCCCGCGAAACCAGGAGTCCCCTCCGTGCATCAGGCCAAGCTCACCCTTGATCCCGCCTTCAGGGTCGCCCCGGTAAGCCGGCGCACCTTCGGCACGTTCGTCGAACACCTGGGGCGATGCGTCTACACCGGCATCTTCGAGCCGGACCACCCGTCGGCCGACGGCGACGGCTTCCGCGCCGACGTGCTGGACCTGACCAGGGAGCTGGGGGTGTCCACGGTCCGCTACCCGGGCGGCAACTTCGTCTCCGGCTACAAGTGGGAGGACGGCATCGGCCCGCTCTCCCAGCGGCCACGCCGGCTCGACCTGGCCTGGCACAGCACCGAGACGAACGAGGTCGGCGTGGACGAGTTCGTCCGCTGGTGCCGCAAGGCGGGCGTCGAGCCGATGATGGCGCTCAACCTCGGCACCCGAGGCATCGCGGAGGCCCTGGACCTGCTCGAATACTGCAACCACCCGTCCGGCACCGCGCTGTCCGACCTGCGCGTCGCCAACGGCGCCAAGGAGCCGCACGGCATCAGGATGTGGTGCCTGGGCAACGAGCTGGACGGCCCCTGGCAGACCGGCCACAAGACGGCCCGCGAGTACGGCCGGCTCGCCGCCGAGACCGCCCGCGCCATGCGCATGGTGGACCCCGGTCTCGAGCTGGTGGCCTGCGGCAGCTCGGGCTCCGGCATGCCGACGTTCGGCGCGTGGGAGGCCACGGTGCTGGAGGAGGCGTACGACGTGGTGGACTACATCTCCTGCCACGCCTACTACGAGGAGAAGGACGGCGACCTCGGCAGCTTCCTGGCCTGCTCGACCGACATGGAGTACTTCATCTCCGCGGTCACGGCCACCGCCGACCACGTCGGGGCCCGGCTGAAGTCCCGCAAGAAGATCGACATCTCCTTCGACGAGTGGAACATCTGGTACCTGTCACGCCACCAGGCGGCCGAGCCGCCGCGCGACTGGCCGGTCGCGCCGCGGCTGCTGGAGGACCACTACCACCTGGCCGACGCCGTGGCGTTCGGCGGGCTGCTCATCACGCTGCTGCGCAACAGCGACCGGGTGACCGCCGCGTCGCTGGCCCAGCTCGTGAACGTGATCGCGCCCATCATGACGGAGCCCGGCGGGCGGGCGTGGCGGCAGACCACGTTCCATCCGTTCGCGCAGGCGTCAAAGCACGCGGCGGGCGACGTGCTGCGGGTGGAGCCGGTGTCGCCGTCGTACGAGACGGCCCAGTACGGCGAGGTGCCGCTGCTGCACGCGGTGGCCACGCACGGGGAGGAGGGCACGACGTTGTTCGCCGTCAACCGCTCGGCCGACCGGCCGCTCTCCCTGGAGATCGACGCCCGCGCACTCGGCAGCGGCGCCCGCATCGTGCAGGCCACCACCCTGACGGACGCCGACGTGTACGCGCGCAACACGGCCGACGCGCCCGACCGGATCGCGCCCAGGCCGAACGCGGACGTCGAACACGACCCGATGCGCGTCCTGCTGCCCCCGGTCTCCTGGAACGTGATCAGGCTCGGCTGACCGCAGGCGCGGCGCCGGTGCTCTCCCTGACGACGAGCTCGGGCTCGACCAGCCGCCGCGGCTCGGGCTCGGCGCCCGCCATCCGGTCCAGCAGCATGTGGAACGCGTACCTGCCGACCTCGCCGAAGTCCTGCCGCACGGTCGTCAGCGGCGGCCAGAAATACGCGGACTCGGGGATGTCGTCGAACCCCGCCACGCTCACGTCCTCGGGCACCCGCCGCCCGGCCTCGCGCAGCGCCCGCAACACGCCGAGCGCCATCTGGTCGTTGGCCACGAACACGGCGGTGACCTCCGGCTCCTGCGCCAGGCGGCGGCCGAGCTGGTAGCCGGAGCGCGCGCTCCAGTCGCCGCGCAGGATCTCGGGCACCGGCCGATCCGCGGACTCCAGCACGCCGCGCCAGCCCTCGATGCGCCCGTTGGCGTCGAGCCAGTCGGCGGGCCCCGCCACGTGCCACACGGTCCGGTGACCGAGGCTGAGCAGGTGCCTGGTCGCCCGGGCGGCCCCGGCCCGCTGGTCCACCTTTGCCACGGGCACCGGGATGTCGTCGCCGGCGTCGACCGCCACGACCGGCATCTCGGGCGGCAGGTGGCGCAGCCCGTCGGCGGCGGACTCGTGCGGCGCGACGATGATCACGCCGTCCACCGCCTGGGCGCGCAGCCGTTGCACGCCCTCCTCCATCGACGTGCGGTTGAGCGAGCTGAGGCTGGCGATGCTGACGTTGTAGCCGGCGTGCCTGGCGGCCTGCTCGATGCAGTAGAGCGTGGAGGCGGGGCCGTAGAGGGTGGTGTCGATGCTGACCACGCCGAGCACGCCGGAGCGGCCGGTGACGAGCTGGCGGGCGGCCTGGTTGGGCCGGTAGTCCAGCTCCTTGACGGCGGCCAGCACCCGGGCCCTGGTCTCGGCCCGCACCAGGTCGGGGGCGTTGAGCACGCGCGAGACCGTCATGGCCGAGACTCCGGCGAGCACGGCGACGTCCATGAGCACCGCAGGTCTGCCGTTCTTGGCTTTCACCGTGGCCCACCCCCTTGGCGGTAACGCTAACAGGCTGAGGGGGCGAGCGCGCGGATCAGTAGACGTACGGCCATCTGGCGAACGATAGATGCTGTTTATCGTTGCCAGGGAATTACCAGGATCGGTCGGTAGTCTGCCTCGGCATGAACTGGCAGCGCAAAATGAACAAAGCGCTGGTCAGGTTCACCGGATTCCAGATCGAACGGGTAGGGAAAGCGTCATCCGCCCCGCCTGTCCCCGAGATCAGACCGCCCGCGGATCCGCTAACCGACCGGTTGCTCGAAGCCCCCGTGTTCCTGCTGTCGCCCGTGCGATCCGGCTCCACCCTGCTGCGCGCGATACTCAACGCCCACTCGGCCCTGCACGCCCCCCATGAGCTGCACGTACGGCGGTTGCGGGTGCAGTTCGACACCACCCTGGCAGCCAAGGCGATGGCGGCGCTCGGGCACAACCAGTCCGATCTGGAGCACCTGTTGTGGGACCGGGTCCTGCACAGAGAGCTGGTACGCAGCGGCAAACGATTCATCGTGGACAAGACTCCCGCGAACGCCTTCGCCTACCAGCGCATCGCCGCCTGCTGGCCCGACGCGCGGTTCGTCTTCCTGCTGCGTCACCCCGCCTCGATCGCGACGTCCTGGCACGAGGCCAGCCCCGACAAACGCACCGCCGAGGAGGCCGCGCTGGACGCGTTGCGATACATGAAGGCCGTTCAGCGAGCCAGGGCGGCACTGCCCGGCCTGACCGTCAGGTACGAGGAGCTCAGCGCCGAGCCGGAGCGGGTGACCCGCGAGATCTGCGAGTTCCTGGGCCTGGAGTGGGAGTCGCGGATGCTCTCGTACGGCAAGCAGCC
Organism: Nonomuraea marmarensis; assembly: GCF_043197025.1. Lineage (NCBI taxonomy): Bacteria > Bacillati > Actinomycetota > Actinomycetes > Streptosporangiales > Streptosporangiaceae > Nonomuraea > Nonomuraea marmarensis. The sequence goes on from NZ_JBICRM010000032.1 coordinate 114,675, forward strand.
CGTACTGCAGAAGGGCCTCGGGGACTGGCGCGACAAGATCCGCTCCGGCACCGTGCAACCCGCACGTGAGCTCCCCACCGCGGACCAGGTCCCTGACGTACTGAAACCCATCTGCCGGACCTGGGGGTACGTCAAGTGAAGATCCGCTACCTCATGCTGCACGCGTACGGCATGGGCGGCACCATCCGCACGGTCGTCAACCAGGCCAACGCGATGGCCGCGGCGGGGCACGAGGTCGAGCTGGTCAGCCTGGTACGGCGGCGCAATAATCCCCAGTTCTCGCTGGACCCGCGGATCTCGATCACCACGCTCGTGGACCAGCGCGCCGGCAGGCAGCCGGACTCGATCGGGCGCAAGGCCTGGCGCAGAGTACGGGGGAAGATCGTGCCGCGCGGGGAGTTCGCCGCCGACTACTTCACGGAGCGGGTGGAGTGGGCCGCGATGGACTACGTCTCCAAGTTGCGCGACGGCATCCTGGTGACCACCCGCCCCGCCCTGAACCTGATCTCCGCCCGCCGTACCCCCGGCACCGTCGTCAGGGTCGCCCAGGAGCACATGAACCTGACGGCCTATCCCGAGAGCATCCGCAGGGAGATCGCCCGCCACTACGAGCGATTCGACGCGATCACCGTGCTGACGCGCACGAACCGGCTCGAATACCAGCGCCTGCTGCCCACGACCCCGATCGTGCAGATTCCGAACGCGGTCCATCAGGTCGATCAGGAACGTTCCCAGCAGGTGAATCCCGTCCTGATCGCGGCCGGGCGGCTGGTGCCGCAGAAGGGGTTCGACCTGCTCATCGAGGCCTTCGCGCAGGTCGCGCCCGAACATCCCGACTGGCGGCTGCGCATCTTCGGCACCGGGCCGCGCAAGGCCCAGCTGAGCGGGCTGATCGAGCAGTACGGGCTGGGCGAGCACGTGACTTTGCCGGGGCGCACCGATCGGCTGGAGAAGGAGCTCACCGACGCCTCCGTGTACGCGTTGAGCTCCCGGTTCGAGGGCCTGCCCATGGTGATGATCGAGGCCATGACGCACGCGCTGCCCGTGGTCGCCTTCGACTGCCCGACGGGGCCCAGGGACGTGCTGACCGACGGCGTGGACGGGGTGCTCGTGCCGCCCAGGGACGTACACGCGCTGGCCGCCGCGCTGAACCGGGTCATCGCGGACAGGGAACTGCGGGTGCGCATGGGGCGGGCGGCGGCCAAGACGTCGCGGGCGTATGCGCCTGAGCTGGTGATGCCGCTGTGGGAGGACCTGTTCTCGGAGCTGCTGCAGGGCGAGCGCGTGGCCGACAACTTCTGGGTAAGCAATCAGAAGGATCTGTGACGTTGCGTGATACGAGCTGATCAGGCGTCGAGTGCGACGGGCGGCATCCACAGGTTGCCGGTGAAGGCGCGGTGGATCGCGTCGAAGGCCGACAGGCCGTGCT
>NZ_JBICRM010000033.1:0-110723 GCF_043197025.1 Nonomuraea marmarensis
AAAGCCGACCCCCACCGCCCCCGGACCAGCACACCGATCACCAACATCACGATCAACAGCACCGGCCCAGCACCCACACACCAACAAACCTTGACGGCCAGGCCCGAACCTTAACTACCCGGCCTTGGGGTTATCCCCCACACTGCCCACACATTTCCTGCACAACCTGTCCACACGCATGGCCGTTCAATGGGGCGCACGTAGCGGCGCCCGGCCCCGCACCGGTCAGAGGCCGTTTTCCTGGAGGCCGTCGGCCACGTACGGCGGGTGGCGGTCGCCACGGCTTGCCGTACCAAAAGAAAAAGAGCCCCGCCCGAGAGATCGGGCGAGGCTCTCACAAAACAGCTACTACCCCTCGACCTCTGAGGTGAGGCCGCGGGTGATGTTGGGGTCGACCGGGACGCCCGGGCCCATCGTCGTGGAGAAGGTGACCTTCTTCAGGTAGCGGCCCTTGGCCGCCGACGGCTTGAGCCGCAGCACCTCGTCCAGGGCGGCGGCGTAGTTTTCGATGAGCTTGCGCTCGTCGAACGACGTCTTGCCGATGATGAAGTGCAGGTTGGCCTGGCGGTCGGTGCGGAACTCGATCTTGCCGCCCTTGATCTCCGTCACGGCCTTGGCGACGTCGGGCGTCACGGTGCCGGTCTTCGGGTTGGGCATGAGACCGCGCGGACCGAGCACCCGGCCCAGACGCCCGACCTTGCCCATCATGTCCGGTGTGGCCACCACGGCGTCGAACTCGCTGAGCCGGTTGCCCTTGGCGATCTCGTCGATCAGCTCGTCTGCGCCGACGATGTCGGCGCCCGCCTCGCGGGCTGCCTCGGCACGGTCACCGGTCGCGAAGACCAGGACCCGGGCGGTCTTGCCGGTGCCGTGCGGGAGGTTGACCGTGCCGCGCACGATCTGGTCGGCCTTGCGAGGGTCGACGCCCAGCCGCAGCGCGACCTCGACGGTGGCGTCGAACTTGGTGGTCGACGTCTCCTTGGCCAGCTTCGCGGCGTCGGCGGGCGAGTAGAGCTTGTCGCGGTCGACCTTGGCGGTCGCGTCCTTGTGCGCTTTGCTGCGCTGCATTGTCTTTACTCCTGAGTGGTCATGCGGGCCCCAGGGCCCTCCCACGGTGCGGGCCTTCGTCGAAGAAAGCCCACCCACGGATCGGTACGGGTGTTACTCGGCGACGGTGATGCCCATCGACCGGGCGGTGCCGGCGATGATCTTCTCGGCCGCTTCGACGTCGTTGGCGTTGAGGTCGGGCATCTTCGTCTCGGCGATGCTGCGCAGCTGCTCGCGGCTGAGCTTGCCGACCTTGTCGCGGTGCGGGACCGCGCTGCCCTTGTCGAGACCCAGGGCCTTCTTGATCAGCTCGGGCGCCGGAGGCGTCTTCGTGATGAAGGTGAAGCTGCGGTCTTCGAAAATGGTGATCTCAACGGGGATGATGTTGCCCCGCTGGGCCTCCGTCGCAGCGTTGTACTGCTTGACGAAGTCCATGATGTTGACGCCGTGGGGACCGAGCGCGGTACCCACCGGCGGCGCCGGGGTGGCCTGGCCAGCAGGGAGCTGCACCTTGACCAGCGCGGCAATTTTCTTCTTCGGAGGCATTTGTCCTTCTCCGGGTCCTGATTGCGATGCCGTCAGAGCCGCGGATGCGGCCCGGACATGTCGGAGGCCGCCCTCGCGACAAGGCGGCCGACCGAACGTCTAAGTGTATGTGATCGTCTTAGATCTTCGAGACCTGGTTGAACGAGAGCTCGACCGGAGTCTCGCGGCCGAAGATCGAGACGAGCACCTTGAGCTTCTGCGACTCGGGGCTGATCTCGCTCACCGAGGCCGGCAGCGTGGCGAACGGGCCGTCCATGACCGTGACCGACTCGCCGATCTCGAACTCGACCGTCGGGCCCGCGGTCGTCTTGGCCGCGGCCTTCTTGCTCTCCTCGGACGGCTCGGGCGCCAGCAACTTGGCGACCTCGTCGAGGCTGAGCGCGCTCGGCTTGTTGGACAGGCCCACGAAGCCGGTCACGCCGGGCGTGTTGCGCACGGCGGCCCAGGACTCGTCGGTCAGCTCCATGCGCACCAGCACGTAGCCGGGCAGCACCCGCTCCTTGACCGGCACCTTCTTGCCGCTCTTGAACTCCTGGACGGTGTGCGTGGGCACCTCGACCTGGAAGATGTAGTCCTCCATGTTGAGCGACACGTTGCGGCTCTCGATGTTGGACTTCACCCGGTTCTCGTAACCGGCGTAGGAGTGGATCACGTACCACTCGCCGGGCTGGCCGCGCAGCGAGCTCTTGAACTCCTCGACGGGGTCGACGTCGGGAAGAACCGCACCGTCCTCGACGGCAGGAGCCTCGACCTCGGCCGCCTCGTCGCTCGCCGCGGTCTCGGCCTCTTCGATGGCCGCCTCGGCGGCCTCCTCAGTGGCCTCTTCCAGCTCGTCGCCCCACTCGTCGCGGGACCCCTCCGCCGGAACTGATTCCTCGGACACGGTGACTCTTCCTCTTTCGCTCGTATCGATTGGCGACTCCGTCAGGGCGACACCGGCGGCGTCTGGGTCAGGATCCGCCGAAGACGCGGAGGACCGCCCATCCCAGCGCAGCGTCGAGCCCGTACACGATCGCAACCATGATCAGAACGAATATCAGAACGACCGTCGTATAGGTGATGAGATCCTTGCGTGTCGGCCAGATGACCTTGTGAAGCTCGTTGACGACCTGCCGATAGAAAAGGGCAGGTGAAGTGCGTGTCTTCTTCTCGCCACTCGGCTTGCCTGCGGTCTCGCCGCGCGTGTCGATCGCCACAGTCCTCACCTGAATCTGTCGTATCCAACGCAGTCTTGCGGCGCGCTTACACGCCATTATTGCGCGGACCGCACTCGCAGGGCACGAGGGACTCGAACCCCCAACCGCCGGTTTTGGAGACCGGTGCGCTACCAATTGCGCCAGTGCCCTATGTCGTCAACCACACTACCCTGGTCGAGTCACTGTCTGGACCGAACCGCTCGCCGACATGCGGCGGCAGGACCAGGCGAAAGCATACGGGGGAATGCCAGGTACGTCGAACCGAATACTGATCGCCCAGGTCACAACCGCGTGGGAGCATGGACGCATGTCCAGCCGATCCCGCATCTCCGCAAGAATCTCCGCGATTTCCGAGTCCGCCACGCTCGCCGTGGACGCCAAGGCGAAGGCGATGAAGGCCGCAGGACGCCCGGTCATCGGCTTCGGCGCGGGCGAGCCCGACTTCCCGACGCCCGGCTACATCGTCGAGGCGGCGATCGAGGCGGCACGCCAGCCCCGCTTCCACAAGTACACCCCCGCGGCCGGCCTCCCCGAGCTCAGGCAGGCGGTCGCCGCCAAGACGCGGCGCGACTCCGGCTACGCCGCCGAGCCGGCGCAGGTGCTGATCACCAACGGTGGCAAGCAGGCCGTGTACGAGGCGTTCGCGACGCTGCTCGACCCCGGCGACGAGGTCCTGGTCGTCGCCCCCTACTGGACGACCTACCCCGAGGCGATCAAGCTGGCCGGGGGCGTTCAGGTCGACGTCGTGACCGATGAGTCCACCGGCTACCTGCCGAGCGTCGAGCAGTTCGAGGCCGCGCGCACCGAGCGTACGAAGGTGCTGCTGTTCGTCTCGCCGTCCAACCCGACCGGCGCGGTCCACTCGCGCGAGGAGACGGTGGCGATCGGCCGCTGGGCGGCCGAGCACGGCCTGTGGGTCGTCACCGACGAGATCTATGAGCATCTCGTGTACGGCGGCGCCGAGTTCACCAGCATCGCCACGGCCGTCCCGGAGCTGGGCGACCGGGTCGTGATCCTCAACGGGGTGGCCAAGACGTACGCGATGACCGGCTGGCGCGTGGGCTGGCTGATCGGCCCCGCCGACGTGGTCAAGGCCGCGACCAACCTGCAGTCGCACGCCACCTCCAACGTCTCCAACGTGGCCCAGATCGCCGCGCTGGCCGCGGTCTCCGGCGACCTGTCTGCGGTGGCGGAGATGCGCACGGCGTTCGACCGGCGCCGCCAGACGATGGTGCGGATGCTCAACGAGATCCCGGGCGTGTTCTGCCCTGAGCCGAAGGGAGCGTTCTACGCGTACCCGTCGGTCAAGGAGCTGATCGGCAAGGAACTGCGCGGCAGGCGGCTCCAGTCGTCCGGTGAGCTGGCGGAGCTGATCCTGGAGGAGGCCGAGGTCGCGGTCGTGCCGGGGGAGGCGTTCGGCACGCCGGGCTACTTCCGCCTGTCCTACGCGCTGGGCGACGACGACCTGGTGGAGGGCGTCAGCCGCCTGGGCAAGCTCTTGTCCGAGGCCCGCTGAGACCTCAGTGCGCCGGGGTCTGCGTGACTCCGGCGGCGATCTGCTTGATCTGGGTGGCCAGGCCGGGTGTCGCGCCGATGTAGACCGCGGTGCCCGGCCGCTCCAGCCACATGAAGTTCCGCAGCCCCGTACGCGTGATCCAGCGCAAGGCCGGCCTGCCTTTGTACGCCGTCAGCGTCGACCCGGCGACCAGCGTGGCGAACTGCTCGGCCGTGCGCACTCCGCACACCACCCCGACGTACACCTGCTCGTCGTTCTCCCGCCAGATCACGCCCCTGACCTCAAGCGGCCGGTTGAGCGACGCCAGGCGGGCGAACGATCCCGCCCGGGTCAGTCCCGCGGGCTTGGCGGAGAACTGCACTCTGGTGGCGCCGCAGGCCAGCGAGCCGGATTTGCGCGTCGTGACCGGTTTGGGCGGCGGGGACGTGGCCTGGGGTTGCGGCACATCGTCACCGCCGCCGCACGCTGTGAGCGTGAATATGAGGAGCACCGCTGCCAGACGCCGCATCGACCCCCCATGACGTGAGTTGATGTCCAGGTGTCCTACAGGACTACAGCAGCCTGGACGGAGGCGGCTAGTCTCCTACAGGAGCCTTGACCGAAGCGGCGATAGCGACAAGTTCCCTGCTGAGCGAGTCACTGACGCGGATCCACGCGCCCGTGCCCACGCGTTCCAGCCAGACGATCATCCGGCCGCCGCTCGGATGCCCGCCGACCACCGCGGGCCTGCCTCGTACGGTGGTGGCCCGGGCATCCCGTACGGCGACCCGCTTGCGGTAGCTCGCCCAGTCGGCGGCCACGGTGCCGTGCTCGACCTGCGCTTCGACGAACCTGTCAGCCGATCCGAACCTGGCCCGGCCGCCGTCGACGCCAGGTTCCGGCTTGATCGCTCCCCCGCCGTCGCGTTCGAGCCCGGCGGGCAGGTAGGTGAACCAGAAGTTGTCGGAGACCACCGCGAGAGAGGCCTCCGGCACACGGGCGGCCGCGGCGGGACGGCCGGTCGAAACAGGCACGGGCTGGGGCGTCACGACGCCGGCACGCTGGGGACGCCCGAAGCCCGAGGAGAAGATCGCGTAGATGATGAGGGCCGTCACCGCCAGCGCCAGGGCGGCGAGCGTCGCGCGCCATCCCTGCCCGATGCCGCACCCCTCGGGGATCATGCATTCTTGATCCCCAGCCAGACCTCATCCGTACCGTCTGAGGTTGAGTGGCAAGATATGCAGATGTCACGGCCCCTTCACCTGCTTCCCAAGGCCCATCTCCACCTGCACTTCACCGGCTCGATGCGGCACTCGACGCTGATCGAGCTGGCCAGGGACCAGGGGCTGCACCTGCCCGACGCCCTGGAGCAGGACTGGCCGCCGAAGTTGCGGGCCACGGACGAGCGCGGGTGGTTCAGGTTCCAGCGGCTGTACGACATCGCCAGGTCCGTGCTGACCCGGCCCGAGCACGTCTACCGGCTGATGCGTGAGACAGCCGAGGACGAGGTGGCGGCCGGGTCACGGTGGCTGGAGATCCAGGTGGACCCTTCGGGGTACGCGCAGCGGTTCGGCGGGCTGACGGCCACGCTGGAGCTGATGCTGGACGCGGTGCGTCAGGCGGCCGGGCACGCGGGGATCGGGATCGCGGTGATCGTGGCGGCCAACAGGACCCGGCACCCGCTCGACGCCAACACGCTGGCCAGGCTCGCCACGCACTACGCCGGCAAAGGCGTGGTGGGGTTCGGGCTGTCCAACGACGAGCGGCGGGGACAGGCGCGGGATTTCGAGCGGGCATTCAGGATCGCCAAGCGCGGTGGGCTACTGGCCGTGCCGCACGGGGGCGAGCTGATGGGGCCGCGCAGCGTGGCGCAGTGCGTGGACGACCTGGGCGCGGACCGGGTGGGGCACGGGGTGCGGGCGGCGGAGGACGAATGGCTGATGAAACGCCTGGCCGACCGGCAGATCTGCTGCGAGATCTGCCCGACCTCGAACGTGGGTCTGGGGGTGGCCGAGCGGGCCGCCGACGTGCCGCTGCGGCGGTTGTTCGACGCGGGGGTGCCGATCGCTCTGGGGGCCGATGACCCGTTGCTGTTCGGCACGCGGCTGTTGCGCCAGTACGAGCTGGCTCGCGACGTCTACGGCTTCAGCGACGCGGAGGTGGCCGAGCTGGCGCGGCAGTCCGTACGGTCTTCGACGGCGCCAGAGTCGGTACGCAAGGAGCTGCTCAAGGGCGTGGATGACTGGCTCACGGGCTCATTGGAGTGACGTGGCGATGCGGATGGCCTCTTCCCTGGTCTTCACGCCTTCCAGGCGGTAGCTCATCGTGTCCTGCTGCCAGATGAGGGTGGGTCCCGCCTGGCGCAGGGGGACTTCGGTGCCGTCCTGGCGTCGGATGTAGCCGAGGGGGTGCTCACCGGGGAGCCACCAGGCGTTGTACGCGCCGACCTTGACGTAGTCGGGCCAGGGCGGGCCGAGTTTCTTGAAGAAGACCGGGTCCAGGCCGCCGTCGAACTGGTCGAGCCTGATGCCGCCCGGCCAGAACATCGACACCACGCGGCCGTTGTCGGCGACCGTGACGCTTCGGGGACTGCCGAGCCTGGATAGGGTCTTGACCTGGAACTTCACCGAACCGGTGACATCGGATGGCGGGACGGTCCGCTCGCCGGGCATGGGAGCGGTGGTGGTGATCGCCTTGGGCGGGGTGTCGCCGATCTGGATCTCGATGCCGGCGAAACGCAGGATCTGCACCACGGCTGCGCGGCCCTGGGGTGTGGCTGCCGTGATCGCGATGACGGCGATGACCACGGCCGTCACGATCTTCCACCTCGCGCGCCGACCCGGCGCCCGAGGGTGCGGCCTGACGGGCGCGGTGAAGGGGCCATGCGCCGGATCGGGCCCGCCACCCAGCTCGGCGTCGGGGGCGGACGTGGGTTCGAGGCGGGCGCGGACGGCGGCGGCCACGTCGGCCGGAGGCGGGCTGGGGACGTCGAGGAGGTCGCCGAGTGCCACGAGTTCGGCCTCGAGGTCGTCGAAAGGCTCAGGCGAGTTCATTGCCCACCTCCTCCCTCAGCCGGGCCAGCCCGCGATGGGTGCTGGACTTGACGGTGCCGACGGGCCAGTCGAGCACCTGTGCCGTTTCCGCTTCCGTCAGTTGTAAGAAGTACCGGCAGACCACGGCCTGGCGTTCCCGCTCGGGCAACCCGCGTACCGCGGCCAGCAGTCGCGCCCGCCGGTCGGTGGCCACGGCCGCGCCCTCGGGATCGTCGGGCGCCGTGAGATCGGCCGTGGCTCCGAGCCGTACCGTCAGGTCGGACCTGCGCCCGCGCGACCGGGTCAGGTTGTGGGTCTCGTTGGCCACGATGCGCAGCAGCCACGGACGGAACGGCGACTCCTTGCGAAAGGACGCCAGATGCCGGAACGCCTTGACGAACGCCTCCTGCACCACGTCCTCGGCCTCGTCGCCCGCGCCCAGCATGGCGGCGGTGCGGTGGGCGAGCGCGCTGTAGCGGGCGACCAGCGCCTCGTAGGCCGCAAGGTCACCGTCGAGCGAGCGCGCGATCGCCTCGTCGTCGTCCATGGCGACTCAGATTCCACCGCATCGGAGGCCACGCAGGGAAGGGTGTTTCGCACATCCTGTGATCCTGAGCCCCGACTTGGGCATTAGACTCGGGCAATCCGTGAGTCCCTAAGAAAGAACAGGACTATGTCTGGGTACGACCGTGTAGTGCAACCCGCGGCCGGTGACGAGGCCCTGGAGAACCACCTAGGTGGGGACGAGGCCAAGAACTATCGGCAGTACGAGTTCGACATGGTCGCCCCGCATGTCGGCCGTTCGATGCTGGAGATCGGCTCGGGGCTCGGCCACTTCGCCGAGCAGTTCCTGCCCCGCCTCGACAGGCTGGTCGTGAGCGACTTCGACCCCTACTGCGTCGAGCAGCTGGGGAAGCGGTTCGCGGACCGCGACGACATCAGCGTCCTGCAGTTCGGGCTGCCCACCGACATCCCGCTCGAGAACAAGGTCGACACCGTCGTCATGATGAACGTCCTCGAGCACATCGAGGAGGACGCCGAAGCCCTGCGCTCGCTGGCCCGCGTCACGCAGCCGGGCGGGCGGATCATCATCTGGGTGCCCGGCTACATGCAGCTCTATGGAGACTTCGACCGCAAGGTGGGCCACGTCCAGCGCTACACGCCCAAGACCCTGGGCAGGACGGTCGCCAAGGCCGGGCTCGACGTCGACGTGCTCAAGCCGATCAATTTCCTGGGCGGCATCGCCTGGTGGGCGGCCGTGCGCCGGGGCGGCGTCGGCTACCCGGACCCGCGCCTGGTCAAGATCTACGACCGCACGGTGGTCCCGACGACCCGCTTCATCGAGCGTTTCATCCGCCCGCCGTTCGGCCAGACGGTGTTCTGCGTGGCCCGCGTACCGAAGTAATAGCTCGGCCGCCACCCAGGGTGGCGGCCGAGTGTCCGGGATGGACTATTTGATCGAGCCGGCGGTCAAGCCACCGACCACCTTTCGCTCGATCAGGGCGAACAGGATGATCACCGGGATGGTGGCGATCACCGAGCCGGCGAACAGGTTCTGCCAGTCCACCTGGTACTGCCCGATGAAGGAGTTCAGAGCCACGGTCAGCGGCTGGTTCTCCGGCGTCGTGGTCAGGGTCAGCGCGACCACGAACTCGTTCCACGCGGCGATGAACGTGAAGATCAATGCGGTGATCACCCCTGGCATGGCCAGCGGCAGCGTGATGCGGAACAGCGCCCCGAAACGCCCGTTCCCGTCGATGAACGCGGCCTCCTCCAGCTCGCGCGGGATCGAGGCGAAGTACGCGTTCAGGATCCACACCGCGAACGCCAGGTTGAACCCCCCGTTGACCAGGATCAGCGACCAGATCGAGTCCACCAGCCCGAACTGGTAGAACTCCCGGTAGATGCCGACCAGCATGGCCGTGGGCTGGAACATCTGGGTGATCAGCACCAGGATCAGGAACGCGGTGCGCCCCCTGAAGTTGTGCCTGGCGGAGTAGTAGGCCGCCGGCAGCGCCACCAGCAGCACCAGCACCGTCGAGCCCCCGGCGACCTTGAGCGTCACCATCAGGTTCCCCGCCAGGCCGCTGGTCCAGAAGTTGGCGAGGTTGGACCACACCCACTCATCGGGCCAGAAGCTCACGTCACGCAGCGAGTCCTGGGAGCGCAGCGAGGTGAGCAGCATCACCACGTACGGGAACAGGAAGATGAACGCGATGACGTACGCGGCGGCCGCGACGAGCACCGTCTTGAGACGGGGCATCCGGCGCGGCGCGGCGGGCCTGACGTGGGGATGCGGCCTGGTGGTCCGCGACGGCAGGGTGTTGACGGCCATCACGCCACCTCCTTGTTCCAGCGCGACACCTTGAGGAAGATCACGGTCAGCACGATCACCATGCCGAAGTTGACGACGGACATGGCGGCCGATTCGCCGATGTTCGAGCCCTTGAGGATGAACATGAGGATCGTCGAGGTGGCCGTCGAGTAGCCCGGCTGGCCGTGGGTCATGGCCCAGATGATCGGGAAGCTGTTGAAGACGTTCATAACGTTGATCAGGGCCGCCACGGTGAGCGCAGGCCGCAGCAGCGGCAGGGTGATCGACCAGTACGTCCTGAACCTCCCCGCTCCGTCCATCGTGGCCGCCTCATAGACGTCGGCCGGGATCGTGGCCAGCCCGGCCAGCAGCGCGTACGTGGTGAACGGCACCGACACGAAGACCGCCACGAACACCAGCCACGGCATGGCGGTGGAAGCGTCGCCGAGCTGGTCGGCCGAGGCCCCGCCCATCGCGTCGATCAACCCCAGCTTCAGCCGGATCTGGTTGATCACGCCGACCTCGGGGTCGAGCATCCACTTGAAGATGATCGCCGTCATCAGCACCGACGCGGCCCACGGCGCGATCAGCGCCCAGCGGGCCAGCTTGCGCAGCGGGAAACGCTGATTGAACAGCTGGGCGAGGGCCAGCGAGATCAGCACGGTGAACGCGACGACCGCGACCACCCAGATCACGCTGCGGACCATGATGTCGGCGAAGTCCTTCTCACCGAACAGCTTGTCGTAGTTGGCGAACCCGTTGCTCCCCTGAACCACACCGAACCGGCTGATCTTGAGGAACGACGACCTGATCATCTCGATCACGGGCCAGAGCACGACCAACGCGATCAGCACCACGGCGGGCCCGACCCACGCGAGGGGTTCTAGGGCGCGCAACCTTCTCATGAAATACCTTCCATCACGCGAGGGCTCGCCCTCGCGTGACGCGGGGGGCAAAGCCCCCCGCGTCAAATAAATCGCCTCTTCCACGCCCTTTTTGGGGGGAACGCGGGGGGCGAAGCCCCCCGCGGGTTAGCCGGCCGCTTCGGCGGTCTTTTGGAGCTCACCGAGGACCTTGGCCGGGTCGTCCTTGACGGCCCCGCCGATGGTCTGCTTGATCGCCGGGTTCACCTCGGCCCACTTGGGGTCCTGGAACGGGTAGAAGCTGGCGTTCGGCAGCGCGTCGAGGAACGGCTTGAGCTTCTCGTCGCTCGACAACTTCTGGATGCCGCCATTGGTGACGGGCAGCAGCTTGTAGGTGTCGGAGATCTTCGTCGCGGCGTTGCCCGTGTAGAAGAAGTCGAAGAACTTCTTGATCTCGGCGGCGTGGCCGTTCTTGTTGAACGCCATGATCCAGTCCATGACGCCGAGCGTGGTGTCGAGCGGGCCGGCCTTGCCGGGGATCGGCGCGACGCCGTAGTTCTTCAGCCCGGCCGCGTCGAAGATCGGGATGGACATCGGGCCGCCGTTGACCATGCCGACCTTGCCGGCGCCGAAGTCCTCCCAGACCGTCTTGCGGTCCTTGGTGCCGGGGTTCGGGGTGGTCAGGCCCGCGTCCACGAGGCCCTTCATGTACGTGAACGTCTCGACGTTCTGCGGCGAGTTGATCGCCCACTTGCCGGAGGCGTCCTTGTAGCCGCCGCCGTTGCCCAGCATCCACAGGAACGACTCGCCCTGGGCCTCCTCCTGGCCCAGCGGCAGGCCGAACGGCTGCGTGACGCCGGCCTTCTTCAGCTTCTCCGCGTCGGCCTTGAGCTCGTCCCACGTCTTCGGCGGCTCGGCGATGCCGGCCTTCTCGAACAGGTCCTTGTTGTAGAACAGGGCGCGGGCGGAGGAGACGAACGGGATGCCGTACGCGGTGCCGTCCACCTTGCCGAACTCCGCGAACTTCTGCAGCATGTCGCCGGAGACGTTCGGGGACAGGACCTCGTCCACCTTGTACAGGAGCTGGTCCTTGACGAAACCGGAGTAGTCGCCGGTCTGCAGGATGTCGGGCACCTGGCCGTTCTGGACCATGGTGGCGACCTGCTTGTCGATGTCGTTCCAGTTGATGACCTGGACATCGACCTTGATGTTCGGGTTGGCGGCCTGGAACTCGTCCACGACGCCCTTCCAGAACGTCTCGCCCGAGTTCGGCTTGCCGGGGCCGTCGCCGTAGTCGGCGGCGACCATCTTCAGCGTGACCTGACCGCCGCCGGACGCCTGGGTGTCGCTACCGCCGCCGCCCGAGCCGCCGGAACCGCAGCCGGCCAGGACCAGCAGCGTGGCAAGGCCGAGAGCGGCGCCGCCTGCAAGCTTCATGTTCACTGGAGATACCGCCTTCTCGTCGGGCGGGTGACGCTGGTCCGTACCAGCCAACGGACCCCGCCCAGGGGGTTGGGGCGCGCGAGCCGCAGCTCAACACGTTTGCGCCAGCGTAAGCCCGGATTCACGAGCCGGTCTATACCGGCTCGTCTCGGTTTGACAACATCCAGGCCGGAAAATGCTCACAACCGGTCTAGACCGGACGTCAGAGGATCTTACGCCGGACGCTTTCGCCTCCCTGAGGTGAGCCGATCCACGGTCCTTCGACGGACGGGTCGAGGATGCCCTCCTCGACGAAGCCGTAGCGGCCTTCGAGCACGTAGCCGGCCAGCCGCACGTCGTGGGCGTCGCTGTTGTCCCAGAGCCGCTCGAACAGCGCGTCCACGCGCCGTCTGGCCTGGTGGCAGAACGTGTCGGCCAGCTCGTACGGCCGGCGCCCCAGGTCCCTGGAGTCCTCCTCGGCTTTGACGCACGCGGCCGTCATGGCGAACAGTTCGCCCCCGATGTCCACGATCCGGCCGAGGAAGGACTGCTTGTGCTCAAGCCTGCCCTGCCAGCGGGACATGCCGTAGAAGGTGGACCTGGCCAGTTTCCTGCTGGTCCGCTCCACGAAGCGCAGGTGCCCGGACAGCGGGCCGAAGTCGGCGTACGCGGTGGGCAGGTTGCCGGTGCCGGCCACCAGGGTCGGCAGCCACTTGGCGTAGAAGCGGCTGGCCCGGCGCAGGGCCTGGGTGCGTTCCTGGCGGGAGGCCTCCGGGTTGATCAGCTCGCCGGCGGCCGACAGGTGCGCGTCCACCGCCTCCCGGGTGATCATCAGGCGCATGATCTCCGAGGAGCCCTCGAAGATGCGGTTGATCCGGGAGTCGCGCAACATCTGCTCGGCGGGCACGCCGCGTTCGCCGCGGGCCACGAGCGACTCGGCGGTCTCGTAGCCGCGCCCGCCCCTGATCTGGACCAGCTCGTCCAGCGCCTGGTACGACAGCTCCGAGGCGTAGAGCTTGGCCAGCGCCGCCTCGATCCTGATGTCGTTGCGCTGGTCGTCGGCCAGGCGGCTGGTGAGCTCGCAGACGGCTTCGAGTGCGTACGCGGTGGCCGCGATGAAGGCGATCTTCGTGGCCACGGCCTCGTGCTCGCCGACTTTGCGCCCCCACTGGACGCGTTCGTTGCCCCACTCGCGGGCGATCTTGACGGCCCACTTGGCGTTGCCCGCGCAGGTGGCCGGGAGCGACAGGCGGCCGGTGTTCAACGTCGTCAGCGCGATCTTCAGGCCCTCGCCCTCGCGCCCGATGAGATTCTTGGCAGGCACCCTGACCTGCGAGAACTCGGTGACCCCGTTCTCGATCCCGCGCAACCCCATGAACCCGTTGCGCCGCTTGACCGTGATGCCAGGCGAGTCGGCCTCGACCACGAACGCGCTGATCTTCTTGCCCGTCCTCGCCATGACGACCAGGAGGTCGGCGACGACGCCGTTCGTGGTCCACAACTTGACGCCGTCGAGCACGTAGTCGTCGCCGTCGCGGACGGCGGTGGTGGACAGACGCGCGGGGTCGGAGCCGACGTCGGGCTCGGTCAGCAGGAAGGCGGAAATTTCGCCCGCCGCGCACCTTGGCAGGAATTCTCGCTTCTGTTCCTCGGTGCCGAACAGCTTGAGCGGCTGCGGCACCCCGATCGACTGGTGCGCCGACAGCAGCGTGGCCAGCGCCGGGCAGTACGAGCCGACGAGCATGAGAGCGCGGCAGTAGTACAGGTAGGGCAGCCCGAGCCCGCCGTACTGCTCACTGATCGTGATCCCGAACGCCCCGAGCCCCGCCAGCCCCTTCACCACCTCGTCGGGCACCTGCGCGTTCTTCTCGATGAGCGCGGGATCGACGTGCGCGTCCAGATAGTGCCGCACCGCCCGGACGAACTCCTCCCCCCGCTTGGTCGCCTCGTCGGACAGCGTGGGCGCCGGATGCACCAGATCCAGCCGGAAGTCCCCCAGGAACAGCTGCTTGGCGAAGCTCGGCCGCGTCCACTCCTTCTCGCGCGCCTGCTCGCCGACCTCCCTGGACTCCGCGTACTTGGCGTGCTCGGTCATAGCATCTCCAGACGTTGCGCCGTCCTGTGCTAGGAGTACTGCCCGCCTGACGGCGCTATGCGCCGTTTATAACCGGATTTTGTGCGAACGGCGAGCGCTCACCTTCATCACCCCCACGCCACGCCAGCCCGGCGAAACCGGCCACGCCGCCGCCAGCATCCCCGACCCCAGCACCGCCGTGCCCCGTCCCGCACCGCATGCGCCCATGCGCATGTTCAGCCACAGCGCCAGAAATTAGCCCATCTATTCGGCCGTCGACGCCCTCGCCAAACATATGGCTGGCACAACCTGAGAGCATGCGCTCATGGACGAACTTGATTCGGCGATCGTACGGTTGCTCCAAACGGATGCGCGGCAGTCCAACAGGGAGCTCGCCCGGCAGCTCGGCGTCGCGCCCTCCACGTGCCTGGAGCGGGTCAGGGCGCTCACCCGCCGCGGCGTCATCCGCGGCTACCACGCGGACATCGACCCGGCCGCGCTCAACCGCAGTGTGCAGGCCATGGTCGCGGTCCAGGTACGCCCGCTCAGCCGGGCGGTGATCAACGCGTTCAAGTCGTCGGCCGCGGAGATGCCGGAGGTGCTCAGCGTGTTCGTGCTGGCGGGCGGGGACGACTTCCTGCTGCACGTGGCGGTGCAGGACCTGGACCACCTGCACGCGTTCCTGCTGGACCGGCTGAGCAAGCGCAAGGAGATCGTCGGCTTCCGCACGTCGGTGGTGTACCAGCAGGTGCAGAAGGCGGTCCCGACCCGCCTGCCCACGCCTTAATTCGGTTGCGGGGGTCGCAATGCCCCCCGTACCGTCATGGACATGCGCCTTTACCTGTGATTCGCGAAACCCCGTCCCCGTCCATCCAGACGCGGTGTTGCCGACCGGCCTTCCTTCGAGCCGCGTCGTGAATCACGTAAAGGAGCTTCCCCTCATGCGAGCACGTTCAGGCAAGAAGAAGAGCTATCCCCAGCTGCCCCTGACGCGGCCGTTGCCCAAGATGCCGCAACGCCCGATCGCGCCGCCCAGGCGCATCCCGCCCAAGGGCCGCTAAGACAACTACCCGGGATGGTAGTTAGCGGGCGCCGCCTCCGCCGTACGCCAGGAGGCGGCGCCCGCACCTCTCACAACCTCTCGATGATGGTGACGTTGGCCTGGCCGCCGCCCTCGCACATCGTCTGCAGCCCGTACCGGCCGCCCGTGCGCTCCAGCTCGTGCAGGAGCTTGGTCATCAGGATCGCGCCCGTGCCGCCGAGCGGGTGACCGAGCGCGATGGCGCCGCCGTTCGGGTTGACCCGGGCCGGGTCGGCGTCGAGCTCCTTCGTCCAGGCCAGCGGCACCGGCGCGAACGCCTCGTTGATCTCCACGACGTCGATGTCGCTCATCGACATGCCGGCCTTCTTGAGCGCCCGCTGCGTGGCGGGGATGGGCGCGGTCAGCATGTACACCGGGTCGTCGCCCACGAGCGCGAGCTGGTGGATGCGGGCGCGCGGGGTCAGCCCGTGCTCCCTGACCGCCTGCTCGGAGGCGATCAGCACCGCGCCGGAGCCGTCGGAGATCTGCGAGGAGGTGGCGGCGGTGATCTGGCCGCCTTCCTTGAGCGTCTTCAGCCCGGCCATCTTCTCCAGCGTGGTGTCCGCCCGCGGCCCCTCGTCGTCCTCGACGCCGTTGATGGGCGCGATCTGGTCCTTGAAGTGGCCGTTGGCGATGGCCTTGGCGGCCCGCTGGTGGGACTCGAACGCGTACTGCTCCAGCACGTCCCGCGTGTAGCCCCACTTCTCGCACATCAGCTCCGCGCCGCGGAACTGCGAGATCTCCTGCTTGCCGTACCTTTCGACCCACATGTCGCCGAACGGGAACGGCATGCCCTTCTCCAGCGCGGCCGTGATCGAGGAGCCCATGGGGACGACGCTCATCGACTCGACGCCGGCCGCCACGACCAGGTCCTGGGTGCCGGACAGGACGCCCTGGGCGGCGAAGTGGATCGACTGCTGCGAGGAGCCGCACTGCCGATCGATGGTGACACCGGCGGTCGTCTCGGGCAGCCCCGCCGACAGCCAGGCGTTCCGCGCGATGTCCATGCTCTGGGGGCCGAACTGCATGACGCACCCCATGATCACATCCTCGACCGCCGCCGGGTCCACGCCGGTGCGGTCGATCAGCGCCTTGAGCGTGTGGGCGGCCAGGTCAGTGGGGTGGACGGTGGAAAGGCCGCCCTTCTTCTTGCCGACCGGGGTGCGGACCGCCCCGACGATGTACGCCTCTGCCACAGTGCCTCCTGGAAACCGAGCATTATTCGGTTACTAGGGGCAGACTACAACAGAACGCCGTTCTGTGGCTGCTCACGCAGGCGGCACAAGGTCCTCCGCCGCGTCCACCCTGAACCGCCACCGGTCCACGACCAGGCCGTTCAGCGCCTCGGACAACTCCAGGGCGAGCGTGCCGAGCTTGACCGGCTCGTCGCCGCGCAGCTCGATCGCGGTCAGCTCGGTGGCGAAGGGCAACAACTCCTGTACGGCCGGCGGCTGGCCCTTCTGCGGCACCAGCATGGCCTTGATGTCGCCCGCGACGAAGGTGAACTCGTCGTCCTCCTGCTGCTCCAGCAGCGGCGCCAGCTCCTCGGCGGTCGGGCGTACCGGGAGGATGACGGCGGGACCGCCCACGCCGCCGTCGGCCGGATCGCTCACCTCGCCCCGGGTGACCGCGAGCCCCTTGAGCCGGAACGCCAGCCCCTCCGCGAGGTACCGGTCGAAGAAGTCCAGCGGCAGCGGCCCTTCGGCGGCCACCCGGACCGCCCACGCCTTCTCCAGCTCGCCACCCGTCAGATCGGCCTCGGCCTCGACCGCGGCGTACACCCGCACGTCGGTCGCCACGATGTCGTCGCCGTCTTTCCTGGCGCCGGGGTCCGCGAGCTGGATGATCCGCAACAGCTCGGCCGGATCGGGTTTGGCGGGCAGGGCCGCCGTCGGGCCCGTACGCAGTCGCCGCTTCGCCATCCAGCCCATGCCCGCCTCCGCGCTCAGCTTCGATAGGAGCTCGTCATCGTCGCGTAGACGATGATGTTGTCGGTGTAGTGCCCGATCGTACGATCGTAGGTCCCGCCGCAGGTGATGAGGTGAAGCTGGGCGTTGTCCTGTGCCCCGTAGACACGCTGGGTGGGGAACGTCTTCTTGCTCGCCTGCTCCACGCCGCCGACCGTGAACACGGCGGTGGTCCTGTCCTGGCGCTTGACCTCGATGGCGTCGCCGTTCTTGATCTCGTACAGCCGGCTGAACACGGCGCTGCGCGTCCGGGTGTCCTTGTGCCCGAGCAGCACGGCCGGCCCCGCCTCACCCGGGGTGGACATGTTCCGGTACCACCCGACCAGGTTGGGATCGTTGGACGGCGGCACCTGGATGGTCCCGTCCTTGGCCAGCCCGATGGACTTGATCGGCGCGTTGATCCCCAGCCTCTTGATCACGATCCGGATGGGCGTGGAGGGCAACATCGGCGGCGCCGGCGTGATCTGCGGCAACGGCGGCGGCACGTCGGGCGCGGCCTGGAACAACGCCTGCTCGGGCTTCCCGGAGGCCTTCCCGTCGGGCTGCGCCTCCAGGGCCAGGTTGTCCCGGTTGCTGGCCAGGCCGTACTCGTCGGGGGACTTCAGCACGATCAGCAACCCGGCCACGACGGTGACGACGCCGGCGATGGCGGCCACGATCAGCACGGTCCTGAGCGCCGTGCTCCCCTTGTCCTCAGGCGGCGGTACGGGCCCGCCGCCGTAGCCGTAGTACTCGGACACGTGGGTCAGCCTCGGGTGGCGTTACGACGACGCATGATGAGACCGCCTGCGGCGGCGGCCCCGACCAGGACGGTGCCGACGAGGATGAACATCCGGCCGTCAGGGCCCATCATGCCACCCGCGCCCGTGTCGGCCCCGGCCTTGGGGGTCTGGGACTTCCTGCTGCTGGTGGGGGTGACAGTCACCGTCGCAGTGCTGGTCCTCGTGCTCCTGGGGGTGCTCGTGGTCGGAGTCGACGAAGTCGTCGACGTGCTCGTGGAGGTCGACGTCGACGTGCTGCCGGTCGTGACGACCAGGTTGGCGGAGGGACCGCCGGAGGTGCCCGGCTGGCACTCATACCACCCGGCGCCGTTCACGTAGAGCGTGAACCCGCCGCCCTTGAGCGCGATCGTTCCCGTCGCGGTCGGCCTGACCACCATGGTCATGGTCGGCAGCGGCATGGCGGAGTTGGCCGAAATGGTCGTCAGCGGCGTGGCGGTGGCCGCGGCGGTGATCGGGGCCGAAGAGATCGGCGTCCCGCTGGGGGTGACCACGCCCGATGCCACCACGGTGCTGCTTGGGGTGATCGCCGACGGTGCCACCAGCAGGCTCGCGGTGTTCGTCGGCTGGGCAATGTCCCAGGTGACCGTCACCGTAGCGCTGGGCGTGATGGCCCCAGCCGGAGTCCTCAGCTCCATCCGGAACGGGATGGTCTCGCCCGCATCCGAGGCCCCCATAGGCCCGCAGGTGTAAGCCACATCTACCGGAGCCGCAATCGCGGCAACGACGGGTATCGCACCGAAGATCCCTGCACCTAGGACGGCCATAGCGGATGTCTTGAGGGCGAGGCGGCGCCGCGCCTTGGACGTCAGCACTTCCATCTCCATTTCAGCGCAGTATCAACAGTCGTGCCAGAATCCCAGCCGATTGTCACGGATAGGTTGAGATCTTACGAACTGTCCCTGTCAACTTCCCGTAAACCGCCAAATCGGCCACAGGTTCCTCCTCAGCCCTTCTTCTTCGACAACGTTGCGTACACGACGATGTTGTCCGTGTAACTGTGCGCTGTCTGGTTGAAGACCCCACCACAGGTGATGAGCCTCAGCTGGGAGTTGTTCGTGTTCCCGTACACCCTGGATGTCGGGAACGAGGTCTTGCTGGCTTGCTCGATCCCGCTCACCGTGTACCGGGTGACCTTCTTGTCCGACCGGTACACGTAGATCTGGTCTCCCTTAGCCAGCTCGCGCAGGCGGTCGAAGACGGCGGGGCCCTTGCGGGTGCTCACGTGGCCGTTGATGATCGCGGAGCCGAGCTCGCCGGGCAGCGGCGAGCCACGGTACCAGCCGGTCTGGCTCGGCTTGGTGAGCGGCGGGGTGCCCAGTTTGCCCTTGGCGTCCATGGTGACGGCGCCGATCGGGGCGTTGACCTTGATCTTGGGGATCTTGATGCGGATCGGCTGGGCCTTGACCTTGGCCGTCTTGGTCTTGACCGGGGTGAACGGGGAGACGACGGGCACGGCGGCCAGGGGCGGGGGTGCGTCCAGGCGGGCCGGGGTCAGGGGTACGTCCTTGCCCCCGGGTCCCACGGTGGCCGGCAGGACGAACGCGCCCGCGTTCTGGACCTCCACCTTCGTCGGCTGGTCCTGCGCCGCCGCGAGCGAGCCCGAGCCGTCGTCCACAGGGGGCGCCAGCGAGAGCAGGCTCACCATGACGATGCCGACGCCACCCAGCGAACCGGCGATCAGCAGCCCTGGCAACGCCCGCTGCATCGGCGTCTTCTGCGGCGCCGGCTGCGGCGTCGGTGGCTTCTGCTGCTCGGCCATCACTTCGCTCCTCCTGCGTGCGCGGCCCTGCGCCGGCGCAGCAGCAGCCCGCCGCCGGCGCTTCCCATCACCAGCGCCGCTCCGCTGGTCATGAGCCCGTACGGCTGATCGCCGGGATCCGGCGCCTCACCGCTGTCCACGCCACCCTTGGGGGTCTGGGGGATCTGGGCCTTGTAGTACCTGGTCGCGGTCGGCCCGGTGGCCTTGGGCGTGGCCGAGCCGGAGCCGGTCGCCCGGGGAACCACGATCACGTTCCCTGGGCCGATGGTCGTGGTGTTGCCCTGCGGGGCCGTGTTGGTCGCGGTGGACGTCGAGGTCGGGTTGTCCGTCGGGTTGTCGGTGGGCGGCTCATCCGTCGGATCGTCCGTCTGGGTCGGCGTGGCGCCGGGGACGGTGATGTCGATGGCGCCGGGGTCGCCCTGCAGCGCGCAGACGGCCTGGTTGAGGGCCGGTGGCTCGGGGATGTCGCCGGTGATCACCTGGAACGCGTCCAGATAGGCGTCCTTGGCCTCGGTGTTGACCACCTCGATGGTGTGCTTCTTGTACTCCAGCTGCGGGGACTCCCAGAGGACCTCTTCGGTCTCGGTGCCCGTCATGGCGTTCCCGCTGCGGTCCAGGCCCGGCTCGACCAGGGGGTCGGTGACGGCCTCCCCGTCGAGGATCACCCGGATCGGCCCGAGGTTCGGTGCCCGCCTGCCGATGTAGGCCACCTTCGTGCCGAAGAACTCCAGCTTGGCGACGGCGCCTTGCTCGCTGGTCTTCTGCACGTCGT
The DNA here is from genome assembly GCF_043197025.1 of Nonomuraea marmarensis. Taxonomy (NCBI): domain Bacteria; kingdom Bacillati; phylum Actinomycetota; class Actinomycetes; order Streptosporangiales; family Streptosporangiaceae; genus Nonomuraea; species Nonomuraea marmarensis. The sequence continues at coordinate 20,351 of NZ_JBICRM010000033.1, forward strand.
GGAGGAAATCGGAGTATTCCGGCGCGGTGTACTCATGGGTCCACGCACCTGCGTAGGTGACCTGCCGGTTGTTGTTGACCATCACCTCGCCCTCGGCGGGCGTGAACCTGACGGTCAACGTGGTGGGCTTGAAGCGGATGGTGCCGGAACGCGTGAGGGACGCGCTGTCGGATAACCCCTCGGGAAGGTCCAGGTAGTCACCCGGCACCAGCTCGTCCTGCTCCTGGCCGCCCCTGGGCCGGAGCTGGCCGAGCCAGGCGCCGCTGATGTCCACGACGCCCTCCAGATTCAGGGACGATCCCGGGACGAAGAAGCCCGGCGAGCCGAACTGCTTCACGTTCTTGTACGACATGTCCCAGCGGACGTTCATGGTGCCCGCCTCGACCTGCGGGGTCATCCGGGCCTCCAGGTCCACGCCCCCGCCCGCGATGCCCCCCGTGCAGTGGTAGTCGGCCACCAGCGAAGCCTGGGCCTCGCCCGGGATCGAGGACGTCACAACGTATGCCGCGGACGCGGCCATGCCCACCGATGCGGCGATCAACGCCTTGCGCCACCGACTCACGGGAGACTCCGATCGCCCACAGATAGACCGAGGGAGAGCCTAGAGTCGAAACACCTGCAACACATGCCAAATAGCGCCTCTTCGGACACTTGTGATGAACCCGTGTCCACCGGCGCCCGCCGTACCAGAAAAAGGGGTATACCTGCGGGTAACAGAATCCTATTCGGGAGGCGACTGATGCAGCGAGACCTCTTCGACGAGGAGCACCTGCTCTTCCGTGAGACCGTGCGGGAGTTCATGGCCCGCGAGGTCGTGCCTCATCACGAGCAGTGGGAGAAGGACGGCATCGTCCCGCGCGAGGTCTGGAAGAAGGCCGGTGAGCTGGGCATGTTCGGGTTCTCGGTGCCGGAGGAGTATGGCGGCGCGGGGGTCACGGACTTCCGGTACAACGCGGTCATCGTCGAGGAGATCATCAGGAGTGCCGCGTCCGGGCTCGGTTTCTCGCTGCACAACGACATCATGGCGCCGTACATCGTGGATCTGAGCAACGACGAGCAGAAGCAGCGGTGGTTGCCCGGGTTCGTCGGTGGCGAGCTGATCACGGCGATCGCGATGAGCGAGCCGGGGGCGGGCAGCGATCTTCAGGGGATCAGGACCACGGCCATCCGCGAGGGCGACCACTACGTCGTCAACGGGCAGAAAACGTTCATCACGAACGGGATCAACGCCGACCTCGTGGTCGTGGTGGCCAAGACGGACCCCGAGGCGGGCGCCAGGGGGACGACGCTGCTGGTCGTGGAGCGCGGCATGGAGGGGTTCGGCCGGGGGCGCAACCTCGAGAAGATCGGCATGAAGGCCCAGGACACGGCCGAGTTGTTCTTCGAGAACGTACGCGTGCCGGTGGCCAACCGCCTCGGCCCCACCGACGGCGAAGGCTTCGTCCAGCTCATGAACAACCTGCCGCAGGAACGCCTGTCGATCGCCGTGGCGGCGGTGGCCGCGGCCGAGGCCGTGCTGGAGCAGACCATCGAGTACTGCAGGACCCGCCAGGCATTCGGGCGCAGCATCGGTTCGTTCCAGAACACCCGGTTCGTCCTGGCGGAGCTGGCCACCGAGACCGAGATCGCCCGCCACTACGTCGACAAGTGCATCCTGGCGCTCAACGCCAAACAGCTGACCGTGGTGGACGCGGCCAAGGCCAAGTGGTGGACCACCGAGCTGCAGACCAAGCTCATCGACCGCTGCCTCCAACTGCACGGCGGCTACGGCTACATGATGGAATACCCGGTCGCCAAGGCGTGGGTGGACAGCCGGGTCCAGACGATCTACGGGGGCACTACCGAGATCATGAAAGAGATCATCGGGAGGTCATTCGGCTTCTGACAGCGCGGGAAGCGGGACTACGCCGCATACTGGACAGCATGGACGGCGGCCTGATCCTCCTGGTCTTCCTGGCGCTGATCTTCGCCTGGGGCCTCAACCGCGTGCGCCGGGCGATCCGCCTGGGGCCGATCGGCTATGTCGGCGTGATGGTCGTGTTCATCATCGTCATGCTGCTCGTCTGGGGCCAGACCATGCGTTAGCCGGCCGGGTGCCGGGACGATTCGAGGATGACCCGCGCCACGAGCTCGGGATCATCGCTCATCGGCACATGGCCGCAGCCTTTCAGCAGCTTGACCCGCTGCCCCGACCACCGGGCCGCGCGCACCGCCTGGCGGCGCAGCAGGAGCCGGTCGTGCTCGCCCCACGCGATCGTGATGGGCGACTTCGGCGGCGCCGGCGGCATCAGCCCGGCGAACGACTCCAGCGTCTCGTCGAAGCCGCTCGCCTCGGCCAGCGCCTGGGTGGCCGCGGCCAGCGCGGTCGGCTCCTGCCTCGACGGGTGGGCGACCAGCACCCCGGTGGACACGGCCCGCAGGAACGCAGGCGCCTTGGCGACGGGCATCGACCTGGCCCCGGCCCGCAGTCCGCGAAGTATCGACTGGCAGTAGAGCAGCTCGGAACGCGACCAGAAGCCGGCGGGCGACAACGCCGTGGCCGTACGTACGACACCGCGCGAGGCCAGCTCCAGCGCGATGTAGCCGCCCAGCGAGTTGCCCGCCACGTGCGGGTCGCGGACGCCGAGCAGCGCGCAGAAGGACTCGACGGCGTCGGCCAGCGACTCGGCGGTGTACGGGGTACGGTCAGGCAGGCCCGGCGACACTCCGAAGCCGGGCAGGTCGACCGCGATCACCGTGCGGGAGACCGCCAGCCGATCCATCACCGGCAGCCAGGCCTGCCAGTGGTGACCGATGCCGTGGATGAGGATCAGCGGCGCGCCGGTGCCCCGTCGTTCGAAGGCCAGCTCCATGCCGCCAGTGAATCATTCACCTGCTGCGGGTGGGAATCTCGAACCAGACCGCTTTGCCTTCCCTGGTGGGTCGCGACCCCCACCGCCGGGCGAGCTGATCGACCAGGTAGAGGCCGCGCCCGCCCTCGTCGTTCTCTCCCGCGCTGCGGATCCGCGGCAGCCGCAGGTCCTGGTCGAACACCTCGACCCAGACCGACTCCTCGCCCCTGCGCAGCCGTAGCGTGAACTCCTTGTCGCCGACCACTTCGTCCTCGAAGCCCGGCATGTCCCAGGACTCCTCGAACGGCAGCGGCGGCCCCTCCACGACCAGCTCCCTGCGCGGCACGCTGGCGGTGGCGGCGTGCAGCACCACGTTGGTCACGACCTCGGAGACGAGCAGGCAGGCCAGCTCGGCCCGCTCCTCCGGCACGTTCCAGCCCGAGAACGCCTCCGACGCCATCCGGCGCGCCTCGCCCACCATGATGGGCTGGGCGGGGAACGTGCGCTCCTCCATGTCGAGGTTCACGTCGCTGGAGCGGACGACCAGGATCGCCATGTCGTCGTCGATCTCGCCGGGCACCGCCACCGTGGCGGCGTCGGCGATGCGTTCGACCTCGGCGTCGGACATCTTGGCGAGCTTGTCGCGGAGCACGCCGAGCGTCTCCTCCTCGCTCGGCATCCGGCCGTCGCGGCCGGGGCGGCGGTCGATCAGGCCGTCGGTGTAGAGGAGCAGCGCCGCGCCCGGCGGGAGGTCGCGGGTCTCCTCCTTGTAGACCAGGTCGGCGTGCATGCCCTTGGCGCGCACCCCGAGCGGCTGGCCGACCTCCTCGATGTCGAGGTCGACGCACTGGCCGTCGACCAGCAGCAGCGGCGGCGCGTGGCCCGCGTTGGCGAAGGACAGCTGCCGGGACCAGGCGTCGTAGACCAGGTATTGGCAGGTCACGATGGGCGGGACGCTGACGTCGGCGCCGTTGTCGTCCTGCTCGGGCGTGGCGATGATGCGGGTCCACTCGTCGAGCCTGGCCAGGATGTCGGCGGGCGACTTGTCGTCCTGCGCGAAGGCCCGCAGCGCCGCCCTGAGCTGGCCCATGATGGCGGCCGCCTTGGCGCCCCTGCCCTCGACGTCGCCGATCACGATGCCGACGCGGCCGGCCGACAGCGGGATCACGTCGTACCAGTCGCCGCCCACCTGCGTCTGGATGCCCTGCCCGTGTGAGGCCAGCGGGGCCGCCGGGTAGTAGCGCACCGCGATCTGCAGGCCGTCGAGCTGGGGCAGCGCCCTGGGCAGCAGGTGCTTCTGGAACGACTCCGCCGTGTGCCGCTCCTCCTCGAACAGCAACGCGTTGTCGATCGCCAGCGCGACCCTGGTGGCGATGGCGCCCACGAAGTCGCGGTCGAAGGCGTCGTAGTGGGGGCTACGCCGGTCGGTGAGGTTGGACAGGCCGAGGTACATCAATCCGAGCGTCTCGCCGCGTACCAGGAGGGGGGCGACGATGGCCGAGGTCATGCCTATCTCGCCGCACAGCCGGGCGCTGCCCTCGTGAGCGGAGGGGAAGTTGCTGGTCGCGAAGTTCTCCACCAGGATCGTCTCCTGGCGGCGCAGTGCGGTGTCCGCGTAGTGGCCGGTGGGGTAGCGGATCTCCGCGCCCACCGGCTTCCATGTTCCCGACGGGGGCGTCCACCCCTGCACGTGCTCAGAGACCCGGCGGACGAGCCGGTCACCCTCCATCAGCTCGATGAAGCAGTGGTCGGCGAACTGCGGGATCAGCATCTCGGCGACGCGTTTGAGCGTCTCCTCGACGTAGAGGGAGCCGGCCAGCCGCTCGCCGATGCGCTCCAGCAGGCCGAAGCGGTCCTTTTCGCGCTCGTTGCTGCGCAGCGCCTCGCGGGCCAGGATGACGATGCCCGTCACCGAGCCGGACGAGTGGCGCAGCGGCACGGCCTGGGCGCGTACGTAGACGATGGTGCCGTCGCCGCGCCTGACGTCGAACGTGCCTTCCCAGACGCCGCCGGTGAGCACGTGCTTGGCCAGCTCGATGGCCATCGGGTGGTCCTTCTCCATGATCCCGAGGGACAGGACGGACGTGTCGCGCAGCGGCGATTTGCCCGGACGGCCGAAGAGTTTCTCGGCGAACGGGTTCCAGTAGAGGAGGTTGCTGAACCGGTCGGTGACGACCACGGCCATTTCAGCATGGTCGAGCACGGAACCGGCAGCAAGGTGATCAGCCGCTTCTTGTGACAGATCCCCCCATCGCTTCATCCGGAGACCACTCCTCGGGGTGGCGTGTCTGCAAAGCGGACCACGGGCGCTCCTGCAACAGTCTTGGCCAGGGGAGAGTGGAGGGCCTCCCAAGAGGGATTCAACCAAGCAGCTGCGTGCGCGTCAGCGCTTGGAGACAAAAACGTGCGCGGCGACATCACGCGGAAGCTCCGCGGGAGTGTCGTTCGCGTCACCGTCACCTGTCACCCGCACACCGTCGTCGCTCGCCGCGAGCGTCACCTCGCGTCCGGGTTGTATCCCAACTTGCTTGAGTTTAAGCATCACAGCAGGATCGCTTTGCACTTGTTCGCTAATTCGACGCACCACGACGGGCACATCTCTCGGTCCTGCCAGGTCGGACATCGAGGTCAGCACGTTGGCGCCGCCCTCGGCCACCTCCTTGGCGCCCAGCTCGCCGAGCCCGGGGATGGGGTTGCCATGCGGGCAGACGGTGGGGTTGTCGAGCAGCGTCACCAGGCGCGACTCGACGGACTCCGACATGACGTGCTCCCAGCGGCACGCCTCGATGTGCACGTCTTCCCACGGAAGCCCGATCACCTGGGTCAGCAGGCATTCGGCGAGGCGGTGCTTGCGCATCACGCGGGTGGCCAGCGTGCGGCCCAGGTCGGTCATCGACAGGTGCCGGTCACCCTCGACTCGGACGAGGCCGTCGCGCTCCATGCGGGCGACGGTCTGGCTGACGGTGGGGCCGCTCTGTGCGAGGCGCTCTGCTATGCGGGCACGAAGGGGGACGATGCCCTCCTCTTCGAGCTCGAAAATAGTGCGGAGATACATCTCCGTCGTGTCGATCAGGCCGTGTGCGGTCAAGGCTCCTCCCAACTAAATGTTACGCCGGTCATGGCAGGGGCTGAGCCCATCCGCGGTGGGCACAGGAATCACAGAAACTCTATTGGGAGAACGACCGACGATGGTTAAGGACGGCAACAACGGTGCGGCCGAGTTCCTTCCCGACCGGCTCGACCTCGCGTCGCCGCGCAGCGCGGCGGCCTGCTGCCAGGGGTGCGGCCTCGCACGCAGACCATGTTCGGGGAGGGTCGTGGCCGACCGGCAGAGGCCCGTTCGCGGGTCTGGCGGGCGCATTTTGGAAGAGGCCGGGGGTCGAGCGGCCATAACGTATATCTAACGAACGCGGTCAAGAACTTCTCTTTCACTTTGCGCGGTAAGAGAAGGATCCGCCAGAAGCCGGCGGCCGCCTAGCGCGCTCTGTAGTTCCGGAAACCGGCCACCGACAGCCCGACGATCAGCACCGCGACGGCGCACGCGATGCCGCCGCCCACCCAGGCCCCGGTCAGCCCGAACACCGTCGCCGTGGCACCGGCCCGCAGGTCACCCAGGCGCGGCCCGCCCGCCACGACCACCATGAACGCCCCCTGCAGCCGCCCCCGCATCTCGTCGGGCGCGTACAACTGCAGGATCGACTGCCGCCACACCGACGAGATCACGTCCGCCAACCCTCCGACGGCCATGAACACCACGACGAGCCAGAGGTCGTGCGCGAACCCCGCGGCGGCCACGGCCACGCCCCAGACGGCGATGACGACGACGAGCGCGACCCCCTGCCGCGAGACGCGGCCGACCCAGCCGGAGAACAGCGCGCCGACGACGGAGCCGATGGCCATCGCGGAGGTCATCCAGCCGAGCGCGATCATCGAGCCGCCGAACCTCTCTGCCGTGAGCTCGGGGAAGAGCGCCCGCGGCAGGGCGAACATCATCGCGATGATGTCCACGACGAACGACATCAGCAGCACGGGGCTCCTGAGAATGAAGCTGAGCCCCTCGACCACCGCGCGGGCCCCCGGGCGCGTTACCTCGCCCAGCGGGGGCAGTGAGGGCAACTTGAGCGCCGCGTAGAGGCTCCCGGTGAACAGCAGGGCATCCACCGCGTACGCGCCCCCGAACCCGACGGAGGCCATCACGACCGCGCCGATCATCGGCCCCGCCACCGCGCCCATGCTGTACACCAGCGAGTTGAGCGCGTTGGCCGAGGGCACCAGCTCCGGCTCGAGGATCCTGGGGATGATCGCGCCCCTGGTGGGGCCGGTGATGGCGAAGCCGGTGGAGTTCACCGCGACCGCGGCGAAGATCAGGAAGAGGTTGCGCAGGTCGAGCAGCGCCTGTACGAGGATGAGCAGGGTGGCCGACCAGGCGATGAACGAGCCGACGATGAGCAGCTTGCGCCGGTCCACGGCGTCGGCGACCGCCCCGCCCCACAGGCCGAACACGATCAGCGGGATCAGGTTGGCCATGCCGAGCAGCCCGACCCAGAACGAGGAGTGGGTGAGCTCCCAGACCTGCTGGCCGACGGCGACGACGGTCACGCCGACGCCCAGTTGGGAGACGGCCTGCCCGAGCCAGATCCGCCGGTACTCGGGCACGCCGAGCGGCCTCGTATCTACCAGATGCCGCTTGACCAGCTCCCCGATTGTCACGTTAAGCGACTTTAAGGGGCCAGCCTCTCCAGGACCCAGCCGGGTCTCGTACGCCGGTAGCGGAGCCTGTCGTGCATCCGGTCGAGCTGCCCCTGCCAGAACTCCATCTCGATCGGTCTCACCCGGTAACCGCCCCAGAAGTCGGGCACCGGCGGATCCTCCGGCCAGCGCGCCGCCAGCTCCTCGTAGCGGGCGTCCAGCTCCTCCCTGGACCGCACGACGGCCGACTGCCGCGAGGCCCAGGCCCCGATGCGCGAGCCGTACGGGCGGGAGTTGAAGTACGCGGCCGACTCCTCGTGGGATATCCGGGTCACGGTGCCCTCGATGCGTACTTGGCGGCGGATCGGGTGCCAGGGGAACAGCAGTGACGCGCGGGCGTTCTCGGCCAGGTCGCGGCCCTTGCGGGACTCGTAGTTGGTGTAGAAGACGAATCCGCGTTCGTCGCAGCCCTTCAGCAGGACCGTCCTGGCGCTGGGGCGGCCGCCCGCGGAGGCGGTGGCCAGGACCATGGCGTTGGGTTCGGGCAGGCCGGCGTCGAGCGCGTCCTGGAACCAGGTGGTGAATTGCGCGATGGGGTCGGACGCGAGGTCTGATTCGAGCAGCGGCTCGCCCTCGTACGTACGGCGAAGCCCCGCCAGCGTGGGCGGGCGCGGGGTGGCATCCACGAGACGGTATTCTTGCGCGCTTGTGTGGTGGATCTCATGCAGGGCCCTCCACCAGCGGGTTTGGCCCAACGGCGGGTCCCACGACCGACCATGACCTGGTAAGGGGTTAAATTGACCCGCCGGTATCTCGACATCAAGGCATTGCATTGCCGAAACATGGCAAGAAAGGGAGGCGGCCGAGTATGTCCGACTTCAAACCCGGGCTCGAAGGCGTCGTAGCTTTCGAGACCGAGATCGCGGAACCGGACAAAGAAGGGGGCGCCCTGCGATACCGGGGCGTCGACATCGAAGAGCTGGTCGGCCGGGTCCCGTTCGGGGCGGTCTGGGGCCTGCTGGTCGACAACAAGTTCCAGCCGGGCCTGCCGCCGGCGGAGCCGTACCCCATCCCTGTCCACTCCGGTGACATCCGCGTAGACGTGCAGAGCGCGCTGGCCATGCTGGCTCCGGCCTATGGCTTCAGGCCCCTGCTCGACATCAGTGACCAGGAGGCCCGCGACCAGCTCGCCCGTGCCTCCGTGATGGCGCTCTCGTTCGTCGCGCAGTCCGCGCGCGGGCTCGGCCTGCCGATGGTGCCGCAGAGCCGGGTGGACGAGGCCAAGACCATCGTCGAACGTTTCATGATCCGCTGGCGCGGTTAGCCTGATCCCAAGCACGTCAAGGCCATCGACGCTTACTGGACCTCCGCGGCCGAGCACGGCATGAACGCCTCCACGTTCACCGCCCGCGTCATCGCCTCCACCGGCGCCGACGTGGCCGCCGCGCTCTCCGGCGCCGTGGGCGCCATGTCCGGTCCGCTGCACGGCGGCGCCCCCGCGCGGGTGCTGCACATGATCGAGGGCGTGGAGCAGCTCGGCGACGCCAAGAAGTACGTCCAGAGCGAGCTCGACAAGGGCAACCGGCTCATGGGCTTCGGCCACCGCGTCTACCGCGCCGAGGACCCGCGCGCACGCGTGCTCCGCCGTACCGCCAAGGAGCTCGACGCGCCCCGCTACGAGGTCGCGGCGGCGCTGGAGCAGGCCGCGCTGGAGGAGCTGCACGCGCGCAAGCCCGACCGGGTGCTCGCCACGAACGTGGAATACTGGGCGGCCGTGGTGCTCGACTTCGCCGAGGTGCCCTCCCACATGTTCACCTCGATGTTCACCTGCGCCCGCACAGCCGGCTGGGCCGCGCACATCCTGGAGCAGAAGCTGACCGGCAGGCTGGTCCGCCCGAGCGCGAACTACATCGGCCCGGCCTCGCGTCCCCTGAGCGACGTGCCCGGCGCCGCCGAGGTCGCCGGCATCATCTGACTCCGATCCGTCCGGCTGCCGCGCATCCGCCGCGGCAGCCGTTCGTTTCGTCTGGGACGCCTGCGCGGTGTCAGTTAGGCAGGTCGGTGCACCGATCGTCCTTCCGGGGCGGCTCGTTGGTGTCCAGCCGGCCGCAACGCACGACGGGCAGCGCGTAACCGAACTCCGACCGCGCCACCTTCATGATCGCGATCGCCTTGTCGGTGGGGGTGTGCCGCTCTGTGGCGTTGAAGTCCACCACCCCGCTGGATCCCGCCCACGACGAGCTCCCTGACGTGAGGGCCAGCCGGTAGAGGATGTCGCCGCGGCTGGGCAGCCGTTCGTCCTCCTGCCCGCCTGCCGTGCTGGCGGCCCGGTAGGCGGTGTTGGCGGCCCGGTAGACCACGTCAGCCGCGTCGTACGTGAGGATGAGGTTGTCGTCCGAGGCCTTCGCGAGGCCGCCGTTCTGCAGCTTGCTGACGAACGCGGTGGCCGAACCGCGCGGCCACAACGCCCGGTTGGCCAGCGCCATGAAGTGGACCTCGACCTGCTTCATGTTCGCGATCTCGTCGCCGTGGTCGCTCACCACCTTGACGACGTCGTCGCCCGCGATCACCTTCACCTCACCGCAGGCCTGGCCCTCGATCGACTTGAGGAAGGCACGGAACTCGGACGCGCGTCCCGCGTAGACGAGGACGTCCGGCTCGAGCTTGCACGCCTGCTCCGCGGCCGAGGAGATCCCGCCCTCGTCGACGGTGTACGGGATCCGGCCCGTGACCTCGACGCCCTCCTTCTTCAGCGCCGTCTCGAAGTCCTCGGCCAGGTTGTTGGTGTACTCGTCGGTCGGCGACCGGTCCTCGACGATGGCCGCGGAGGGGCTGTCATCGCCCTGGAGGAGGGTCTGCCGGGCGAATCGGGCGCCCAATGTCGCCTGGCGGATGTTCGTCGGACCCACGTGGAAGTAGTAGGGGGATGGATCGCCGGGGCCGTCGGGCTCGGCGGCGTTCTTGATGTAGCCGAGCGCGTCCGCGGTCGCGGTGCTCGCCACCATCGGGATCTTCGCCAGGTGCAGTTCGCCGATCGCCTCGCTGACGCCCGTCACGCTGCGCGGCAGGCCCACCACGCCCATGACGTGCGGGTCCTGCCCGGCCATCTCGGTGATGAGCTGGGCCGTCCTGCGACCATGGCCGAAGTTGTCGCCCGCGTTCGCGATCAGCACGCGTAACCGGGGAGTGCTCGAAACCGTCCGCTGGTACTCCTCGACCGCCGCGAGCTCGGAGATCGCGGCGGCGAGCCGGGTGTCGTCCGGCGCGGTCTTCCTGATCGAGAACTCGCCGAACAGGACCATGCCGACATACCGCCCGGAGTCCGTGGCGTAGACGTTGTTCGCGTCGATCTTCTTGATCAGCTGCTTCACCTCGCCGTCGAACAGGTCGTCAGGCGTGGCCCGGGTCGCGTTGACGATGCCGACGCACTCGCTCCCGATCCGCTCGGCCCAGGGCAGGCCACCGCAGTGTCCGTCCCTGTCCCGCTGGATCCAGTAGACCAGCGCGAGCGGGACGACCAGCAGCAGCGCCATCGCCGCCCAGTAGCCCTTGGCCCGCGCGCGGCGCGGCGACGACGTGTCGCCCGGCGGGTCCGGGGGCAGGTCCGTGGCCTCGATGGTCAATCGCAGATCGGGCACGCCCAGCCGAGCCGTGGTCCGCCACTGCCGTACCGTCTTCTCGAGATCGCCCAGATCCGCCGGTCTCGCCTGCGGCGCGGGCGTGCCGTCCGGCACGGCCGCCAGCACGACCATCGGGGCGAACAGCCCGGTCTTCTTGGTGATCTCCTCCATCAACCGCAGGAACCGCGCGTTGGGCCTGGCCGGATCGCCGGCCTGGAGGACCAGGAGGCAATGTTGCCCCCTGCCCCAGCTCGGCCACGGAATGATCCACTTCTTGTACGCCTCGTGCAGGTCCTGCATCAACGCGTGGACCAGCAACTCCTCGATCTCCTCGTCGCCCGCGGCCGCCAGGCGCAGGGCGTATTGCGGCAGCCGCTCGAAACGTCTCCTCTTCAGGTCCGGCTTCTGGGCGAACCAGCCGGTGAAGAGCGATCCCCGGATCGACAACATGCCCTGCGCCGCGGTGCCCGCCAGCGCCACCAGAGCGCCGAGCAGCCACGGAATGACTCCGACGAGGTCGGAGGCGCCGCCGGCCCACCAGACGGCCAGGGTGCCGACCGGCACCCAGGTCGTGGCGGCCCGTGCCAGGAAGTCGGCCGACGTCTTGACATCGCCGTCGCCGCCGCTCTTGCCCCTCCGCCATTCCTTGAGGCGCTTCTTGAACGCCTGGTAGTCCGTGTGCGACTGCGGATCGGGCGGCCAGTCGGCGGCGCCCTCCGGCTTCTCCCTCGCCCACAACACGAACTGGGCGAGCGGGAAGCGCGGCGGCGGCAGGAGCGACCCGCCCACCGGCTTGCCCAGCCGGCCCTGCTCACCCGCCAGCGACTTCACCAGGCCCAGGACCGACTCGTGCTCGCGATCCGTGACCCGGGCATAGGGCACGGTGTTCTCGAACGGCTTGGCCAGCCGATCGACCGCGGCGAGCGCCTGCGGGCCGGTCATCAGCACGATGGGCAGCGGCGGATCCGCGCGCCAGAACGCGGGCCGGCGGATCAACACCTCGATGACGCCTCGCAGATCGGCCACCTGGACGCTCCTCCAGCCGCGATCAAGGGAAGTGGTTCATCATGTCTCAGGAGCCGGACCGCGTTCAAGCCATCGCACACGCCTCGGTAGGCTCCATTACGTGGCTGACATCGTGATTCCCGCTGACATCAAGCCCGCCGACGGCCGATTCGGTTGCGGGCCCTCGAAGGTGCGCACCGAGCAACTGGCCGCGCTCGCCGCCTCCGGCGCGAGCCTCATGGGCACCTCCCACCGCCAGAAGCCGGTCAAGAACCTGGTCGGCCGCGTACGCTCCGGGCTCGCCGACCTGTTCTCGCTGCCCGAGGGCTACCAGGTCGTGCTGGGCAACGGCGGCACCACCGCGTTCTGGGACATCGCCGCCTTCGGGCTCATCCGCAACCGGTCGCAGCACCTGTCGTTCGGCGAGTTCTCCTCGAAGTTCGCCGCGGTCACCAAGAAGGCGCCGTGGCTGGGCGAGCCGAGCGTCATCAAGTCCGAGGTCGGCACGCACCCCGCGGCCGTCGCGGAGGACGGCGTGGACGCCTACGCGCTCACCCACAACGAGACCTCGACCGGCGTCGCCATGCCCATCAAGCGCGTGGGCGGCGACGACTCGCTGGTCCTCGTGGACGCCACCTCGGGCGCCGGCGGCCTGCCCGTCGACCTCACCGAGACCGACGTCTACTACTTCGCGCCGCAGAAGAGCTTCGCCTCCGACGGCGGCCTGTGGATCGCGATCATGTCGCCGCGCGCCCTGGCCAGGGTCGAGGAGATCGCCGCGACCGGCCGCTACGTGCCCGAGTTCTTCAGCCTGCCGGTCGCTATCGACAACTCCGGCAAGGACCAGACCTACAACACGCCGGCCGTCGCGACGTTGTTCCTGCTGGCCGACCAGCTCGACTGGATGAACTCACAGGGCGGCCTGGCCTGGACCACCGCCCGCACGGCCGACTCCAGCCAGCGCCTCTACACCTGGGCCGACAAGTCCGCCTATACCACGCCGTTCGCCGCTCCCGAGTTCCGCTCGCAGGTGGTCGGCACGATCGACTTCTCCGACGAGGTGGACGCCGCCGAGGTGGCCAAGGTGCTGCGCGCCAACGGCATCGTCGACACCGAGCCCTACCGCAAGCTGGGCCGCAACCAGCTGCGCATCGCGATGTTCCCGGCCATCGACCCGGCCGACGTCGAGGCGCTGACGGTCTGCGTCGACTACGTGGTCGAGCGCCTCTGACCCGTCCTGCGCGACAGCTCTTTCAACAGGGCGAGCGCGTCCTCCTCCTCGACGCTCTGCGCGAACCTCGCCAGCACCGGCAGCCTGTCGGTGCTGGCCGCCAGCGCCTCGAGCATGAGACTGGTGACGTGCTCGTCCCTTGACCTCACCGCCGCGTAGCGGAACGCGTTGCGGTACGGCGTGCGTACCAGCAGCCCTTTCTTGACGAGCCGCTCGGCCACGGTCTGCACCGTGGTGTAGGCGAGCTCGCGGTCCTCGTTGAGCTTGCCCAGGAGCTCCCTGACGCGCATCGGTTTCCCGGCATCCCACAACACGTCCATGATCGCGTGTTCCAGGGCTCCCAGGTTCGCCAACTCTTCACCTTCAGTACAGGCCGGGGGTGGTACGGGCGGCGGGCAGCTCGCGCTTGCGGCGCAACACCCAGCCGGCCACGACGCCGCCGATGAGCCCGAACAGGTGCCCCTGCCACGAGATGCCGTCCTGGTTGGGCAGCAGGCCCGCCAGGATCCCCCAGTAGACGAAGCCCACGACCACGGCGATGGCGATGTCGAGGAGGCGGCGGTCGAACAGGCCGCGCGCCAGGATATAGCCGAAGTAGCCGAAGACCAGGCCGCTCGCCCCGACCGTGTAGACCTCCGGGCTGGTCAGCCAGGTGCCCAGGCCGCCGATGAGGATGATCAGCACGCTGGCCCAGAGGAACTTGCGCAGGTCGCGCAGCCCGGCCAGGAAGCCGAGGATCAGCAGAGGCAGCGAGTTGGCCATGAGGTGACCGAACCCGACATGCAGGAACGGCGCGAACAGGATGCCGATCAGCCCGTCCGGCTCCCAGCCGATGATGCCGAACTCCCTGTCGAGCGAGCCGTTGAGAAAGAAGTCGACGCCCTCGACCGCCCACATCACGGCGAGCATGCCGACCACGATGATGAACGAGCTCAGCGCACCGGATAGGAGAGCTCCGGCGCCGCGTTTGGCCGACTCGAATCTGGAACCCGAATGGTCGCTCATGCGCTCTCCCGGTACGTCCGTCACCTCCTTTTTACCGTACGCAGGCAGAGCTATGCGCGCGCTAAAGAAGCCCCTCCCGTTTCCAGGGGGAAGCGGGAGGGACCGGTCACTCGCCCTTCCATCGGGGCGCGCGCTTCTCGGCGAAGGCCGCGGCGCCCTCCATGGCGTCCTTCGAGCCGAACACCGGGGTGATGATCGCGCTCTGCCTGCCGAACATCTCCTCACGCGACCAGTCCTGCGACTCGATGATCACCTGCTTGGTCGCGGCGAGTGCCAGCGGGGCGTTGGCGGCGATCTTGCGAGCCAGTTCGAGCGCTCCTTCCAGCGCCTGGCCCGGCTCGGTGATCCGGTTGACCAGGCCGAGCTCGTACAGGCGGGAGGCCGGGAAGTGGTCGCCGGTCAGCGCGATCTCCATGGCCACGTGGTACGGGATCCGGCGCGGCAGCCGCATGATGCCACCCGCGCCCGCCACCAGCCCGCGCCTGGGCTCGGGCAGCCCGAACGTGGACTCCGACGACGCCACGATGATGTCGCACGACAACACCAGCTCGAACCCGCCCGCCAGCGCGTAGCCCTCCACGGCGGCCACCAGCGGCTTCTTCGGCGGCGACTCGGCCAGCCCGCCGAACCCGCGCCCCTCGACCACGGGGAAGTCCCCGGCCAGGAACCCCTTGAGATCCATCCCCGCGCAGAAGGTCCCCCCAGCGCCGGTCAGAACATAAGCCGAAATATCAGGACGAGCATCCAGCCCATCCAGCGCATCAGCGATCCCCCGCGCCACCGCCCCATTGACGGCGTTACGCGCCTTGGGGCGATTGATCGTGATAACGGCAACGTTCCCGAACTCCTCGACAAGCACTTCGTCAGCCACAACAACCCTTTCAGGTCGGATCCGCAGGTGTCCCCCACGGGGTTGTGATGGGGGTATGCGGGGGCGGGCCCCCGCATGATTGTGATCGGGGGTGCGGGGGCGGGCCCCCGCAAGATTGTGATCGGGGGTGCGGGGGCGGGCCCCCGCAAGATTGTGATCGGGGGTGCGGGGGGCCTGTCCCCCCGCAAGGATCGGGGGGGTCGCGGGGGGCCGTCCCCCCGCGGGTCATTTGGGCTGGAAGCGGATGCCGCCGTCGAACCGGATGACCTCGGCGTTCATGTAGTCGTTCTCGATCAGGGACCGCACCAGGTGCGCGAACTCGTCGGCCCGCCCCATGCGCTTGGGGAACACCACCGGCGCCACCAGCTTGGCCTTGAACTCGTCCGCGTTGGCGGAGAAGCCGTAGATCGGGGTGTCGATGATGCCGGGGCAGATCGTGTTCACGCGTACGCCGATCGCGGACAGGTCGCGCGCCGCGGGCACCGTCATGCCCACGATGCCCCCCTTCGAGGCCGAGTACGCCAGCTGCCCGGTCTGCCCCTCCAGGGCGGCCACGGAGGCGGTGTTGATCACCACGCCGCGCTGCCCGTCGGCGTCGGCCGGCTCGGTCTTGGCGATCGCGGCCGCGCCGATGCGCATGAGGTTGAACGTGCCGATCAGGTTGACCTCGATGACCTTGCGGTAGGAGGCCGCGTTGTGCGGGTTGCCGTCGCGGTTGACCGTGCGCTCGGCCCAGCCGATGCCGGCGCTGTTGACCACCACGCGCAACGGCTTGCCGGTGGCCACGGCGGCGTCCACGGCAGCCTGCACCTGCTCGTCGTCCGACACGTCCGTCCTGGCGAAGACCCCGCCGATCTCGTCGGCCACGGCCTTGCCGCGCTCCTCGTTGAGGTCGGCGACGACCACCGTGGCGCCGGCCCGCGCCAGCTCGCGGGCCGTGGCCTCGCCGAGCCCGCTGGCGCCGCCGGAGATGATTGCTGCAGATCCGTTCACGTCCATATCCCGGACCCTAACCGCCTACCGAATGAAGTTCTACTCGGGGGTGGTTAAATCTCCCCCACGGCGCTGTCGACGTCGGAGTACACCTTGATCCGACGGTCAAGCCCCGTCGTGCGGAGGATGCGCGCCACCGGCGCCTGCGGCGCCGCCAGGCACACGCCGCCGCCCTCCCCCGTCGCCAGCCGCCAGGCTTCGATCAGCACCGACAGGCCGCTGGAGTCCATGAACGACAGTTGCTGCAGGTCGAGCACGAGTCTGGCGCCGTCCTGCTTGATCGCGTCCCGCACCTCGTCACGCAGAAACGGTGCGGTGAACAGGTCAAGCTCTCCCTCAACGGCCACCACCACGGCGTCACCCAGGGCGTGTCGCGCAAGCCGCAGCTTCATTTGGCCCCTCCTCGATGAGCCACTGTACTTCGACATCCCCGGCAACCGGGCATGCACAAACTACGAAGAGTCGGATGCTTGAGGACAGGGCAGTCGTAACCAGCCCTCACACCGCGGGAATGGCGAAGCCGTACGGGAGCTCCAGCCGGTGGGTGGCCAGCAACGGGGCGTCGGCGAGCAGCTCCCGAGTGGGGCCGTCCGCGGCGATCACGCCGTCGGAGAGGATGAGCGAGCGCTCGCACAATTCCAGCGCGTACGGGAGATCGTGCGTCACCATGAGCACCGTCACATCCAGGGAGCGCAGGATCTCGGCCAGCTCCCTGCGGGCGGCGGGGTCCAGGTTGGACGAGGGCTCGTCGAGCACCAGGACCTCGGGCGCCATCGCCAGCACCGTCGCCACCGCCACCCTGCGCCGCTGCCCGAACGACAGATGGTGCGGCGGCCGGTCCGCGGCGTCCAGCATGCCGACCCGCTCCAGCGCGTTCTTGACCACGCGGTCCAGGTCCTCGCCCCGCAACCCCGCGTTGGCCGGGCCGAACGCCACGTCGTCCCTGACCGTGGGCATGAACAACTGGTCGTCGGGATCCTGGAACACCAGGCCGACGCGCTGCCTGACCTCCTTGAGCGTGTCCTTGCGCACCGGGGTGCCGGCCACGGTGACACTCCCGTGCCCGGCGGTGAGTATGCCGTTGAGGTGCATGACGAGGGTGGTCTTGCCGGCGCCGTTCGGGCCGAGCAGGGCCACCCGCTCGCCGCGGGCGATCGACAGGTCCACGCCGAACAGCGCCTGCGTGCCGTCGGGGTAGGCGTAGGCGAGCTGCCTGACGTCCAGAGAGTTCGTCACAGGGAGAGTCCCAACACTGCGAGGGCCGCCACGGGCAGGGCGAGGGCGGCGCCCCATTCTTGTACGGATGCCGAAATATCCCGAATTATCGGCATTTGACCGGAATATCCCCGACTCAGCATGGCCAGATGCACCCGCTCGCCCCGCTCGTACGACCGGATGAACAGCGCCCCCGCGGACCGCGCGATCACCGGGACCTGCCGGAAGTTCCGTGCCTCGAACCCGCGAGACTCCCGAGCCACCCGCATCCGCCGCATCTCATCCATGATCACGTCCAGGTATCTCAGCATGAACATGGCGATCTGCACCAGCAGGCTCGGCAGCCTGAGCCGCTGCGCCCCGATCAGGATGACCCGCGGCTCGGTGGTGGCCGCCAGCAGGATCGAGGCGATCACCCCCAGCGTGGCCTTGGCCAGGATGTTCCAGGCCGCCCAGAGCCCCGGCACGCTCAGCGAGAGCCCCAGCACCGTGGTCCGCTCCCCCAGCCCGATGACCGGGATGAGGAACGCGAACAACACGAAGGGCACCTCGATCACCATCCGCCGCAGGACGTACGTGAGCGGCACCTTCGCGGCCAGTGCGACCACGCCCAGGAGAACGGCATAGGCCGCGAAGGCCCAGAACCGCTCGCGCGGCGTGGCCACCACCACGATGGCGAAGGCGAAGACGGCCAATAGCTTGCACTGCGGCGGCAACCGGTGCACGACCGAGCCGCCCGGCAGATAGAGCTGGTGATGATGCCCAGCGCCCACGTATCACACCTTGATCTTGTTACGACCGCGCGCGGCGTAGGCCAGCACCCCGGCGATGAGCAGCACGAGCCCGACACCGACGATCCCGGCCACGCCGACGGGGATCCCGCCGACATCACCGTAGTCGGCCAGCGCCCACCCGCCGAACAGGTGGTCGACCTTCTGGTCGAGGAAGCCCTTGTTCTCGGCCACCGCCTCCAGCCCGTCGGGGGACGAGGAGGCGAAGAACGACACGATCCCGGCCAGCACCAGCGTCACGCCGATGCCGCCGAGCAGGAACGGCCTGAGCCTGCCGGGCGCCGCCACCGGCTCCTCCTGGCCGACGGTCGTGCCCTCGCCCGCTGCGCCGCGCAGTACCAGCGGCTTGGCCAGGCCGCGGGCGCCGTACACGAGGTCGGGACGCACGGCCAGCACCGAGCCGACGGTCACCGCCGTGATCACGGCCTCGCCGATCCCGATCAGCACGTGCACGCCGCCCATCGCGGCCGCGACCGCGGACACCTCGATCGGCGCGGTCCCCCCGATCCAGAAGAACAACGAGAACACCATCGCGGCGGCGGGCACCGAGATCAGCGCGGCCAGGAACGCCGCCGCGGTGACGCCACCCTTACCCCTGGCCAGCCTCGTGACCAGCCGGAAGACCCCCCAGCCGACCAGCACGGTGACGATGCCCATGATCGTGATGTTGATGCCCAGCGCCGTCAGCCCGCCATCGGCGAAGAACACGCCCTGCACCAGCAGGACCACGGCCATGCACAACACGCCCGTATACGGCCCGACGAGTATCGCGGCCAGCGCGCCGCCCAGCAGGTGGCCGCTGGTTCCCGCGGCGACGGGGAAGTTGAGCATCTGGACGGCGAAGATGAACGCCGCGACGAGCCCGGCCATGGGCGCGGTCCGGTCGTCGAGCTCGCGCCGCGCCCCGCGCAGGCAGACCGCCACCCCGGCGGCCGCGACGACTCCGGCTGAGACGGACGTGGCCGCATTGAAGAAGCCATCGGGTACGTGCACGGCAATGCCCTCCAGAAGTATCCAAACGCCCTTACTTTAGGACATCGTCTTGCACCTGCACATAGATGGCAATTACCTCATGATCCTTCTCAGGATCGTCCTGGCCGTCAACCGCCGTACCACCGCGCTCAGCCGCCCCTTCCCCGAGGTCGCGTACGGCCGCACGCTCCGCAGCAGGGCGGCCCCCCACCATTTGCGCGGCATGGCGACCGTCTTCGCGTCGGTCTCGATCCTGAACCGCGCGGGCGGCCCGCCCAGCCCCAGCTCCAGATAGGCGTCCCAGATGCCGGGCGGGAAGCCCGCCACGGCCGACCTCGCCGCGAACCCGCCCCCGGGCAACGCCAGCACCCGCTCGGCCCGCTCGCGGCCGGTACGCCGCTCGCGCCAGACGATCCGCCTGATCGCCGAGGCCGCGGGCGTGCTGCCGACGACCTCGATCTCCCCGTCGACGAGCAGCCGGTGCCCCAGCGCCCACCTGGTCCTGATCAGCCTGACCGAGCCGGGCACCGCGACCACGTGCCCGCCGACGTCGATGCTCAGATTGCCGTTGTCCCTGGTGAAGTACGGCAGGCTCACGACGCCGCCGATCAGCCTGGGCGGCGGCCGGGTGACCCCGCTGTCGCGGTCCGCGCCGAGCCTGCCGAACCGCACCACGCCCTCGATCTCGACCGCGACCCGCAGGTCCCAGATCCCGGAGTCGAGCGCGGCCACGTCCACCCGCGCGGTGAACTCGCCGCCCTTCCGCTCGGCCGCGATGACCAGCTCGGTCGACGGGTCGTGCCGCCGGCGCAGCACCACGGCCACGCCGTCGTCCCTGGTGATGCCGTCGAGCCGGGCGGCGCCCGTCACCACCAGGTGGTCACCCTCCCAGCGCAGCCCGGTCAGCCTGCGCCGCACGGTGGCGTTCTCGATGCGGGCCAGGCGCACGAGCCGTTCGATGTCGTCCAGCGCGGTCGCCCGCTGCCTGTCGATGCTGTTGAGCCGCTCGTGCACGCCGGGGGTGTACCACTCGTCGCACAGCGCCGCCACCTCCCGCGCGATGTCCTTGCGCCGCACGTCGTCGCTCTCCAGGAACACGGTCCCGAGCTGGGCGAACGCGTCCAGCCTGAAGTGCCTGCGCAGCAGGTGGTCGCGCAGCGGGCCCGGCTCGACGTGCCGGGTCATGAGCCGGATCGGCCCCCGGATCATGGCCAGCCAGGCGAGCGGGTCCCTGCTGCCGGCCTGCTGCATGATGCTGCTGCCGTCCGGCCTGGAGACCAGGTGGTAGCAGTCGTAGTCGGCCACCACGGAGATCGCCTCGGCGTGGCAATAGGCGTGCACGGTGAACAGCAGGTCCTCGCCGACCAGCAGCCCTTCGCCGAACCTGATGCGGTGGCGTTCGAGCAGCTCTCTCCTGAACAGCTTGAAGCAGCTCAGGCTGTTGTAGACGGTGCTGTCGCCGAGCTCCACCCGGTCGGCGCTGTGCTGGAACATCGACAGCGGCGCCCGCCTGCCGTGCCCCACGATCTTGCCGAGGACGATGTCGGAGCCGTTCCTGTCGGCCATGGCGACCATACGTTCGAGCGCCTCGGGGCCGAGGTAGTCGTCGGCGTCGCAGAAGAACACGTAGCGGCCGGTGGCGTGTTCGATGCCGACGTTGCGCGGCCGTCCCGCGCCGCCGCTGTTGTCGATGTGGATCACTTTGACGCAGGCCGGGTGGTAGGCGGCGTACAGGTCGAGGAGTTCGCCGCTGCCGTCCGTGGAGCCGTCGTCCACGACGACGATCTCCTTCTTCACCCGCTGCACGAGCGCCGCGGTCAGACATCTGTCCAGATAGGTACGGCAGTTGTGCGCGGGGATGACGACGCTGACGTCAACCCCATCGTCATCGTTCCCCGTAGCCTCCGACATCGCCACCACCGCCACCACTTCAGAGTCACGCTGCGCTGTCATCCAGTTTCAGTATGTGACGAGCAGCCGTCCTCGTGGGGCCTATCGGAGGTGTTCATCCCCGGCTTTTGCTATCACCGGAGATTCATCGCATTTCGCTAATAAGCCACGTTCAGGCCGCCAAATACCACATTTAGCTCGCGCAGAATGACCTTCAGGGACGAGGATTTCCCTCCCGGGCATAGAAACCTCTCCACCGGGAGCATTGAGCTACTCCCCGCCGTTCCAGGTGATCCTCTCGGGAGGGTTGCGCGTCTACAGTTAGGCAACCTTGCCCCGGGAGGTGGCGTGAAATGGGATCGGATCTCCGCAGGCGGGCGGCCAACGGCTCGGCCGTGCACTCCGCCGAGTTCATCGTCTCCTCGGCTCGACTGGGAGAGCTGTACGAATGCTCGGCCCTGCTCCGCCGTACCAGGATGCGGGCGGAAGAGATCGTGGACGAGGCCCGCATGTTGCTGGCCGAGGCCGAGCGGGGCGGAGACGCCGACCACATCCTGAACGTGCGCACCCAGCTCGAACAGGCGCGCATCGCGTACTGCAAGGTGCTGAACGCGTACGTGACGCTCTGCCGCAAGATCAACGAGGAGCGGCAGGCCATCCTGCAGGCGCAACTGGAACAGGACCGCCGTTCGGGGTTGTCAGGAGTGGCCTGACGAGATAATGTCAGGCCATGCCTGACTGGAAAGACAAGGTTCGCTGTTCCTTCTGCCACAAGAAGAGCACGGAAGTGAACAAAATGATTGCCGGTCCCGGTGTGCACATTTGCGACCAGTGCATCGGGCTGTGCAGTGAAATCCTCGAAGAGGAACGGCTCGCCGCCTCCACCGAGCCCCGGCTCCCCACGTGGGAGGCCATGACCGAGCAGCAAATTCTCGACCATCTCCCCAAAATCGCCGCCGTGCAGGCGCAAGTCGACGACAACCTGCACGACTGGGTGGGGCACCTGCGCGGCAGGGACGTCAGCTGGGAACGCATCGGCGCCTCACTCAATATGACGCGGCAATCCGCGTGGGAACGTTTCAAGAGTGAGAAATAGCCGGTAAACCCTTGTTACTCATGGGGCGTCCTATGGTCAGGGAGGCCCAACATGCGCGTCCTAGACGGTCTCACCACGTCCGATCTCGGCCAGCTCCAGCTTGAGCTGGTCCTGATCCTGGCGTTGCACGAAGAGGCGGAGCGACTGGCCGCCGAGTGAACAGGCTCCAGCTCCCCGGCCGCCCCGGGGAGCTGGAGCAGGGGGCTCAGTACCGCATGCTGCCGGCGAGCTGGCCCCGGATGGCACCGTCCGGGAACTTCTTGTTGTGGACGTTGGCGTAGTAGAGATGCGGCCACTTCACGATGCCGCGCAGCTCACTCCTGGTGAGAGTGGTCATGGCGTTCTTGGCGTTCTGGTGCTTGACCGCCTTGATGCAGCCGCGCGCGAATCCCTTCGTCGGGGCCTTCAGCGCCACGACGATCGGACCCTTGACGCCCTTCTTGCCCTTGTGGATGTGGGCCATGGTCGCGGGCCTGATCTTGTGCGCGGTGATGAAGTAGCACAGCCGCCAGCCACGCACCTGGTAGCCGAACGTGCCGAAGCCGTTCGGGTCGCCGGGGCCGGGGACTTCCTGCCTGCCGTTCATCTTGACGCGGTGCACGTCACTGGCAGTGGTCGCGTTCGCCGGGCCGGGAAGGGCGACGATCGCGGTGAGGGTGGCAGCGGTTGCGAGGGTTGCGGCTGCCAAGCGTCTACGCATGGGATGATTCCTCTCCCATCGGACTTCAGGACACCCTTTCGCACGGTTGCCCGTCTTGACCGGTTCGGCGGGGTAAGGGGAAAGGCGCCCTGAGGTAAGAGGGCATTGTCCATGCGGCGTAGGATGCCGGGCCATGCTGCGTTGTGCCGTACTCGACGACTATCAGGGGGTGGCGCTCGGCCTGGCCGACTGGTCCAGGGTGCGGGCGACCAGCTTCCGCGAGCGCTTCGCCGATCAGGACTCCCTGGTGGCGGCCCTGCTCGACTACGAGATCGTGGTCGTCATGCGGGAGCGCACGCCGTTCACCGCCTCCTTGCTCGCGCGGCTGCCCAACCTCCGGCTGCTCATCACCTCGGGGATGCGCAACGCCGCCATCGACCTGGACGCCGCGCGTTCGCGCGGCGTCACGGTGTGCGGCACGGGCAGCGGCTCGACGCCGCCGGTGGAGCTGACGTGGGCGCTGATCCTCGGCCTGACCCGCCACCTGCTCCCCGAGGCGAACACCCTGCGCTCGGGCGGGCCTTGGCAGAGCACCCTCGGCACCGACCTGTACGGCCGCACGCTCGGGCTACTCGGGCTTGGCAAGATCGGATCCCGGGTGGCGGGGGTCGGGCGGGCGTTCGGGATGGACGTGGTGGCGTGGAGCGAGAACCTGACTCGGGAACGGGCCGCGGGCGTGGGCGTGCGACTGGCTCCTTCCAAGGATGCGCTGCTGGCTGGGTCTGATGTTGTTTCTGTGCATCTCGTGTTGAGTGAC
This sequence comes from Nonomuraea marmarensis, assembly GCF_043197025.1. NCBI lineage: Bacteria > Bacillati > Actinomycetota > Actinomycetes > Streptosporangiales > Streptosporangiaceae > Nonomuraea > Nonomuraea marmarensis. The sequence continues at coordinate 44,017 of NZ_JBICRM010000033.1, forward strand.
AGGACGCGGGGGTTGATCGGGGAGCGGGAGCTGTCGTTGATGCGGCCCAGCTCTTACCTCGTCAACACCTCGCGGGCCGCGATCGTCGATCAGGAGGCGTTGGTGGCGGCCTTGAAGGCGGATCGGATCGCGGGGGCCGGGCTGGATGTGTTCGAGGTGGAGCCGCTGCCTGCCGATCACGAGTTCCGGACGTTGTCCAATGTGCTGGCTACGCCGCATCTGGGGTATGTGAGCGAGCTCAACTATGGGACGTATTTCCGGGAGGCCGTGGCGGACATCGACGCGTTCCTGGCCGGAACTCCGATCCGCCGCCTGGCGTAGCCGCGTTCATTCCGCCCTGCCCCTCGCGCGGAAGGCCGCCGTCTTGACACGATTCTGGCAGGCCGTGGAGCAGAACCTGCGGGTGCCGTTGCGTGACACGTCCACGTAGACGCGGTCGCAGTGCGGCGCCGTACAGACTCCGAGGCGATCGCTGAACTCGCTGCCCAGCACGATCGCCAGGCCGGTGGCGCAGCTCGCCGCCCAGTCGCCGGCCATGGTCCCGCCGCGGCCATGGAAGTGCAGGTGCCAGGGCTCGCCGTCGTGCCTTTCGAGCATCGGCCTGGCGTTGGTCTCCTCCAGCAGCGTGTTCACCTGCGTGGCCGCGGTGTCGATGTCGGCGGCGGAGACCGCGGCGAAGACCGTTCGCAGGCGGGCGGCGACCTCGATCAACTCGGCGCCCTCCGTCTCGGAGACCTCGCGATGGGCCGGGTAGGCGGCACGCAAGCCCTCGGTCGCGGCCTTCCCGACCTCGCCGGGCGCGGGAAAGGTACGTCCCCGCCGTTCACCTGGGGTCAGCGCGTTGACGAGCGCCACCGCGACCCTGACCACCGTATCCGTGTGACTGTTGTAGTCCAATTGACCGGTTACACCTTCGTGTTCTAGGTTGTGACTGACCAAAGTTTAAACGACAGTCACAAGGAGGCGTTCGTGCTCACTCACGATGCCGCAATGGAGTGGATCGCGCGTTGGGATCGCCAGCAGGAGGGTTACCTTCCCGATCGCGAGGAGCGGTTCACCGCCCTGATCGACGCCGTGGAGGCGCTGGGGCGGCCCGATCCGCTGGTCATCGACCTCGGGTGCGGTCCCGGCTCGCTCTCGGCACGGCTGCTGGAGCGGCTCCCCTCAGCCACGGTGATCTCCGTTGACGCCGATCCGCTGCTGCTCGGGCTCGGGCGGGCGGCCTATCCGCAGCTGACGTTCGTCTCGGCCGACCTGCGTACCAGCGGCTGGACGGGACTGCTCGGACTCGACCGCCCTGCCGACGCCGCGGTCAGCACGACGGCGCTGCACTGGATCTCCGGAGCTGATCTGAAGGGGGTGTACGCGGAGCTGGCGACCGTGCTGCGTCCCGGCGGGGTGTTGCTCAACGGCGATCACCTGGACACCGATGACGCCACGCCCGCTCTCTCGCGGCTCGAGCACGCCGTTCACGAGCGGGAGGCGAAGCGGGCGTTCGGCGCGAACCCGCCGGAGGACTGGCGCACCTGGTGGGACGCGATCGCCGCCGACCCGGCGTTCGCCTCGCTCAACGAAGAGCGCACCACGGCTGGGGCCTCTCATCACGGCTCGGAATCCCACCTTCTGTCGCATCATGTCAAGGCGCTCGCGGAGGCGGGTTTCTCCGAGATCGGGACGCTCTGGCAGCGCGGGAACAACCGCTTGCTGTGCGCGGTACGGGGCTGACCCCGGCCGCGACGCTCTCTTCCGGGATGCTCTTCATGACATTCCTGACTACTTCATGATCTTATGGAGCAGCCCGACCAGCCCCAGAGCCGTCGCGACGCCCGCCGGGACCGAACTCGCCAGGCCGCCGATCGTCAGCCCTCCCAGGATCGCGGCGAGCAGGATGAGCACCCAGCGCTGCGGGATGCGCTCCGGCTCACGGACGGGCTGGGGCTCTTTCGACGGGCGACGCTGTCTTAGTAACCTCATGGCTAGCGGGCTCCTAACTTGGGATATTTGGCGAGATACCGCAAGAGCGGCCTTTCTGACTGCAACAGAAGGGCCGCTCGTTTTGCGGTTCTGAGGATCGCACAAGATCCGGCACCTGGTAAATGCCGCTTTTTCCACTCAAGCAGGGAAACCCGCGCCTCGGGGTGCAGAATTCTTACACGTGGGTATTGGCCTGTATCACATCAACGCACTACACCGATACCGTCGATCTCCCACTTCCTTGCGTTTTCTGCATTTCGTGTTTCATGATCCAGCGCATGATGGAAATCGCAGAGGAGCTGGCGAAAGTGCTCATTCCGGAGCCGATCAAGGGCGAGGACGAGGATCAGGAGGACTATGCGGGGCGGGCGGACAGCGTGAGGAGGGCGCGAAGTGCGCTGGTCGGAGAGCTGACGATGGCGGCCGGGGCGTCACCCACCGAAGATCCGGTCCTGGCGAGGCTGGCGGAACTCGCAACGCAAAGGCGGGAAATTCAACGACAAATACGACTTATCGCGACATATGCGCGCGAATTCGTCCGCCCGGAGCCGTACCGGCTACGAGCCCTGGCCGAGGCCGCAGGGTTGTCGATCTCCAGCATCCGAACGGTGTACGACACGGAAGACAAGATAACTGTCGCCACGCGAATAGGGAGAAAAGACACGAAAGGCACCGTTCGCCCAATCGTCGACGCCCAATGGCAGCGCCTCCCAGCCCGCCGGACGACCGACTGAGACACCGGCAGCCTTGGCCCGTCCGCATTTACCGGCCGAAAGTACCGTCGCGACCCTGCTTTCGGCCGAGGCCGGCGCCAAGCCGCGCTCGCAGGATGAGCCCATGCCATCCGAAGATTCCCAGCCGGTGCCGGATACCGCAGGACCGCGTACCCGGCGCGCTGGCCACCCGCACCCGGCCGACGGTCCGAACGCCCACGCCCGACCGCGTATATCCTCGGCGGCCAGTCGCACACCTGGTCCATGACGACGGTTTACCTGATCGCTGCCGCCATCCTCACCACCCAGTGGTTGTGGTCGACCCTCTGGCTGCGCCGATACCGCCATGGCCCGCTCGAATGGCTCTGGCGCTGGGCCACCTGGGCCCGCCGCCCACCCCTGCTCGACCTCGCCAACCGGCCCAGACCCCGCTGACCGGCCGGCCATAAAAACTACTTGCAGCGCCGGCACCGTACAGAAAAGATTTCTGCATGATCCAGGTGGAGGGGTTAACCAAGGTTTTCCGCCGGCCACGTACCTTCGCCGGACCTTTCGCGGCTTTACGCACGCTGGTCACTCGCCAGCACGAGGAGAAGACCGCAGTCGACGACGTCAGCTTCGAGATCGACGAGGGCGAGGTCATCGGCTACCTCGGGCCGAACGGCGCCGGCAAGTCCACCACCATCAAGATCCTCACTGGCATCCTCACCCCGACGAGCGGCACCGTGGAGGTCAACGGCCTGGTGCCCTGGCGCGACCGCGCGGCCAACGCGCGCAGCGTCGGCGTGGTCTTCGGCCAGCGCAGCCAGTTGTGGTGGGACCTGCCGCTGATCGAGTCCTTACGGCTGGTGGGCTCGCTCTACGACGTTCCGGGTCCGCGCTTCGAGACGTCGCTGAAGAAGCTGCGCGACCTGCTCGGGCTCGACGAGTTTCTCGACACTCCGGTGCGCCAGCTCAGCCTGGGCCAGCGCATGCGCGGTGACCTGGCCGCGGCCGTGCTGTACGAACCGCCGCTGCTCTACCTCGATGAGCCGACCGTCGGGCTCGACGTGCTGGCCAAGGAGGCGGTGCGCGAGTTCATCGTGGAGACCAACCGCGTCGGGCGCACCACCGTCATCCTGACAACGCACGATCTTGCCGACGTCGAAGCCCTCTGCAAGCGGATCATCCTCATCGACCACGGCAAGGTCCTGTTCGACGGTGCGATCGACGCGCTGGTCGACCAGCCCCGGCGGCTGGTGGTCCTGCTGGAGTCCGAGCCGGAGGAGGTACGCGGGGTGTCGCGGGACGCCGAGGGGCGCTACGTCTTCGACATCCACGACGATCTGCCTGGGGTGATCGCCTCGATCGCCGCCGAACACACCATCCGCGACCTGTCGATCGAGGAACCGGACCTGGAGAGCGTGATCAAGGGCATCTACACCCGATGACCCGCATCGGCTTCCGCCTCGCCCTGGCCTACCGCAGCAACATCATCATGACCTGCGTGACGCTGATCGCCCAGGTCTTCCTGCTGCGCATGATCTGGACCTCGGTGTACGGCTCGCGCCCCGCGGCCGCCGGGCTCTCACTGGACGCCCTGCTGGCCTATCTCACCCTGGCCAACCTGCAGGCCTTCGCCACCCAGACCACCGTCTCCCACATCATGCACCACCGCATCCGCACCGGCATGGTCTTCTTCGACCTGGCCCGGCCGGTCGGCTACCTCAGGCAGATGGCCGCCTTCCAGGTCGGCAACACCTGGGGCGGACTGCTGCTGCTCGCCCCGGTCATCCCGGTGGTCCTGCTGGTCGGCTCGATCACCGCGCCGGTCAACGGCCTGGGCTACCTGATCACGCTGGCGCTCGGGTACGTGATCGCCGTACAGCTGGCGTTGCTGATCAGCCTGATCGGCTTCTGGATGATGGAGACCGGGGCGATCTCGCTGTTCTACCGGCTGGTCAGCCAGTTCTTCGCCGGGACGATGGTGCCGCTCGCGTTCTTTCCCGGCTTCCTGGGCGTACTGGCCGAGGCCCTGCCCTTCAAGTACATGGGCTACGTGCCCGCGGCGATCTACGTCGGCCACATCTCCGATATTTCAGGACCCGTCCTGGTCGAGGTCGCCTGGATCGCGGGGTTGTCGGGCTTGCTCGCGCTGACCTGGTCCCGGGCTCACCGAAGGGTGGAGATCCAGGGTGGCTGAGGTCCTCCGTTCCCTGCGCCTGTACCTCCTGCTCCAGCGCGCCTCCGCCCGCGGCGCCATGCAGTACCGCCTGAACACCGTCATCGGCATCCTCAGCGGCGCGCTCTGGCAGGGCACCGGGTTCGCCTTCATCTGGGTGGTGATGCACACGTTTCCCTCGCTGGCGGGCTGGGGACTCGCGGAGATCGCCTTCCTGTACGGCCTGCGCCTGACCGCCCACGCCCTGGCGATGATCCCCATGATGAGCGTGAACGACATCCAATGGGTCGTACGCAACGGCGAGTTCGACCGCTTCCTGCTACGCCCGCTCAACCCCCTCGTCCAGCTCATGGGCAACAGAATGGGCATCGCCCAGTTCGGCGACCTACTCGTGGGCGCGGTGCTGCTCGCCGTCGCCGGCCAGAACGCGCAGGTCCAGTGGAACGCCTGGCTGATCGCCTTCTGCTTCGTGGCGATCGTCGGCGGCGCCCTCATCGAGGCCGCCTTCTTCCTCGCACTCTGCTCACTGTCGCTGCGCATGCTCGACACGTTCGCCCTGCGCGTCTTCGTCGACGACATCTTCAGCAGGTTCGGCTCCTACCCGATGAAGATCTTCGGCGGTGTGACCGAGTGGCTGCTCACCTTCGTGCTGCCGGTCGCCTTCGTGGCCTACGTGCCTGCAAGCGTCGTCCTGGGCAAGCTCGACAACCCCTGGGCGCTGGCCGGCCCGCTGGTGGGGGTGGTCCTGGTCGCGCTGGCGTACCTCATCTGGCGGCGTCAACTCGACCACTACCAGAGCGTCGGTCACTGAGCTCTGGTCCTGGTGGTTGTCAGCAAGATCCGATGTACTTCGGCACTGTCATTCAGCCGATCAATTGGCGCGCCGAACTGCAGGCACAACCTCCTCGGGTTTTCCCTCGGCCAGCCGGTCTCGAACTCAGAAGAGACCGTCAACATTCTGACAACTTCTGGCATCCCATGAAGCATGGGATTTCGTACGGCTCTCGCGACACTCCTCCTGACCGCCGCAACACTGATCGGACAGCCTGCGGCGGCTACCACGCCGGCCACGATCGCGTACGCGCAGCGAACACAGACCTGGCAACTGGTGCTGACCAACGGAGACGTGGTGGAGGTGCCGGAGGCGCTCGCCAAGGCACCGGATGATGCGGTCAACGCCGGTGAGCGGGCGCCGTTCCTTGTCAGCGGGGATGGACGACATTTCTTTTACTTCCGGAAATCCGACAGGCTGTTCGTCGAGCGGACCCTGAACGGCAAGGAAAGGGTGGTGTCACGGAACCTCACGGCGTTCGCGATCTACGAGGAGTGGCCGTCGGTGTCGGACGACGGCAGTTACGTGATCACGGAGACCTCGGCGCCGGGGGTGGGGATCTTCGCGGACCTGCGGAAGGGCAAGGTGTTGCCGCCTCCCGGACGGACGGACTCGTGGGGGTTCGTGGGATTCAGCCCGGACGGCAAGCGGCTGCTGCTGGCAGGGGACGGGCCGACGGTGTTCGACCGAGGGCTCCATGCCCGGATGCGGCCGAAGACGCGGCTGTTGCCGACGGCGCTGGCGAATGACTACGTCACGGCGGCGATGCCGGTCGGCACGTGGCGCAAGTTCCGCAAGCTGCGCCTGCTCAACCTGCGTACCGGCCGCGCGAGCGGCACGGTGACCGTGCGGTTGCCGCGCGGGCAGTACATCGACGACCTCGACTTCGACCAGGCGGGACGCGTGATCGTCCGATCGAAGACCAAGACGGGGGTGGCCATCTACCGGGTCTCGAAGGCGACCGGCAAGGCGACGCTGCTACGGACGATTGCCCGGCCTGATGCGGAGGTTTGGGTGCTCCCGGGGGACAGTACGTACGAGGTGTGGACGGAAAGGAAAACCAAGGCGCCTCAAGAATGAGGTGAGCGCGGCCTCCGGCCAGCTGGCACCCGGACCGAAGTTCAAGGAGCCTGATGGGGGCCACCGCGTGATCATTCGGATTTTGTGAAGACTTCCGAAGATCGCACAGCAAAGATGTCCGCAAGATCTCGATATCGTCCTGACAAACAGAAAGCCCCTGACGGCATTACACCTGTTCAGAGGCTTCGTGTTGCAGAGCCGACGAGGCGAATCGAACCCCTGACCGTTCGGGTGGCTCCCAATGTGGCTCCCAATGTGGCTCCCAGAAATCGCCACGCGACCTCGGCTTACTTGTGCACTCCCACCCACCTCGGCCACTAGCCTGGCGTGTTCGCACCCGACCGTGATGGTCCTCAGTTCGGCTGGAAGACTGCGCGATATGAGCGAGGTCCTTCGGCACGTCCCCTCCCCGTTTCCCGATGGCAAGTTCCCGCCCGGCCTCGGGGCCGTCGTACAGAGAACGGTGATCTCCGGCGAGTTGCCCGCGCTCATCGTGATTCACGACGATGAGAACGACTGGCTAATTGGCGATGACGTCACCGACGCCAGCGATCCGGATGCTTCGGCAATCTGCCACGTGGCACGTATCGTCGATCTCGATCCGAGCGTGGCCGAAAGCGCGTCTCTCCCGTGTGGATATGCCGCGTGAGGGTCACTGGCGCCAAGGTGTGGGCGAAGCTTCACCGAATACAGCAATGAGCCGGGAGAACGTGTTAGCACCTCGGTTAGCAAGAGCCCCCTCGTGATCTCCGCGAGGGGGCTCTGAGCTACGAGCCGACGAGGGGAATCGAACCCCTGACCTTCTGTTTACAAGACAGATGCTCTGCCGATTGAGCTACGTCGGCACGGCCTACCAGTGTAGACGCTAGGGACGCCTGTGACGAGCGACTTCATACAGCGCCACCCCAGCCGCCACCCCCGCATTGAGCGACTCCGCGGCCGCCTGCATCGGGATGCGCGTCACCACGTCACAATGCTCGCGAACCAGCCGCGAAAGCCCCTTGCCCTCCGAGCCCACAACGACCACCAACGGTTCGGTCAGCAAATCGACGTCGCCGATGTCCGTTTCGCCGGCGCCGTCGAGGCCGATCACGAACAGCCCCGCCTCCCGGTATTCCCGCAGCGCCGCCGTCAGGTTGGCCGCGCGTGCCACGCGTAGGTTGGCCAGGGTGCCTGCGGACGTCTTCCACGCCCCTCCCGTGACGCCGGCCGAGCGGCGGGATGGAATGAGCAGGCCGTGGGCGCCGAAGGCGGTGGCGGAGCGGGCGATGGCGCCGAGGTTGCGGGGGTCGGTGACCGAGTCCAGGGCCACGATCAGGGGGATCTCGGCGGCGTCCTGCGCGAGCTCCACCAGCTCCGACGGGTGTGCGTAGTCATAGGCCGGGATCTGGAGGGCTATGCCCTGGTGGACGGCGCCCTCCGTCAGGCGGTCGAGCTTGTCGCGGGTGACCTCGAGCAGGGCGATGCCGCGCTCCGCCGCGATCTTGATGGAATCACGTACGCGGTCGTCGTTCTCGAGACGCTGGGCGATGTAGAGCGCGTTGGAAGGCACTCCCGCCTGCAGTGCCTCGAGCACGGGATTGCGACCGCCGATGTATTCGGGAGCGTCCTCGGAACGTCGCTGCCGCACCGACGCGGTACGCCGCCCGCCCCCACGCTCCTCACGAGCCACGCGTTCGGCACGAGCCTTGTCCTTGTACCAATGGCGCATTTCGGCAGGCGGGGTCGAACCCTTGCCCTCCAGCGACCGGCGACCCTGCCCCCCGGTGCCTTTGGACGGGCCCTTCTTCTTCGCGGGCCTGCCCGAAGCCCTACCCCCTGCTGCCATGTCATCAAGGGTACTCGGGCCGTCAGGCACCTCAGCCCACCACAGAACCGGACCGCCGGCGGACTAGCGGCTCAGCTCCCACCGAGCCCCATGCGGCGTGTCCTCCACGGTGATCCCCGCAGCCGCCAGCTGGTTCCTGATCGCGTCCGCGGCCGCGTAGTCCTTACGCTCCCGAGCCGCCTTCCGCTGCTCCAACGCCACCGCCACCAGCGCATCCACCACCGGCGCCAGATCCGACCCGGCCCCCCGCCACTGCGGAGACCGCGGATCGAGCCCCAGCACGTCCAGCATGTTCTGCGTCTCGGCCAGCAGCCGCGCCACAGCCTCTTTATCCCCCTTGGCCAGCGCCACGTTCCCTTCGCGCACCACCTCATGCACCACAGCCAGTGCCTGAGGCGTGCCGAGGTCGTCGTCGAGCGCGTCCGCGAACGCCTGCGGCAGCGGCGCGTCGGCGTCCACGTCGTGGATGACCTCGGCGGCGCGCGTCACGAAGCCCTCGATCCGCTGGTAGGCGGCCGCCGCCTCCAGCAGCGCCTCCTCCGAGTAGTCGATCGAGGAGCGGTAATGCGGAGCCGCCAGGTAGTAGCGCAGCTCCACCGGTCGTACCTTCTGCACCATCTCGGGAATCAGCAGAGAATTCCCGAGCGACTTGCTCATCTTCTCCGCGCCGATCTTGAGCATGCCGTTGTGCATCCAGTAGCGCGCGAACCCGTCCCCGGCCGCCTGCGACTGGGCGATCTCGTTTTCGTGGTGCGGGAAGATCAGGTCGATCCCGCCGCCGTGGATGTCGAACGTCGGGCCGAGATATTTGGTCGCCATCGCCGAGCACTCGAGGTGCCAGCCGGGACGCCCGGGCCCCCAGGGGGTCGGCCAGGTCGGCTCGCCCGGCTTCTCCCCCTTCCACAGGGCGAAGTCGCGCGGATCGCGCTTGCAGGACTCGTCGTCGGTGTCGGCCGCGGGCCGCATGTTCTCCAGCTTCTGGTTGGAGAGCGTGCCGTAGCGGTCGGCGTAGGACTGAACGTCGAAGTAGACGTCCCCGCCGGAGGCGTAGGCGTGCCCGAGCGAGATCAGCCGCGCCATCAGCGTGATCATCTCGGGTACGTGCCCCGTGGCCCGCGGCTCGACGGTCGGCGGCAGGCAGCCCAGCGTGTCGTACGCCCACGTGAAGGCCCGCTGGTTGCGCTCGGCCACGACGAACCAGGGCACGCTCTCCTCGGCCGAGACCCTGATGATCTTGTCGTCGATGTCCGTGACATTGCGGCAGAACGTCACGTCATATCCGGAACGCGCCATCCAGCGCCTGAGCACGTCGAAGTTCACGCCTGAGCGGATGTGTCCGATATGCGGAGGAGCCTGCACAGTTGCCCCACACAGGTAAATCGACGCCCGGCCGGCTTCGACCGGAACGAATTCACGGATGGCGCGCGTACTGGTGTCGTAGATGTGCAGGCTCACGAAGGCAAGGCTAACGCCTCAGAGCCATAGTCACGCCGATAAATCCCGCCGTCACATCGATAAATCAGCTGCGCAACGTGACCCTCTCCGGCGAGATCCGGACAATGAGTCGTTCGACGCCCGGCTTCTCCTCCCATGCCCGCCCGCGATACTTCTGCGAGAGCTCCTCGATGAGCGCCCCGGTGGGGTCGTCGGTCATGGTCACCCGCCCGCGCACCTCCACATACCGGTACGGATCGTCCGGGTCGATGACCAGCAGGCTCGCCCGCGGGTCGAGTTCGAAGTTCCGTGGCTTCCTGCGCCCCTTGACGGTCGAGAACAGCACGTCGTCGCCGTCCGTACGCACCCACACGACCGTCGACTGCGGCCCGCCGTCGGCGTTGATACTTGTTACCGTTGCGAAGTTCGGCGCGTCCAGGAGTTTGCGGACATCCTCGGACAGTTCAGCCATGTCTCTCCCTTGATCGGTCTTGATCCCCATTCTTCTGTAGGCTCGAACCGCCATGGATGTGACTCCCCCCTCTACGCTCCGCCGCCTGGGCATCGCCCTGGCCGGGCTCGCGGTCGCCGCCCTGACTGGGGCCGCGTGCGCGCTCTCCTTCGACGACCTGCGCGCGCTGGCCATCACCGGCGAGGCCAGGCAGGACCTCGCCTTCCTCTATCCGGCGGCCTTCGACGCGCTCCTGGTGGTCGCGCTGATCGGCGTGCTGCTGCTGCGCCCGGCCAGGCTCCTGGTACGCGCGCAAGCGGCGTTCGTGCTGGTCGTGCTCATCCTGGCGGCCGCGGCGGCGAACGTGGCGACAGCGGTGCGGTTCGGCTTCGACGTGCGCCAGACGGCCGTGGGCGTGGCCCTGGCACCCTGGGTCATGCTCGCCCTGGCGTTGTGGCTCTGGCTGCTGCTGATCAAGCACGTACAGGCGCACAGAGGCGCAGATCACCGCGAGGAGGAGGTCACGGTCGAGCAGGACATCGTGCCGTTCCACCGCGCCCATCCAGCGGAAACGCCACTCGCCGTCCCCACCTCGGACACGCCGCCGGTTTCAGCGCGAGTAACCGAATGGCCCGCCGCCCCAGCAGAAGACCCAAAACCAGAGCCAAAGCCAGAACCAGAGCCGGTACGCGAGCCGTACCAAGAGCCCGAACCCCAGCCAGAGCCAGAGCCCCAGCCAGCGCCGGAGCCCGAACCCGAACCCGAAACGCGCCCCGTCCGCTGGGGTGACCGGATCAAACCGGCCGACGTCCTCGTCCACCCGCGCACAGACGACACGGACGCCGACACCCAGCCCCACCCGGTCATCGAGGAAGACAGCCCCGATCCCCAGCACGGCCCGGAGGCCGCCGACACGGAGGAGCTCCGGCAGGCGGACGAGTTAACGGACACGGCCCCCCACCCCGTGATCGAAGACGACACCCCCGCCCCCTCAGGACGCCTCCGCAGCACCCCACGGCCCCCAGAGGACTGAAAAGGCCCGCCCAGGAGATCACTCCCGGGCGGGCCCGACTATTCCCGCCTAACCGCTGGTGCCGCGCCTCAGTCCGGCGACCAGGCCGACGCCGACAACCGCCAGCACCACCTGCATCACCAGCTCGATCCAGTCGATGCCAGGCGTCGTCGCCACGCCGAGCACCTGCGCGAGCAGCGTGCCCAGCAGGGCGGCCACGATGCCGACGACGATGGTGAGGATCCACCCGATGGCCTGCCTGCCGGGAAGCAGCAGGCGACCGATTGCGCCAATCACGGCGCCAATCACGATGGCGCCAAGGATGGACTGGATTGTCATGACACGAAACCTCCCCGTGAGGGTGAGCGGTTCACTCTCACGGGGAGGTGGCTACCCGATCTACGGCGATTATTCGCCGGTGTAACGAACGAGCAGGTCAGGTCTGTGTTCTGCCGGCACGACCGGTACGTCCCGCGCCAATCCGCGTCACGAGGAGCACGCCGATGACCGCCAGCACGAGCTGGAGGATGTGCTCGATCCAGTCGATGCCTCGGGTGTCGGCCCAGCCGAACGCCTGTGCGATCAGCGTGCCGAGCAGGGCGGCCACGATGCCGACGATGACGGTCAGGCCGGTGGACATGTTCTGCTTGCCAGGCACCAGCAGCCGGGCCAGCGCACCGATGATGGCACCGATGACTATCGCGGATACTATCGCGCCAATCATGTCTAGCTCCCCCCGAGACCGTTGGCATGTCTTGGGAAGACCTACCCGGAGAACAGGCAAACTATCCGTTGGAAAGCGGCGGTCCGTACCGCGCCAGTGACGAACCGCCGCCCCCAAACTCGGCGGGCTAGGCGACGACCCGCCGGGACACCCTCACGCATCCCAACGTAGGACGCCCTGCGGTCGCGAAAGGTTGACCACCAGCGCGGTCGCGAACGCCGCGATGCCCTCTCCGCGCCCGGTCAGCCCGAGCCCGTCGGTGGTGGTGGCGCTGACGCTCACAGGCGCGCCCACGGCGGCGCTGAGCGCCTTCTCAGCCTCGGTACGGCGCGGCGCCAGCTTGGGCCGGTTGCCGATCACCTGGATGGCCACGTTGCCGATCTCGTAGCCGGCGGCCCGCACCTGGCGGGCGGTCTCCTCCAGCAGCGCGGCACCCGAGGCGCCCGCCCAACGCGGGTCCGCGGTGCCGAACAGCCGGCCCAGATCACCCAGACCGGCCGCGGACAACAACGCGTCACAGGCCGCGTGCGCGGCGGCGTCGCCGTCGGAATGGCCTTCGAGCCCGGTCTCGCCCGGCCAGTGCAGGCCGGCGAGATTGAGCTCGCGACCTGAGGCAGCCGAAGCGAACGGGTGGACGTCGACTCCGACGCCCACCCGTGGAAGATTCGTGTTCAGGAGTTGAGAACCTCGTCGAGCAGGGCCTCGGCCTTGTCCTCATTGGTCTTCTCGGCCAGGGCCAACTCGCTGACCAGGATCTGGCGCGCCTTGGCGAGCATGCGCTTCTCACCCGCGGACAGACCGCGCTCGCGATCCCTCCGCCACAGGTCCCGAACCACCTCGGCGACCTTGTTCACATCGCCGGACGCGAGCTTCTCCAGATTGGCCTTGTAGCGACGAGACCAGTTGGTGGGCTCTTCCGTGTGCGGCATCCGCAGGACATCGAAAACCCGCTCAAGGCCTTCCTGGCCGACAACATCGCGCACACCGACGAGTTCTGCGTTTTCGGCTGGCACCTGGACGGTAAGGTCGCCCTTGTCGACCTTGAGCACCAGGTAGGTCTTTTCCTCACCCTTGATGGATCGCTTCGTGATTGCTTCGATCCGAGCAGCCCCATGGTGGGGGTAGACGACCGTGTCGCCGACCTGGAAAGTCATGTGACAAGTACCCCTTCCGCTGTACTCCAGGGTACCACGCATCCACAGCCTCCCGGAACAGTGAAATCCTCATAACTGCAGGTCAAAGCCGCATATTGGGGCTTGACAAGCGCTCAACTCTATGAATCGCGTATGTGGACATACCGAATGACCTGCGGGGGTGCGGATATGACCATGCATTGAGGTCGATATGGTGGGCGCTGCACTCACGCATGAGCGATACATGCGCGAGAGCCCGCCCATCACGCATGCGCAGGGCCCATTCAAGATCCCTCGTAGCGCATGCGCGAGACCCCGCGCAAAACCAAGGAGACCCCGCCCGTGACCAGCCGTCGCTGGATTGTCGTAGCCGCCGCGTTCTTGGCAGCCCCCGCGATCGCGGGCTGCGGGGCCGGATTCGACGCCACCACCAACAAGCCATACGCCCCGAACGAGGCACAGGCACTCATCGAGCAGGGCGCCTACGGCAGCAAGAGTGGCATTCAGATCCCGCAGGCGTTCATCCTCGGCCCTGACTCCGGAGGACAACTCGCCTGGCGCGGCTCCGCCCCGATCTACCTGAACATCCTCAACACCGGCGGCGCCCCCGACACCCTGCAGGCGGTCTCCGCGGGGAACATGGGCACGGTGAAGGTCACAGCCCCGATCCAGCTCCCGAGCAACCAGCTCGTGAACACCGGCAAGCCCGCCCCGCAGATCATGCTCGAAGGGATCCCCAAGAGCCTCAGAGGCGGCGAGAGCATCAAACTGGACCTCCAGTTCGCCAACGCGGGGATCGTGTCCATGAACGTCCCTGTGGTCACGCGCAGCCGCGAGTTCAAGGGCTATCCCCCAGCCCCGAACGCCGTCCCGGCCCCCACACCCACGCCGACGCCGTCCGCTCCCGCGGAAGAGGCTCACTGACCAAACCCCTTGTTCCGGTACGGCATCACGTACCGGAACAAGGGGTTTCACTCTTCTACCGCGTCGAACTTGTAGCCCAGGCCGCGCACGGTCAGGATGCAGCGCGGGTTGGACGGGTCGGCCTCGATCTTGGCGCGCAGGCGCTTGACGTGCACGTCCAGGGTCTTGGTGTCGCCCACGTAGTCGGCGCCCCAGACGCGGTCGATGAGCTGGCCGCGGGTGAGGACCCGGCCGGCGTTGCGCAGCAGCACCTCCAGCAGCTCGAACTCCTTGAGCGGCAACTGCACCTGCTCCCCGCGTACGGCGACGACGTGCCTGTCGACGTCCATCCGCACCGGGCCGACGGCCAGGACCGCCGTCTCCAGCTCCTCTGCGACGTCGCCCTGGCGGCGCAGCACCGCGCGGATGCGGGCCACGAGCTCACGCGAGGAGAACGGCTTCGTCACGTAGTCGTCGGCGCCCAGCTCGAGGCCCACGACCTTGTCGATCTCGCTGTCCTTGGCGGTCAACATGATCACCGGGACCTTGGAGCGCTGCCTGAGCGAGCGGCAGACCTCCGTACCGGGCAATCCCGGGAGCATCAGGTCGAGCAGCACCAGATCGGCGCCGTTGCGGTCGAATGTGTCCAGCGCTTCGGGCCCGGTCGCCGCGACCGACACCTCGAAGCCCTCTTTGCGCAGCATGTAGGACAAGGCGTCGGAAAACGACTCCTCATCCTCCACGACGAGTACTCGGGTCATTTAGAGATCTCCAGGGGAATCGAGGGTGGTACTGCCACCGCCGTGCCGCCGAAGGCGGGCAGGCGGAGCGTGAACGTGGAGCCGGACCCTTCCTTGCTCCAGACTGACACCTCGCCCGCGTGAGCTGCGGCGACGTGCTTGACGATGGCCAGGCCGAGCCCGGTCCCGCCGGTCGCGCGCGACCGGGCCGCGTCGACCCGGAAGAAGCGCTCGAAGATGCGCTCCAGGGACTCCTCTGGGATGCCGATGCCCTGGTCGCTGACACTGATCTCGACCGAGTCACCCGCGGGCCGCACGCTGACGACGACCCTCGTGTGCTCGGGACTGTAGGCGACGGCGTTGTCGATCAAGTTGCGCAGCGCGGTGACGAGCAGTTCGTCGTCGCCCCAGATGCGCAGGCCCTCGGTGCCGCCGGAGACGAGCGTGATGTCCTTGGCGACGGCCTTGGTGTTGCAGTGGTCGATGGCGTCGTTGATGGACTCGTCGATCGAGACCTGGCCCGGCGTGGGGATCGGCTCGGCGCCCTGGATCCTGCTGAGCGTGATCAGGTCCTGTACGAGGTAGTTGAGCCGGGCGGCCTCGTGCTGCATACGCCCGGCGAACCGGGTGACCGCCTCGGGGTCGTCGGCGGCGTCCTGGATGGTCTCGGCCAGCAGGCTCAGCGCGCCGACCGGGGTCTTCAGCTCGTGGCTGACGTTGGCGACGAAGTCACGGCGTACCGCCTCGACCCGGCGCCGCTCGGTCTGGTCCTCGGCGAGCACCAGCACCTGGCCGTAGGAGCCGAGCGGGGCCACGCGGACGGCGAAGTTCGTGGTCCCCTGGCCGAACTTGTGCCCGGCGACGTCTATCTCGCTCTCGCGGATCTCGCCGTCGCGGCGTACCTGTCTGGCCAGCGCGAGCAGCTCGGCGGCCATCAGCCGATCGCCCTTGACCAGCCCGAACGCCCGCGCGGCCGAGCTGGCGCGCAGGACCTTGTCGTGCGCGTCGAGCACCACGGCGGACGAGGGCAGCACGGCGAGCACGGACGCCACGCCCTGCGGCAGCGCGGCTCCCGTCTCCACGCTGTCGGTTGAATCGGTCCGGCTCGGGGGCTCGATCTGGTTGCGGTAGAACAGGACCGCCAGCCCACCCACGACGAATCCGGCCAGGGCGGCGAAGCTCATGGCCATCTCACTCATGTCTTCGATGGTAGGTGGCGTTTTCCCAGCGACAGACCCTCTCATCAGGGGATGAACGGCCCTTTCCTGGAAAGTTCATCTCGCGGTAGGGGTTCGTTCATCGACAGGCACGTACGGTGACGGCATGCGCGACGCGTACCATGAAGAACTCGATGTGCTGACCGGCAAGCTGGTTGAGATGACCAGGCTTGTCCGCTCTGCCATTTCTCGTGCCACCACGGCCATCCTCGACGCCGATCTTCAGCTTGCCGAGAGTGTCATTTCCCGGGATGAGGAAGTGAACGCGGTGTTCGCCGACATCGAGTCGTCGATCTTCGAGCTGATGGCCAGGCAGCAGCCGGTGGCGGTGGACCTGAGAATGGTCATCACGGCGCTGCGCATGGGCACCGACCTGGAGCGCATGGGCGACCTCGCGGTCCACGTCGCCAAGATCGCCCGCCTCCGCCACCCCGACTCCGCGATCCCGGCGGAGACGCGCTCGACGATCGTGGAAATGGGGCAGATCGCCGAGAACCTCGTCACCAAGGCGGGCAGTTGCGTGGCCTCCCGGGATGTGGATTCGGCGCTGGAGCTGGAGCAGGACGACGATGCGATGGACCGGCTGCATCGGCGGCTGTTCCGGAACATCCTGTCGAAGGATTGGGAGCACGGGGTGGAGCCGGCGATCGACATCACGTTGATCGGGCGGTATTACGAACGGTACGCGGATCATGCGGTACGGGTTGCTGGGGATGTCGTTTACCTGGTCACGGGGGCACGCCCCAGCTGACGATTCCCGGGCCCACAAGGCGGTACGCGCAACGGGGTTCCAGGCAGCGCCTCTTGGCTTCGTAACGGCACTGAACTGGCTGATTCTCTGAAGACACCGTGGTCATAGGTCTAACATCGACCGAGGACAGACCGGGAGTGAAACCGGGTGCAGGGAAACCTTCACCCGGTTTTCGGTGCTCAGAGCCCCGGGTTCTGCGCCGCGTCCCAACGGCTCAGCAAGGAGCCACGCGTCACCTCGCGCGCGCGCCTTGCTAGCGGCCCTGGTTGGCCACGGCTTCGATGGCGGCCTTGGCGGCGTCCGGGTCCAGGTATTCGCCCCCGGGCCGCCGGGGCCGGTAGTCGGCGTCCAGGTCGTACAGGAGCGGGATCCCCGTCGGGATGTTCAGGCTCGCGATCTTCTCGTCGCTGATGCCGTCCAGGTGTTTGACCAATGCCCTCAGTGAGTTGCCGTGGGCGGCGACCAGGACCGCGCGGCCTGACGCCAGGTCGGGGAGGATCTGGTCGTACCAGTAGGGGAGCATGCGGTCGACCACGTCCTTCAGGCACTCCGTGCGGGGCATGAGCTCTGCGGGGAGCAGGGCGTAGCGGGGGTCGCCGGCCTGGGAATATTCGTCGCCGTCGGCTATCGGGGGCGGGGGCACGTCGTACGAGCGGCGCCACAACATGAACTGCTCGTCGCCGAACTCCTCCCTCGTCTGCGCCTTGTTCTTGCCCTGGAGGGCGCCGTAGTGGCGTTCGTTGAGTCGCCAGCTGCGCTTCACCGGGAGCCAGAGCAGGTCCGCCTCCGCCAGGGACAGCTGGGCTGTCTGGATTGCCCTGGTCAGGAGGCTGGTGTGGACGACGTCCGGGCGCAGTCCGGTTTCCTGGAGGAGTTTGCCGCCACGGCGGGCCTCGTCCTCGCCCTTGGCCGAGAGGCTCACGTCCACCCAACCGGTGAACAGGCCCTTCGCGTTCCAGTCACTCTCGCCGTGCCTTAGCAGCACCAAAGTCGCCATGGCGCCAATCCTATGGTTCCCGTCGTCCGGAGCGGTTCCGAGGATTCGGCTTCCGCCCGGTTCACGCGGCTCAGGCCGTCCGGATCGAGGTCACAGGCTGGGATCAGCGAAGCGGGCGAAGGCCTGGAGGTTGGCGAGGGACTCGCCGCGCTTCGCGCGCCATTCCCACTCCCGCCTGATCGACGACGCGAAGCCCAGCTCCAGCGCCCGGTCGAACCAGTCGTCCGAGTACGTCAGCACGCACCCCAGCAGCCGGTCCACCTCGTCCTCCGTGATCGCCGCGAGCGGGATCCGGCCGACGAGGTAGACGTCGCCGACGGGGTCGAGGGAGAAGTGCACCCCGTACATCGAGCCGTTCTTGCCGAGCAACCAGCGGTAGAACTCGGTGTGGTTCTCGTCGGGCTGGCGGCAGAAGAACGCCTCCACGTGCAGCACCCGCTCCCCGACGATCAACCAGGTCATGGTGGCGAGCTTGTGTTGCCCGGGCAGTTTGACCAGAAACGCCCCGGGCCGCGGCTCGTCGTAGGAGACGTCCGCGGCCTTGAGCGCGGCTTCGACGACATCACGCATGCCGCCAGAATAGGAGCACTCCTAGAAGTTCAGGGCCACGGGCAGCTTGTGCATGTTGGCGACGGCGGCCGCGTACACCTCCATCAGACGCGACGACGTGGCCTGCCAGCCGAAGGCGGCCGCGTGGGCGCGGGCGCCCTCTGAGAGCTCGTCGCGGTAGCGAGGCGAGGCGATGAAGCGGCGCAGCGCGCCGGCCCACTCCGCCGGGTCGTGGCCGTCCACGAGGATGCCCGACACCCCGTCCCGTACGGCGGTGCGCAGCCCGCCCACGGCGGCGGCCGCCACCGGCGTGCCGCACGCCTGCGACTCCAGGGCCACGAGGCCGAACGACTCGCTGTACGAGGGCACGACCGTCACCGAAGCCGCCCGGTACCAGTCGGCCAGTTCGTCCTGGGGGGCCGGGGGCACGAGGCGCACGACGTCGGAGATGCCCAGCTCCGTGGCCAGTTCGGTGAGGATGGACGGTCTGGCCAGGCCGTTGCCGGAAGGGCCGCCGACGCAGGCCACCACCAGGCGGCCGCGCAGCGACGGGTCGTCGATGAGCATCCTGGAGGCCGCGCGCAGCAGCACGTCCGGCGCCTTGAGCGGCTGGATCCGGCCCACGAACAGCAGCACGTACGCGTCCTGCGGCAGCCCGAGCCGGTGCCTGGCGGCGCCTTGTGAGGCGGGCTGGAAGACGGTGAGGTTGACGCCGGGGTTCACGACGGCCACGCGCTTCTCGGGGGCACCGTACAGGTCGATGAGCTCCCGGGCCTCGTCCACGGTGTTGGCCACGAGCCGGTCGGCGATCTCCACGACCTGCTCCTCGCCCACCACGCGGGCCCGCGGCTCGGGCTGGTCGCCCTGGGCCAGCAGCAGGTTCTTGACCTTGGCCATGGTGTGCATGGTGTGCACGAGCGGCACGCCCCAGCGTTCCTTGGCCAGCCAGCCGACCTGGCCGGACAACCAATAGTGGGAGTGGATGACGTCGTAGCGGCCCGGGTCGTACATGGCCTCCGTGCGCAGCACCTCCGACAGGAACGCGCACATCTGGCCCGGCAGGTCGCTCCTGTCCATCTCCTCGTACGGCCCCGCGGTGAGATGGCGTACGAGGACGCCTGGGGCGAGCTCGGCCACGGGCGGCAGGTCGCGGGCGGTGGCCCGGGTGAAGATCTCGACCTCCACTCCGAGCTGAGCCAGCCGTTTGGCCGACTCGACGATGTACACGTTCATGCCTCCGGCGTCACCCGTTCCGGGCTGGTCCAGTGGCGACGTGTGCATGCTGATGGTCGCGACCCGGCTGACCCGTCGTCGCCTCACTCGACATCACCTCCAAGCCAAATACAACTCTGGAGATCTTTTCGACATTCCCCACTAACAGTCACATCCAGGGCGTAACGCTGAAGTCGGGGCTGGCAGGATGTTGGCCATGCGGAGAACGGCTGTGGTGACCGGTGCGAGCAGCGGGATCGGGGAGGCGACCGCGCGGCGGCTCGCCGCCGAGGGTTACGACGTGGTGGCGGGCGCGCGGCGTCGCGACCGGCTGGACAAGCTGGCCTCGGAGGTGCCCTCGATCAGGCCGGTGACGTTGGATGTGACCTCGCAGGAGTCGGTCGACGCGCTGGCGGGCTCGCTCGAGCGCTGCGACCTGCTGGTCAACAACGCCGGTGGCGCGCTCGGTCTCGAATCGGTGGCGGACGGGCGGCCGGACGACTGGCAGCGGATGTACGACACTAACGTGCTCGGCTCCCTGCGTATGACCCGGGCGCTGGTCCCCAGGCTGATCGAGTCGGGCGACGGCGTGCTGGTGATGCTCACCTCGACGGCGGGGCTGGTGGCGTACGAGGGCGGGGGCGGCTACGTCGCGGCCAAGCAGGCCCAGCGGTCGATGGCCGAGACACTGCGCCTGGAGCTGGTCGGGCAGCCGGTGCGGGTCGTCGAGATCGCGCCGGGCATGGTGCGGAGCGAAGGGTTCGCGGTCAACCGGTTCAGGGGGGACGAGGCGGCGGCGGCCCGCGTGTACGAGGGCGTGCCGGGTCCGCTGAGTCCCGACGACGTGGCCGACGCGATCGCCTGGTGCGTGACACGGCCCGCCCACGTGAACATCGACCGCATGGTCATCCGCCCCCGCGCCCAGGCCGCACAGCACCGGGTGCACCGCGTCAGTGGCTAGACCGGGCAAGCCGGTCGGCGCGATCACCCGGGGGACGACCGGGCACAACCGGCTGCGGCGCTGCGACCGGTGGATCGCCGCCGTGCACGGCCGCTCGCTGCGCGCCGCCGAGCGCCCGCTCGTGGTGGATCTCGGGTACGGGGCCTCGCACGCCACGTCGCTGGAGCTGTTCACGCGGCTGCGCCGGGTCGTTCCCGGGGTCGAGGTCGTGGGGATCGAGATCGATCCGGCCAGGGTGGCGGTGGCGAAGCCGTACGAGCGGGAGGGGTTGACCTTCCGGCTGGGCGGCTTCGAGCTGCCCGTCCCGCGCCCGCCGACGCTGGTGCGGGCCTTCAACGTCCTCAGGCAGTACGAGGAGGCCGAGGCGTGGCACTACTGGGACGTGCTGAGGGGCAGGCTGGCTCCGGGTGGCGTCCTGGTCGAGGGGACCTCGTCCGAGAGCGGGCGGCGGGCGGTCTGGGTGGGGTTGTCGCCGGAAGGGCCGCAGACGATCACGTTCTCTGCCCGGTTCAGCGCTTTCGAGCAGCCTTCCGACCTGGCCGACCGGCTGCCGAAGACGCTCATCCACCGGAACGTGCCGGGTGAGCGCATCCATGCGTTCCTGCGGGACTTCGACCATGCTTGGGCGGTCAGCGCGGCTCATGGGGCTCACGGGGCGCGGCAGCGGTGGCTGGCCGCCCTGCGGGCGTTGTCCCGATCCTGGCCCGTCCCCGCGCGGCCGCCGCTGGGCGGTCCGGCCAGGTGGCGCCTCGGCGAGGTGACTCTCCCGTGGTCGGCGATCGATCCCCGAGAGAAGCCGGAGTAGCGCCGGGTCAGAGGCGCGCCTCGAACGCGGCGTAGGCCGCACCGTCGAACAGCACGAACCGGACGTCCTCCACAGCCGTGTCCGCCGCCCGCACCGCCTCCAGGGCGATCCGCGCGGCATCGTCCATGGGCCATCCGTAGATCCCGGTCGAGATCGCGGGAAAGGCCACCGACCTGGCCCCCAGCGAGTCGGCCACCCGCAGCGACTCCCGGTGACACGAGGCCAGCAGCTCCGAACGATCCTCCGACCTGGAGTAAACCGGCCCGACCGTGTGGATCACCCACCGCGCCGGCAGCCGCCCGGCCGTCGTGGCCACCGCCTGACCGGTCGGCAGCCCCTTGCCGTATTGGGAGGCCCGCAGCTTCCTGCACTCCTCCAGGATCTCCGGCCCGCCGCGGCGGTGAATGGCGCCGTCCACGCCGCCGCCGCCCATGAGCGAGGAGTTGGCCGCGTTCACGATGGCGTCCGCTCGTTGCTGGGTGATGTCGCCTTGGACCAGCGTGATATCCATCTCACCAGCATCCCGGATGCCAGCTCGACAGGTTGTAGAGCTACCCTGAAGGGCGTGAAGGGTCTTGGCGAGCTTGAGCGCAGCATCATGGACATCCTCTGGGCGGAGAGCAACGCGCTGACCGCGCGCGAGGTCGGCAGGCTCATCGCCGACCGCGACCTCGCCCCCACCACGGTGATGACCGTCCTCGACCGCCTCACCCGCAAGGGCTTCCTCGAGCGCACCCGCGACGGCCGCGCGTGGAGATATCAGCCGGCGGAAACCCGTGACGCGTACATCGCCGAGCTTATGCTGGAAGCCTTGGACCTGACGGGTGACCGCTCGGCCGCCCTGACCCGCTTCGCCCAGGCCGTGTCGGGCACGGAGGCGGAGATCCTGCGCAGAGCCCTCACGGAGCTGGAGGAAGAGTGATCACGGCAGTGGTGCTGGCAGCGCTCGCGACGGCGTGCGCGCTCGGCTCCTGGCGTTTCACCACGGCCCGGTGGACCTCACGCGCCCCCCGGCTGGCCATCATCGTCTGGCAGTCCCTGGGCGTGGCCTGGGGTCTGGCCACGACGGGCACCATGCTCGCCTACGCCGTCCAGCCCTACGGGACGGGCGTGTTGCCGGGGCTGATCGCGTTCGCGAACGGGGAGGCGCCGCTGGAGGCGTGGGACCCGCTGCACGTGCTGGCCCTGATCGCGGGGCTCACCGCGCTCGCCGTGCTGGTCGTGGTGCTGCTCACCGCCGGCGTGCAGGCGCTGCGGGCCCGCAGGCGGCACCGTATGCTGCTCGCGCTGATCTCCCACGACGACCCCGGCGTGCCGGGCGTGCGGGTGCTCGCCCACCCCGGCGCCGCCGCCTACTGCGTGCCCGGGCTGCGCTCGCAGGTCGTGGTCAGCGAGGGCGCGCTCAAGCTGCTGTCGCAGGACGAGCTGGCGGCCGTGCTCGCGCACGAGGCCGCGCACGTGCGCGAGCGCCACGACCTGGTGCTGCTGCCGTTCGCCGCGCTGCGCCGGGCACTGCCCTGGTCCAGGGTCGTGGCCGACGCGCAGGCGCAGGTGGAGCTGCTCATCGAGATGGCCGCCGACGACCGCGCCCGCCGCTACTGCTCACCACGCAGGCTGGCGACGGCACTGCTCAGATTCGGTACGGCCGGAGCCATGCCCACCCCCAACGGCATGCTCGGCGTCCACGCCCACAACGTCATGGCCAGGGTGGATCGCCTGATCAAGCCGGGTCCGGAGCTGGCCACGTCGGTGCGTTATGGCTTCATCGCGCTTTCTGTGACTTTGCTCACCACCACCCCCTTCCTCTGGATTATCCAGCTCTGATGCTTGCTGCCGTTAATCGCCCTGTTTGCAATTGCAAGCACCGCGAGGCAGACTGGAGGCATGGCACTACCCAAGGTCGGCTCGATCGGTGAATACATCCGCGAGCAGCGGCAGCAGGCGAAGATCTCGCTTCGCCAGCTCGCCGCCGCGGCGGGGGTTTCCAACCCCTACCTGAGCCAGATCGAGCGCGGGTTGCGCAAGCCGAGCGCGGAGATTCTCAACCAGATCGCGAAGGGGCTGCGGATCTCCTCGCAGGCGCTCTACGTACAGGCGGGCCTCATCGAGGACCGCGAGCCGCCCAGCGATGTGATCACCGTGATCAGGGCCGACAGCAATCTCACCGAACGGCAACGCCAGGTGCTGATCGATATCTACGAGTCGTTCCGCAAGGAGAAGCGCACCGAAGACGAGCAGACCTCCCAGAACGCTCGTCCTCGGCACGACTCCGAATCGGACGACGAGCCGCTGCCCGAGGGGTTTCTCGCCGCACTTGAGCCCTATGCGGCGACCTCACGCAACGGCAACGTCACCCAGGAAACCAAGGAAGGTTAACCCATGACGCTCGCCACCGAGGTAAAGAAGCTCACCGAGTCCAAGCCGTTCTACGCCGTCGCCGGCGCGGGCGACTACGCGGTAGAGAAGCTGCGCGAGTTGCCCGAGCAGCTGCAGAAGCTGCAGTCGCGCCGCTCGGAGCTCTCCCAGGACCTGCCCGGCAAGGCCCGCGCCTACGCCGACAGGGCCGAAGGCTTCGCCAGGGAGTTCCCTGAGAAGGCCCGCGAATACGCCGGCCAGCTCACCCACAAGGCCACCGAGGTCTACGAGGACTTCGCCTCGCGCGGCCGCAAGGTCGTCAGCAAGGCGAGCGGCGAGGCCGCCCTCGAGCTCGAAGAGGTGTCGGAGGCCGCCGAGCCGCCCGCCGCCCAGCCGGCCAAGAAGACCCGCACCACCACCAAGGCCAAGGCCTGACGGATGCCGGGTCACCAGGGCCGAGGCCTGACCTGACGGGAAAGCCCGTCTCCTTCGGGAGGCGGGCCTTTCCGTTTGGGAGTGCCCGCCTGTCGGGGGCGCCCATTAGGCTGAAGCCGATTTCATCACGGCGTTGGGCGGAGCCAACAACATGAATTTGATCAACGGCGTCTTCAACCTTCTCTTCCTGGTGCTGGCCGCCATCATCTTCGGCATGTCGGTCTACGCGCTCGTGCACGCGCTCCGGGTGCCGACCAACGCGTTCGTCTCGGCGGGCAAGCTGCAGAAACCCCTCTGGCTGCTGATCCTGGCGCTGGCGACGCTGTTCTCCGGCGCGGGGGCGTGGAGCTACTTCAACGCCTTCATGATCGTCGGCAGCCTGCAGTTCATCGGCATCGGCCTGGGCATCTTCTCGATCCTGGCCGTGATCGCCGCCACCGTCTACATCGTGGACGTCAAGCCCGCCGTCAAGGGCATGGGCGGCCGGGGCAACAGCGGCCCCTACGGACCCTGGTAATCGTCAGGACAGCTCCGCCGCCAGCCAGGCGGCGAGGCGCTCGTGCCCGGCGAGCGTGGGATGCACGCCGTCGGGCAACACCACCTCCGACGGCACGCCCGTGACCCAGTGCCTGCGCAGGGGGTCGAGAAACGGCACGCCCGCCCGCCGAGCCGCCTGCGCCAGAGCGTCACGCACCTGGTACGCCTTCTCCGGCGCGTCGCCCAGCCAGATGGGGCCGACCATGACGATCCGGGTGCCCGGCCAGTGCCCGCGCACTTCGGCCAGCAGGCGCTCGGCGGCGGCCCGCACGCGTACGGTGCTCCAGCGCCGGTCGTTGTGGCCGCCGGAGATGACCAGCAGGTCGGGAGCGGGCCGCCAGGCCAGCTCCACCTCGAAGGAACGCTGGAAGTCGCGCCCCACCCGGCCCCTGTTCAGAAAGCCCGTGCCGCCCGCGCCCGCGATGACCGGCTGCCGGCCCAGCAGGCGGGCGGTCGCCGAGGCGTAGCTCTGCCATCGTGGCACCGGCCCCGATCCGACCGTGAAGCTGTCGCCCAGGAACATCGCCACCGGCTTCGCCCCGGGCGTGGCGGTCGGGGTGCTTCCGCTCACCGCGCCAGTGCATCCGGAAACCGCCATGAGCGCGATGATCGGCGCGATCGCGGACCGATGCGTCAGGCCACGCATTACCACCTCGGGGCACTAGGCTGCCGATATGACCTACGACCTCCACGGGCGCACACAGCGGTTGGAACTCGCAGATCAGAACCTACGTGACTTCGAAGCCGTCGTGTTGGACGCCACGCCTGAGGGGATCGTGCTGAGCAGGTCGGCATTCTATCCAGGTGGCGGCGGCCAGCCGGCGGATCACGGGGTTCTGGTCTGGCAGGGCGTGGAGACCCGCATCGTGGGGGTGCGCAAGGGCGACGACCTCCAGCTGATCCCGGCGGAGGGCGATCCGATCCCGCCCGCCGGCACCGTGGTCGAGGCGGCGGTGGCCGACGAGCGCCGCTCGGCCCTCATGCGTACGCACTCGGGGCTGCACGTGTTGTGCGGGGTCGTGTTCAGGGACTACGGCTGCCTGGTCACCGGCGGCAACATGGACCAGCTCAGCGCCCGGATGGACTTCAACCTGCCCGAGGTGCCCGCGGGGTTCAA
Source organism: Nonomuraea marmarensis (assembly GCF_043197025.1). Lineage (NCBI taxonomy): Bacteria > Bacillati > Actinomycetota > Actinomycetes > Streptosporangiales > Streptosporangiaceae > Nonomuraea > Nonomuraea marmarensis. The sequence continues at coordinate 69,938 of NZ_JBICRM010000033.1, forward strand.
GGAGGCGGTCGAGGACGCCTGCAACGCCGAGATCGTCGCCGACCGGCGCATCGACGTACGGGTGCTGCCGCGCGAGAAGGCGTTCGGGATCCCCGACATCATCCGCACGGCCACGAACCTGGTGCCGGAGACCGTGCAGGACGTGCGCATCGTGGACATCGTCGGCCTCGACACCCAGGCGGACGGCGGCACCCACGTGGCCTCGACCAAGCAGATCGGTCACATCAAGGTCGCCAAGATCGAGAGCAAGGGGCGCGGCTTCCGCCGCCTGCGTATCCAGATCTCTGCATGAAGAAGGGCCCCGGGCAACACTCCGCATGCCGTGCACACGGGCCGGATGGACCATGGTCGGGATGGGATCCCGCCCTCCGGCTGCCAGGGGCCCCGGTGGTTGTCTCGAATTCGCCTAACGACCGAGACAACAGTCCGCAGCGTTAGCGGACAACCACCTCGCTAGCCCGACTATGACTAACCATTATTCGGACCACCTCCTTTCCGCGTACCCATGAAGCTATGCGCTCGCCCTCGGAGTGGGCAAGTGAATATCACGGTGGGCCGCGTTCAGCGGTCCACCGCAGGCGGCGGACTCTGCGCCTACGGTGGGCCGCGTTCAGCGGTCCACCGCAGGCGGCGGACTCTGCGCCTACACTCGGGGCATGACGGAGACGCAGTGGCACGAGGAACTCCGAGCGAAGGGCTACCGGGTCACTCCCCAGCGCCAGCTGGTCCTCGAGGCGGTCAAGGAGCTGGAGCACGCGACGCCCGAGGAGATCTGCGTCAAGGTCCGTGAGACGGCCCGGGGCGTGAACATCTCGACGGTCTACCGCACGCTGGAGCTCCTCGAAGAGCTCGGCCTGGTCACCCACACCCACCTCGGGCACGGCGCGCCGACCTACCACCTGGCCGCCGAGGCCGACCACGTGCACCTGGTGTGCCGGGGGTGCGACGAGGTGTTCGAGGTACGCCCAGAGCTGGCGGAAGGCCTGGTCAAAGCGCTGGACGACGAGCTGGGGTTCATCGCGGACGTGCATCACCTGACCGTTTTCGGACGTTGTCGCAACTGCCGCTAGCCTGGAAGGCATGCGTAGCCCTCTGCTCGACCTCCCTGGCGCAGTCCCGGCCGACGGGCCGGACTCTGACGTAGCCGCACACTATGGCGACCTGTTCGCCGAGCAGCGCGCGCTGGCCAAGGGAGAGGCGGTCGTCGACCGCAGCAACCGCGAGGTGGTCCGCATCTCCGGCGTCGACCGGTTGAAATGGCTCAACGACCTGACCTCGCAGAAGCTCGACCGGCTGGCCCCCGGCGAGTGGACGCAGACGCTCGACCTCGACCTGCAGGGTCGCGTGCAACACCACCTGACGCTGGTCGACGACGGTGAGAGCGTGCTGGCCCACGTCGAGCCCGGCACCGCGCAGAGCCTGATCGACTATCTCGACCGCATGCGGTTCATGTTGCGGGTGGAGGTGTCGCGGGTCGACGACCTGGCCGTGTTGTCCACGGCCGACGAGGACTTCCTGGTGCCGCGCGCCGAGCTGCCGGACCATCTCGGCAAGCCGCTGGCGGGGCTGTGGGCGTACGAGGCGTTGCGGATCGAGGCGCACCGGCCGCGGCTGGGGTTCGAGACCGACCACAAGACGATCCCGCACGAAGTGGGGTGGATCGGGGCGGCCGTGCATCTGAGCAAGGGCTGTTACCGCGGTCAGGAGACGGTCGCCCGGGTGCACAATCTGGGGCATCCGCCGCGGCGCCTGGTGTTCCTGCACCTCGACGGGAGTGTCGACACGCTGCCTCCGCACGGGGCTCCGGTGATCTTCGAGAGCCAGGAGGTCGGCGTGGTCGGCTCGGCCGCCCGGCACCACGAGCTCGGGCCGATCGCGCTGGCCGTGATCAAGCGTACGGTGCCGGTGGACGCGGCGTTGCTGGCCGGTGGGGTGGCCGCCGCGCAGGAGGTCATCGTGGCGGCGGACGCGGGCCGCAACGTCTCCATCGACCCGTCGTTGAGGCGCCGCATCCGTTAGGACTCACATGTCCAGGATGAGGGTGATCGGGCCGTCGTTGACGAGCGACACCTTCATGTCGGCGCCGAAGACGCCCGTCTCCACGTACGCGCCCAGCGCTCTCAGCTCCGCCACCACGGCGTCGACCAGCGGCTCGGCGACCGGCCCAGGGGCGGCCGCCTGCCAGGTGGGGCGCCTGCCCTTGCGCGCGTCGCCGTACAGGGTGAACTGGCTGATCACCAGGAGCGGTGCCGACACGTCCGAGCAGGACTTCTCGCCGTGCAGGACGCGCAGGCCCCACAGCTTGGCGGCGAGCCTGGCGGCCTCGGCGCGGGTGTCCGTGTGCGTGACGCCCACCAGGACCAGCAGCCCGGGCTCGTCGATCGCCCCGACGGTACGCCCTTCGACCTCGACCGACGCCGAGCTCACTCGTTGTACAACCGCTCGCATGAGATCCCATTCTGGCCCAGAAATAGACTCTTGGCCGAAAGGGGAATCGATATGTCGATGGTTGTGGAAGTTGTCCGGTCCGGGTTCGTGGAGTCCAGGCATCAGGCTCGTATGTTGACCGTGGACGCGGAAGGGCGCCCGGTCGAGACTCGGGGCGCGGTGCACGTTCCCGCGTCGCCACGGTCGTCGATGAAGCCGCTGCAGGCGCTCGGCATGCTCCGCGCCGGGTTGCGGCTCGAAGGCGAGTTGCTCGCGCTGGCCTGCGGCTCGCATTCGGGTGAGCCGTTCCACGTGGACGGTGTCAGGAAGATCCTGGCGGGGGCGGGGTTGGACGAGGAGGCGCTGCTCTGCCCTGAGGACTACCCGTTCGACCGGGCGGTGACCGAGCGCGGGCGGGTCTACATGAACTGCTCGGGCAAGCACGCCGGCATGCTGGCCACCTGCGCGGTCAACGACTGGCCGCTCGCCACCTACCGGGAGCCCACGCATCCGCTCCAGCGCGCGATCCGGGAGACGGTCGAGGAGTTGACGGGCGAGCGGATCGCGGCCTCGGGCGTGGACGGGTGCGGGGCGCCACTGTTCTTCGTGTCGATGCTGGGGGTGACCAAGGGGTTCAGGGCGTTCCCGATGTCGTCGCCTGACTCGTACGAGCGCAAGATCTTCGACGCCATGAGCACCTACCCCGAGTGGACCTCGGGCACCGGCCGGCCCGAGGCCAAGCTCATGCGCGCGCTGCCTGGGCTCATGCTGAAGGCGGGGGCGGAGGCGTTCGACGCGTTCGTGTTCGAGGACGGGCGCGCGGGCACCGTCAAGATCGAGGACGGCTCGCAGCGCGCCCGCGTCGCGGTCACGGTGGCGGCCCTGCGCTCGCTCGGCCTGGACGCGCCGGAGCTGGCCGAGCTGGCCAACCCGCCGGTGCTCGGCGGCGGCCGCCCGGTAGGCGAGCTGCGGCTCCGTTAGAGGGTGCGGAACTGGCGGGTGGCGGAGATGGCGCCGGAGGTCGTCGTGGTGAACGTCCGCATCGAGCCGGCGAACTTGGACAGGTCCCACTCCGCCGGCCCGTGATACCAGTACAGGTTGTCGGACGGGTGGCCGTTGCCGGTGACCGAAGCCACCACCCGCGACCAGTGCTCGACCCCGTCGAAGATCACGGCATAGGGCAGGTAGCGGGAGAACAGCTCCACCCGGTGCTGCTCGGGCACCTCGCCCAGCTCGCCGGAGAACAGGTACTGGCGAAAGCCCATCGTGTGCGCCAGCGCGGCCGAGCCCTTGGCCGTCTTGGCTGGCATGTACTGGCCGCCGACGGCCAGCGCGCCGCCCGCGATGACGAGCGCCAGGCCGAGCAGCCCGTACGTGGTGAACCAGGCCAGCGCGACGGTGGCCAGCAGTCCCAGGCCGATGAGCACCACGCCGATCGTGGTCCACCGGGTGCGCTCGGTGTCGGGGCGGCGGGCGAACCAGCCCTGCTTGACCACATCGGCGTACAGGGCGTCGCGGACCTTGCCCAGGTGGCTGGCGAACGAGCCAGACATCTGCGACAGCAGCACCGCGTCCCGGCCGTCGAAGATGGCGTCGTAGAGTGCGCGCTCGTACGGCAGGAGCGCGTTGACGGGCGCGCTCGGCAGCCGGACCAGCATCCAGTCGGGCGCGTCGTACGTCTGGCGGGGCTGTTCGTCGATCCGCAGGTAGCCGCGTACGGCGAGGTCCACGATGGTGGCGGTCACGTCGACCACGTCGGCCTGTTCGTCCACGAGCGTGCCGATCTGTCCCGGCCGTACCCCGTCGGGCGGGGAGAAGTGGCCGTTCTGCACCGGATCGACCGAACCCTTCTCATGCCCGGCGACCCTGGCGTCGCGGCCCCGCGTCCAGTAGAGCAGGCCGATGCCGCCGAGCAGCAGCAACAGCAGCCCGGCCAGGGCGCCGCCGGTGACGAGGTCCAGGGTGAACGCGGCGGCCAGCGAGAAGCGCTTCTCCAGGATGGGCGCGCCGCCGCTGGATCCCTTGGGGTAGCCGATGACCACGGTCAGGGCCTGGCCCTGGCCGATGTTGTCCTGTTCGAAGTCGGCCTGGGTGGCCGAGTGGTCCATGGAGGCCGAGGTGCAGCCGATGGCCGAGGTCAGCTCGCCGGCGAAGCAGGACAGGTTCTGGACCTGGCCGGGGCCGTTGACCTTGACCGTGGCCTTGGCGACCTGCTGGCTCCAGCCGTTCACCGCGAACCAGCGCAGCTCCTCGACGCCCCCCGACGTCGTCACCGCGCCCTTGACGTCGTACTCGACGCTCTGGCCTGTCACGGTGAGCACGTCGCCCGCGAGGGTGCCGCCCTTGACGTTCGAGATCTGGTAGAGGCGGTCGTTGTTGTCGTCGTATCGCGTTCTGGTGATGAACGTGCGCGTGAGTCCCCCCGACGCCCCCGTGATCTTCTCGACCACGTGCAGGGTTCCGTCCTTGCCGAGGGTCATCGTCACCTCGTCCGTGATCCCGGCCTCCGCTGCCAGGGCGGGGGTGGCGGTCAACGTCAGAGCGGTGGCCCCCAGGGCGGCCATCGTGAGTCTGATACCCGTCATGGCGGCAAATCGTAGCGGTTCGTACCTCTCAGTCCAGCGTGATGGCGTTAGCCGCCAGCTGAACGCTCTCTGGCGCGGCGCCCTGGCCGGGGTTCTCGAGCGCGAGCGCCTGGTTCACGGCGACGAACGGCCGCATGCGCTCCTCGTAGCGGCCGAACGCCGTCTCGGGGGTCCTGCCCAGCTCTTCAGCCAGTACGTACGCCCCCACCAGAGCCAGGCTCGTGCCCTGCCCCGACAGCGGCGAGGCGCAGTAGCCCGCGTCGCCGACCAGCGCGACCCTGCCCTTCGACCAGCGCTCCATCCTGACCTGGGCCATGGCGTCGAAGTAGAAGTCGTCGGCCTTCCACATCGCGTCCAGCAGCCTGGGGACCTCCCAGCGCGCTCCTGAGCAGTGCTCCTGGATGAGACGCTGCTGCTGGTCGAGGTCGCGGTGGTCGTACTCGATCGGGCCGCCCATGAAGCCCAGGTTGACCCGCATCACGCCGGTGTCCCTGTCGCTGAAGACGGCGCCGCCCGCGTCGCCCTCGCGGAACCAGGTCTGCCAGTGGTCCAGGCCGAGGAAGTTGTCCGCGGTGAAGATGGAGACGTACGCGCCGAGGTGGCTGAGGAACTCCCGCTCGGGGCCGAAGGCCAGGGCGCGCACGTTGGAGTGCAGGCCGTCGGCGCCGAACACGTAGTCGTAGCGGTCCCGCCCGCCGCTCTCGAACGTGACGTCCACGCCCTGGCCGTCCTGGGCGAGGGTGGCGATCGAGTCGCCGTACCGGTATTCGGCGCCCGAGGCCGCGGCCAGGATGCCGGTCAGGTCGTCGCGCATGATCTCGATGTCCGGGCTGTCGAACCGGCCGCCGCTGAGCGTCCCCTCGGTGCTGCGCATGATCTCGTTGCCGTCGCCGTCCACCATGGACATCCCGCGCATGGTCGTCCGCATGTCCCTGATCTGGTCCAGGACGCCCATCTTCGCGACCACCGTCAGCGCGGCGCCCCTGATGTCGATGGCCTGCCCGCCTTTGCGCGGGCCCGGCGCCCGCTCGACGATCGTCGTCTCGAACCCGTGCCGCCGCAGCCAGTAGGCCAGGACGGGGCCGCCGACGCTCGCCCCTGAGACAAGAACCCGCATGATCCGCTCCCTGTGTGTTGACGCTGTACGCATAGCTGAATGTACGTAGTACGGACAGCAGGTAGCAAGGGTATAGTGGGAAGATCTGTACTAGTACAGGAGGATGGATGCCGCCCTACGCGCGCATAGTCGGCGACATCAAGCAGCGCATCGCCGACGGCAGGTTGCGTCCAGGGGAGCGGGTGCCGTCCACCAGGCAGCTCGCCAGGGACTGGGGCGTCGCCCTGGCCACCGCCGCCAAGGCGCTCACGCTGCTTGCCCAGGAGGGGGTCGTGGTCGCCGAGCCCCGCGTGGGGACGGTCGTGGCCGAGCGGCGCGGCGAGAGGGGGACGCGGCGACCGGATATATCCGGACATGATCGGACCCGCGAGCGCATCGTGCGGGCGGCCATCGAGATCGCCGACGCCGAGGGACTCTCCGAGCTGACCATGCGCGGCGTCGCCGACCGGCTCGGCATGGCCACCATGTCCCTCTACCGCCACGTGGGCGGCAAGGACGACCTGGTCCTGCTGATGGTCGACGCCGTGATCGACGAGTTCCCGCTGCCCGAGACGCCCCCGGACGGCTGGCGGGCCAGGCTGGAGACGACGGCGCGCCTGCAGTGGGCCGCCTACCGCGCGCACCCGTGGATGACCAGGGTCACTTCACTGAACAGGCCGCTGCCCTCCGCCAGCCTCCTGAAGCACACGGAATTCGTCATGGCGGCACTCGAGGACACGAGACTCGACGCCACCGCCAAGATGCACGTCCACATCCTGGTCTACAGCTACGTGCAGGGCATCGCCGCCAACATCGAGCTGGAACGGCGGGCCCAGGCCGTCACCGGGCTCACCGCCGACGAGTGGATGGGCGAGCAGGAGGAGCGCATGCAGGCGATCGCCGGGTCCCGCGAATACTCCGCGTTCGGGAAGCTCATCGACGAGCTAGGCGATTTCGACCTCGATCTCGACCGGCTCTTCGAGTTCGGGCTGAGCCCGCTGCTGGACGGGCTCACCACGATGATCGAGTGATCCTTCAGTGCTCGCCGCGGGCGGGGACGCCGAGCTTGCCGCACGCCTCGCGATAGAGCCTCACCACGGCCTTGCGCACCTGAGCCCGCTCGTTGATCGGCTCGCCCCAGGGCACCCGCACCCGCTCCCCGCCGTCCACCGTGAACTCGATCGCCTCGGCGTCGACATCGCTCGTCACGGCTGACGTGGCCTCGGGCCGCCCGCCGAACGCCCGTACGATGATCAGCGCGTCCTCGGCATGGTCGTCGTTCATATGGCGCTTGATCGCCTCGATGGCGTCAGCGGTGAAAGGCGTGCTCATACCGGCTCAAGCTACCTTCTTCAGCTCCGCCGACATATGGTCCGTGAGCGGATGCCCGACGGCCGCCATCTCGTAGGCCCACATGAGGTTGCCCTTGACCAGCCCGTAGAGCCGGTGTCCCGCCGTGTACTCCTTGGCCGACGCGGTGCGGGCGACCACGTCCGTACGGAGCTCGATCTTGTTGAATACCACCTCGCCGATGTAGATCTCGACGATCCCGGTCGGGTGCGCCAGCACCACCTCGACCTGCCTGCCGGGCCGCGGCCGCCAGTATCCCGACTCGGTGGCCAGCGGCCTGACCCGGTTTCCGTCCTGGTCGAGCAGCCAGGTGCGGCTCACGTAGGTCAGGAACGGCTTCCCGTTGTGCCCGAACTCGATCTCCTGCCCGAAGTTGAAGCTCTCGATCGTCGGGTAGCCGCCCACGCCGGCACCTTCCCACCGGCCGAGCAGGAACGCGATCGGCTCCAGATCGGGGTGCACCTCAGGTTCTTCCATGATGCTCAAGGGTAGTGGCGACGGGACCGTAGCCGTGGAGCGTCTACCCCGTACCGGGTATTCTCGGCCTGGATCAGAAGGGGACCTTCGCCCATCAAGGGGCGAATCGCTGAGAAACATCAACATCCAGCGGACGGTGACGGGCATGGCACGATCATTGGTGATCAAGGTGACCGCCGGGGCGGACGCTCCGGAGCGCTGCAACCAGGCGTTCACGGTCGCGGCTGCGGCGCTCGCGAGCGGCGTACCCGTTTCTTTGTGGCTGACCGGCGAGTCGTCGTGGTTCGCGCTGCCGGGCAGGGCCAAGGAGTTCACCCTGCCGCACGCCGCGCCGTTGCCCGACCTGCTCGACGCCGTGCTGGCGGCGGGGCGGGTGACACTCTGCACGCAGTGCGCGGCCCGCAGGAACATCACCGTGGACGATCTCATCGACGGGGTCCGCATCGCCGGCGCCCCCGCGTTCGTCGAGGAGATCACGAGCGAAGGCGCCCAGGCGCTGGTCTACTGACCCAGCCCGCCGGGGTGGCGGTCGCGTACCGCCCGCCGCTTCGGACGGCACGCGACGCACGGCACGCAGACGGGGGAAGCGCAGCGTGCCAGTGGACGTCGCAGCATGCCGCCCCGCCGCACAAGCGGGCGCCGTGTCGGCGGAGGCGTCGGGAGAGTCAGCTGGGCAAGACGGTTGTCAGGCGTTCCTGGCGGAGGGCTTCGTAGCGGGAGTCGTCCAGCGGGGCCAGCTCGCCCACCCGCCAAGACAGCAGCAGGTCCGCCAGCGCCGGGTTTCGGGCCAGCGCAGGCCCATGCAGGTACGTCCCCACCACGTGCCCCGTATAGCAGCCCTCGAAGCCATCGCCATTGCCCACGCCCACCAGCGTCTTCGACAAGGGCTTGACGCCGGGCCCCAGGTGGGTGACGCCCATGTGGTTTTCGAAGCCGGTCAGCGTGGGCAGGTTGAGGGCGGCGTCCACCTCGGCCACCAGCTCGCCCACCGCCCGCGCGGGCCCCCGCGAGCTGGCGATGTCCAGCAGGCCGATCCCGTCCACCGGCTGGCCTTCCTCGCCGCCGAACGTACTGCCCATGATCTGGTATCCGGCGCACACGGCCAGCAGGGCGGCCCCGCGGGCGATGGCGCTGTGGAGGCCGCCGTCTCTGCGGAGGCGTTCGGTGGCCAGGATCTGGGGCCGGTCCTCGCCCCCGCCGATGAGGTAGATGTCGCCGGTCTCCGGAACCGGGTCCGCCGAGCGTACGTGGATGGTCTCCGTCTCGATGCCCCTGCGTTGCGCGCGCTGCTCCAGGACGAGCACGTTGCCCTGGTCGCCGTACGTGCTCAGCAGGTCGGGGTAGATCCAGACGATGCGAAGGGCGCTGTCAGAGGGCACGACCGAACTCCGATCGGATCTGCTGGAAGGCGGTGTAGTTGGCGATCACGTCCACCCGGCCCGGCGGCTGCATGGCCAGGGCCTCCGTGAACGTAGCGCACAACGTGAACGGCACCTCCGCCACGTCGAGCCGGAGCGCGAGGTCGAGGCGGCGTTCGCCGGTGACGAAGACGGGACGGCCGCGCAGGATGCGGTAGTCGACGTCCCACAACCACGAGGTGTCGCGGCCGTCGGGACCCTGCGCGTTGACCGAGAGGATGATCGGCAGCTGCGCATCGGCGACGTCGAACGCCTCCAGCCAGCCCGCCGGGTTCTTCGCCAGCAGCAGCCGCGCGTGCCGCCCGTCACGCTCGACGGTGGTGTAGCGGCCGGCCACCGAGGTGACCTCGCGCAGCCGGGGCAGCGCCCGCTCCACCGGCACCCCGAACGCCTCAGCCACCGCCAGCGCCATCACCGCGTTGGACCGGTTGGCCTGGCCGGGGAGCTGGATGTCGAGCAGCCACCGCTGCCCGCGCGGGTCGATCGCCACGTCGTCGTCGAGCGCCCACTGCGGCTCCGGCCGGTGGAACGTGCACTCCCGGCAGGCCCAGTCGGCGTCCTTGCGGTCGAGCGGCCCGCCGCACTCGGGGCAGCACCAGGAGTCTTCCTTCCACCGCTGCCCCCCGGCCACCCAGGTGACCTTGGCCGCCGTGGAGGCGCCCCACGTCACGAGCGGGTCGTCGCAGTTGGCGATGACGTGGGTGGGCTTGCCGGACAGCGCCCTGCGCCACTTCTGCGCGAGCAGCCAGATCTCGGCCGCTCGGTCCATCTGGTCGCGGCTGAGGTTCATCAGGCATACGACGCCCGCGCCGGTCGTGTCGAGCACCTCTGGCAGGTATTTCTCGTCCACCTCCAGCACGCCGTAGGGGGCGGCCTTGTGCTGGGAGAGCGCGGAGACGTGACCGGCAGGCATGTTGGCGCCGAACGCGTTGGTGGCCACCTCACCCATCTCGAGCAGCGCCGACGTGATCAGCCTGGTCGTGGTGGTCTTGCCGTTGGTGGCGCTGACCAGGGCCAGCTTGCGATCGTGGGCCAGCTTGCGCAGGAGGTCCGGCTCGAGCAGCAGGCCGACCCGCCCGCCGATCACCGAGCCGTCACCGCGCCCGGTCATCCTGGACAGCGTCGCAGCACTGCGGCCCAGGGCGCTGGCGAGCTGAGCCCGCAGAGGAAGCTGGGTCATGAGCAAGGATCCTAGTCGGCGTTGGCTCGTAAACCGGAAGAGCACACCCGAAAACGCGCTCCCGGTTGGTGGCTGGTGCGGGCTGAGGTCACGGCCGGCGTCAGGAGGCCGGGGCCGGGGACTCGACGAAAGCGAGTTCCGGGGCGCCCCCGTGGTCGAACGGCAACACGAACCGGCGCGGCCACGACAACACCCCCTCCAACCATCCGGCCCCCATCGTCTGCCCCACGTGCCTGACCCGGGCGGACGACTCGATGCCGATCGCCACCGTGGTGATGTCCCGCTGCACCGCATCGTTCTCGTCATCGCCCAGGATCACCCGCCACGCCAGCGCCCGGTTGTGATCGACCTCCATCGACAGCGGATGGTGCCGCAGCGCCTTGGCACGGTGGCCGAGCAACTCCGTGTGGACCAGGTCGGCCGAGCCATTGCCGTTGGGCTGGCGGAAGAGGGCGTACTCCATGGGAGGGGCCGGGCTGCGCAGGTTCGGGGCCGGCTGGCCGTACGGGAAGAGTCTGTCGACCTCGTGCAGCCAGCGCACCTGCGGGATGACCCACGACGCCCCAGGCCGTTCCCCGCCGCTGTCGAGCCCGACGAGCAGGCGGGTGGCCCGCTCCGCCGCCTTCTCCGTGAGCAGGGAAGGGTCGAACCAGCTCCGCAACGACCAGGCGCGCCGCTGGACCGAGCGCTCGATCAGGGTAGCCAGCAGGCACTCCCTGCGCCGCGCCGGGAGGTCGGACCAGGCGGCCGACAGGGCGCGCGGCACCCCGGGCAGCGGCCGGTTGCTGACGAAGGCGAGCACGAGCGTGTCGCACCAGATGCGCAACCACGCCCAGTCCGGCGAGTCGGCCAGCACGTCGGCCTCGCGCAGCTCCACGAGCGTGCACGCCTGACCCGTGCGGCACTGCTTCCCGCAGGCCGCCGATCGGCGGCCCCGGATGGGCGGGGGCGGCCCCGGCAGCACTTTCTCCCGTGACTCCCCCAGCGGTATGCGGACCCGCAGCGGCCGGTCCATCCCGTCGGCGAAGACCGCGGCCGAGCCGGGCTGCAACGACACCACGTGGCGGGACTGCTCGTCGCTGAGGTTCATGGCGGCGCCGACGAGTTTCCTGTCGTCCTCGGCCGGGAGCCGGTGCACGACCTTCAGCGCGGTGTTCTTGACGACGTCCGAGACGAGCTTGGTCGGGATCTGCTCGGCCACCACGATGCCCTCGCCGTACGCCCTGATCTCCGCGAGCAGGCCCGCCAGCAGCTCCACGGCGTGGGTGGAGGCCCGGCCGTGGCCGCGGTCGCGCAGCAGCCGGTGCGCCTCCTCGATCACGATGACGTGGCGCAGCTCGGTGGACTTCTCCTTCCTGGCCCGCATGCGCAGGTGCTCGACGATCCTGATGATCAGCGTGCCCATCAGGAACGCCTTGTCCTCGTCGTTGGCCACGTCCTCGATCGCCAGCACGACGTCGCGTTCCAGCAGGCCGCCGATGTCGGCGGGGTGGCCGCCCTCGAAGAAGCGCCCGGCCGAGCCGACGCGCAACGATCGCAGCCGGAGCGAGATGAAGCCCTCGACGTCGGCCTGGACCTCGCGGCCGTACCCGATCTCCTTGATCACGTCCATGGCGTGGTGCTGGAGTTGTTCGAGGGTGGGGACGCTGGGCGGGACGTTGGCGCCGGGGACGGCGCCGCCCGTGACGACGTCCCAGCCGGTGGCCTCGTAGACGCGCTGCAGGGCCAGCGACATGATCTGCGGGAACGGCTCCTCCGCGTCGAACGCCGCCATGAACAGGGCTCGCACCATGTCGATGTGCGCCTGGACGGGGTAGCCGGGCTCGGGTTCGAGCGGGTTGATGCTGAACGGCACGCCGTCCGGGGCCGACGGGTTGATGACCGTGACGGGGTCCTCGATGCGGCCGGCCATGGCGGCGTACTCGGATTTGGCGGGCTCGATGGCCAGCCACGGGATGCGGGCCCCGCTGAGCTGCTCCAGCAGGTGCCTGACCGTCTGGGACTTGCCGGAACCGGTCGCCCCCGTGACGAACGCGTGCCTGTTCAGCGTGGCCAGCGGCACCCGGAACGAGCCGACGCCCCGGTCCTGCCCGTCAAGGATCTCGCCCAGCTCCAGCTCGCCCCCGTCGGTCTCGGAGGTCACGTCGAAGAAGCCCGAGTCGAGCACGCGTACCCCCGGCACCTCCCGCCTGGGCAGCCCGGCCAGCGCGGCCAGGGCCCCGGCGGTGGCGGCGAACGGAGCCGCGGCGCCGTCGGCCGGGTCCTGCATGGTGATCGCCAGCGCCTCCGACAGCGCGTAGACGGCGCCGTGCGAGCTGCGCAGCCGGTACGGGTGGTGGCTCATCTCGACGGACCCCACCAGTACGGGCGCGATCTGCCGAAGTTCGTCGGCCGTGGCGCCGCCGGCCAGCACGCGTACGTTCCAGAGCCCCGCTTCGCGGAACGCGTCGAGCTCCTGCATGCGGCGCTCGGCCCGCTCGGCGTCGAAGCGCGAGCGCTCGGAGGCGTCGCCGTACTGCCTGAGCACGTTGAGCTGGGTACGCAGGTGCGCCACCTCGGCGTCGAGCAGGTCGGTCGGCTCGGCCACCACCAGCCAGGCGAACGGCCGGGACATGAGCGTGACCAGCGTCGCCTCGAACAGCGTCGGCCGCTTCAGCTCGTCCGGGTCCAGCCCGCCGAGCTCGCGCCCCCTGCTCCCCAGCGGCGGCGCCTGGCGGCCCGGGCAGGGCGTCCACACCAGGTCGGCCAGGTCGGCGAGATACTCCTCGTCGAGCTGCACCCCGCGCGCCCCTCCGGGGAACAGCAGCGGCTGCGGCCCGCTCGGACGGTCGGGCGCGTCGGTCGACCTGCGCGGCTGGCGCGGCGGCGACAGCGGCCCCGCGTTGGTGATGAGCTCGAGCGGCGCTCCGGAACCTCGCGACAGCCACCCGATGACGAACGGCCGGTCGCGCTGGGCCGCCGACAACACCGCGGGCAGCACGGTGACGAAATCCCACTCCGCCGACGAGCTTCGCGAGGGCGCCGCGATCGACTGGATTCGATACCAGGGCCCACTCAGCGAGACACTCGCTTGCATTTCATTCCCCCACAGACGGTTCTTTGTTAAATTCCGCCAACCGTCAGCCCTTCACCTTGACATTGACCATGTCATTGCCTGCCCTTGCGCCAGTCCAGGCGTGGCGGTGGTGGCCCGAGGTTCGGTGGCGGCTCTCCGTCGCCGTCCTGTTCCTGGGGATCGAGGGCGAGCACGGCCTCGCGCAACTCCTCCAGCTCGCCGAGCGTGGTCTTGGGGAACGTCAGGATGGCCGGGTTCGCGTCGGCGAGGCGTACCCGCCTGCCTTCGGCCGTCGCGTCCGTGACGATCACCGACGTCGTGGGCAGTTGCTGGAGCTGGTGCGGCTCGACCAGGAACTCGCGCGAACGCTGCAGCACCCGCTCCTTCTCCGAGATCTTGTCGGCGGTCCTGCCCCACTCGGTGGACTCGGTGATGTCCTCGGCCAGGTCGGCGAGGCTCTCACCCCGCTCCTCCCTGCCGTCCTCGACCTGGGAGATCGTGGAGATGTAGCCGCCGTCGAGCCCCGGGAGCGAGTCGCTGATCGTCTCGGTGAGCTGGGCCAGCTCCAGCCGGTGCTCGGTGCCGACGTGCTCGCTGGCGACCCGAGCGTCCTCGGCGTTGCCCAGCCTCATGAACGCCACCGCCGCGTGCCCCCGGCCCAGCCGCTCCCGCACCGTAGGGGTCAAAGACCGATAAGTCAGAACAAGTCCGGTACGCGAGGTCTCGCACGCGTCCATCAGCCGGTCGAGCACGTCGCCACGGAGCTTGTCCGCGCCCGCCACGATGATCGTGTGATACCAAGGCCGGTCGGAGGCGGCGGACTGGCGCAGGATGTGGGTCAGGGCGGTGGCCACGTACGTGCCGAGCACCCGGTTGCCGAACACGCCCGCCTGCCGGTCCATGCTCACCACCCTGAGCCTGGCGGGCGGCAGCCGTACGGCCTCCGTGCCGAGCGTCTCCAGCTTGCGCAACTGGGACTCCAGCGCCCAGGCCCGCTCGATCACCACCCGGTCGCTCACCCCGCGCCCGAACAGCGTGCCGATGCGCTCCAGCTGGGTCGCCGTGATCAGCCCGAACCGCAGGTCGTCACGCGGGTCGCCCACCTGCGCCAGCGCCCGCAGCGCGGCGGTGACCTGGCTGATCGTGGCGTTCTCCCCGAGCACCTCCAGCACCCGCTCCAGGATCGCGTTGTCGAAGCTGAGGTCGCGCGTGGTGCGGTGCTCCTCGCTCACGCTCACCACGTGCGCCAGCACGTCCGCGAACGCCTCGGGCTTGAGCGTGGCGCCCAGGTCGAGCCTGGGCAGGTCCACCGGCAGCACCCAGACCAGCGGGTCGTCGCCGCCCTTGCGGGCCAGCTCGATCAGGTCCTTGGCGATCGCGCCCTCGGACAGGTCGAGCACGGTCAGGTGGCCGCCGCTGTAGAGGCGCGTCGCGCCCAGCAACGTGATCAGCGCCGACCACCCGGGCAACGTGCCGCCCGCCACGTCGATGCGGTCGAGCTCGTCCGGTACGGCGACCGCGTACCAGGTGAGCTGCCTGTCGTGCCGCTCCTTGGAGTCCTGCCACTCGCGGTAGCGCTGGGCGTGCTCCTCCTGCGCGCGGAAGAGCTCCTTGTCACGTTCCTGGCGCTGGCGTTCGTCCCTGGCCTGCTGCTCCAGCACCCGGTACTTCACCGCCCGGTCCCCCTGCAACAGCGCGTAGCCGCAGATGCCCGCCACGCCCCCGGCGGCGACGAGCCCGAGGAGCGCGAAGGACCACGCGAGGTAGCCCGCGATTGCGGCGGCCAGGATCAGCACGCTCAGCACCAGCATGAATATCCGGAAGATCCGGACCGGCCGGTTGAGCATGTCCTCCTGGAGCCGCTCGCGGCGGATCAGCTCCTGCTCGGCGGGGTCGGGCTCGGCCTCGGGCGACGGCTCCTGGGCGGGCGAGGGGCGCTTGGGCGGCGGGCCCGGGTCGGGATGCAGCAGGATGTACTGCCAGCCCAGGTAGATGCGGTCCGCCTGGAGCTGCGCATGCTCGGGATGCACGTCCGTCACGTGACCCTCCGGCCGCGATATGTCATTAGTGGTAGGGGCCAGCCCTTTCCGCTCCGTGACAGCGTATGAGCTTCAACCCCCGCAGCGGCAGGGTTTCCCGGCAATTCAACCTGCCCGATGGGAGCATTGCGGCAGATGGGACAACCGAGACCTATTACCATCCTTACCCATGACGGAACCCTCCGGCGGCAGCACTGACAAGCCCAGGCGTCCGGTAGTGGTGCCCGCAGTGGCCCTGGTGGCGGTCACAGCCGTCGGCATCACCGCTCTCCTCGGCGGTCTCAATGAGCGGCCAGATCCGGCACCGCCACAGCTCAAGCCTGGACAGACACTCGATCAGGGGCAGTTCGACACCCAGTTCGTCGAATCGAAGATCACTTTACAGCCGGCGGAGAGCCAGTTCGACAAGGACAAGCGCTTCCTCGACGTGGTCTTCAAGGTGACGAACAAGACCGACGAAACCGTCTACGTGGGGGGCGTGCCCACGGAGAAGAACAGCGGCTTCAGCTTCGGCAGCACGTTGCTGAAGATGACCCCGGAGATCAAGTCGAAGTTCGGAGCCGATCTCTTCGTCCAGTCCAAAGGCGTCAGATCCTCCCAGCTCCACCCGGGGATCCAGGAAACGGTGATCGCGCGGTACGAGCTGGAGGGCGCGACGCCGCCGCCCAAGCAGGTGAGCTACAACCTCGGCGCGTTCGAGCGGCTGGTGAACGGCCTGACCGACGAGGCCAGCTGGTTCCTGGAGACCGAGCCCGCAGTCCTCGACGAAGAGGAGACGGACAAGGTCGTCGCCACGGTCACCCTGCCCGTCAAGCCGCAGGAGGCCTGATGACCGCGACCCAGCAACATACCGCCGCGCCTCGCCGCACTCGCTCACGCAGGCAGGCGCCACGCCGCGGGCAGGGTGCCGTGGTGCTCCACGCCGTCGTGGGCCTGGCGCTGGCCGCGGGGGCGGTGGCCATCCAGACGCTGCAGTTGTCGGGCGACGACATGGGCAAGCCGCTCACCTACACGGGCGCGAAGGGCCAGAACGTCGACGCGGGCCGCTTCTCGGTGCGGGTGCAGAAGGTCTCGTCGGCCAAGACGATCAAGGCGCTGGACGAGACCGTCCCGACGGATCGGCTGTTCCTGGTGGTCGAGGCCGCGGCGACGGCTCCGAAGGAACCCGTGCACCTGGGCCAGCCCAAGCTCATCACCGCCGACGGCAAGGTGTTCGCCGCCACCGACAAGGTCAACAAGGAGCGGACGCTCGCCTACCCGTGGATCCAGCCGGGCTGGTGGACCACGGGCAAGTTCGTGTTCGAGGTGCCCGCCTCGGCGCTGCCGGGCGCGCAGGCCGTGTTCCAGTTGCCGGTAGGCGGTCTCTACAGCGAGCCGCTCCCGCCGGAGGCACAGATCGACCTCGGCATCGACGACGCCACCGCCAAGCAGCTCAGCTCCGCTCCCGCGGAGCTCATCGACCTGGACGAGAAGAAGAAGTAAGGCCATGAGCAACGACTCGAACCGCGACTGGTTCGCCCCGCCTCCCGGCCAGCCGGCACAGTCGGATGAGCCGGCACAGCCCGTCGAGCCCATGCCGCCCGGCCAGCCGCCGCACGAGCCGCTCAGGCAACAAGGCCAAACGCCGCAGTACCGGCAGCCACCGCAAGCCAGGCAATCGCCGCAGTACGGCCAGCCAGGCCAACAAGGCCAGCCCTCGCAGTACGGACAGCCACCGCAATCAGGCCAACCATCGCAACACGGCCAGCCGCCGCAGTACGGGCAACCACGACCAGAGGGGCAGCTGCCGACTCCCAGGCCGCGACGCAGGCAACACCGGCAGCCGCCTCAGCCCGGCCCCATGATGCCGTCCCGCCGTCCCCCCGGAACCTATCCGGACCAGCAGGTCTGGCCGCCCGCCCCCTACGGCGAGCCGGCCAACGGCGCGACGCAGCCTCTGCCTGCCGTCCCTGGCACGGGCGCCACTTCGCCGAACCCGGGACCACGGCCTCCCTCTCCGGCCTTCGCACCGCCGCCGCCCCCCGAGAACCCGGCTCCGGCCGAGCAGGCTCCGCCGCCGCGCCGCCCTCGCACCCTCCTGCTCGGTGTGGGCGCGGTGGCCGCGTTCGTCTTGGCGGTGGGCGCGCCGACTGCCGACCAGTACCTCTTCTACAAGAGCGGCCAGCCGGACGACATCCTGCACGTGGTTCCGGCCGGACAGGAGCAGGTGTTCGAGCACTTGGCGTGGAAGTCGTCGATCGCGCCCATGGAGCCCGTCCCTGCGGGCACCACTCCCGACAAGCAGTGGCTGAAGATCACCATTACCAGGAAGGCCACCGACGACACCGGCACGAAGCTCACCGCCAAGCCCGAGTTGGAGCTGCGGGACAAGCAGGAACGCGCCTGGAAGGTGGAGGTGACGGAGGACAACGTAGCGATCGATGATGGGCAGGTCGGCAAGCCCTACACCTACATCGCGGGAGCCGTCGTGCCCAAGGCGGTGGCCGGCGAGGTCGAGCTGCACCTGAGGCCGGACACCACCTACCGCTCAGACACGCCGACCGAGAAACTCTTCGAGGTCCCGACGGACCCGGCGGAGATAGAGAAGGCCAAGCACAAGGACGTCCTGGTGTTCAGGCGGTGATGTCCTCGCCGCGCAGCCGCGCCCTGGTCGCCGCGATGTCGAACGCGGCGGCCAGCACGCAGTAGGTCAGGCAGGTCAGCAGCAGGTCCTTGACGAACCCGACGGGCCTGCTGACCACGAGCCACATGTACGGCACGTCCGAGCCGATCAACGTGCGCACGCCCCTGTCCAGGTAGTCGGCGCCCACGTGCAGGCCCACGTACAGCAGGCACGTGAAGCCGAACAGCGCCATGCCCCCCTTGATCGTGATCCTGAAGGCGTTGACCACCGGCACCCAGCGCTCCATGAAGCCGCCGATCATCCGGTCCACGGCTCGCTGGGTGACGTCGTGGCTCTCCTCCAGCCGGTCCACGCCCTGCTCCAGCCTGGTGCCGCGCAACGCCCGGCGGGTGTCGTCCATGGAGGAGCCGAAGACCAGCACGGCGATCGCCAGCCAGGTGAGCGGCACCGCCAGCGCGTCGACGACGTGCGGCCAGATGTCTGCGACCCACCCCCAGAAGGCCTCCCACCCCGGCACGGTCTCCTTCGCGTGCTCCCATGCGTCCGTCGTGCTCGCCACGACGCTCCGGTGCGAGGCCCAGTCCAAGCGCAGTTGCGTGAAGGTGAAGATGGCGTTCAACCCGCAGAACATGAAGGAGAACTCGGCGAAGGCGGCCGCGACCCCCGAGAACTTCCCCGAGCCCTTCTCGACCAGCCGGCCGAAGAGCATCCGGAGACCGAAGGTCACCGCCATGGCCGCGAGCGAGACCTTCCAGTCCAGCCCGACCAGCCCCATCCCGTACGTGGTCTTGTCGTCGGTGCCGTTGGCGATGTTGTTCAGGATGGGCGTGTAGAGCTCGTCGTCCAGATTGTGGAACATGTCCATCTGGTAGAAGTCGCCGGCGTCTCTGTAGTACAGCTCCCAGGCC
Source organism: Nonomuraea marmarensis (assembly GCF_043197025.1). Classification (NCBI taxonomy): domain Bacteria; kingdom Bacillati; phylum Actinomycetota; class Actinomycetes; order Streptosporangiales; family Streptosporangiaceae; genus Nonomuraea; species Nonomuraea marmarensis. The sequence continues at coordinate 89,096 of NZ_JBICRM010000033.1, forward strand.
AGGTAGATGACCGCGAAGGCCGGCGCCACCCGGTTGAGCGACACCCGGAAACTCTCGTCCGCCTGCCCGTCCTGCTTGCGGGCCCGCGTCTCCCAGAGAGCGCGGCGCAGCGACAGGAACATGCCGGTGACGACCGTCATGGAGAGCAGGATCACCAGCGTCACCAGCACCAGGGTCACGACCAGGCGAGCCTGCCACCAGGAGCCGTGCGAGAGCTCCGTGGCCGCGTAGAGGATCGCCCAACGGAGCAGCTCACCCGCCGAGAACCAGAGGATCAACGGCAGGGCGCATTTCCCCGCCAGGCGTAGTGCGTGCAGGGGCAGCGAGTACGGCGACGGCATCCGCTGAGCCGGCGTAGGCCCAGGTCGCGGGGGTGCCATCACGCCTGTCGATCCGGACATCTGTGGAATCGTATCGGTATGCCCCTTGCGCCGCAGCCGCAACACCCGAAAAGCGCTACTCTCCGCCGACCGATCATGGACGCCCGGCGACATTGGCAGTGAGCCGTGACAGAAGAATGCTCCGGCCACGGATGGCGGTCACGACGGGCGATACGTGCGGCAACATGACTGTATGAAGCCGCGGCCCGCAACCGACGCCGATCCCCGCGTGGTGGGAGACCGGCTGCGGCGGCTGCGGCAGGCGCGCGGCGTCTCCCTGTCCGAGCTGGCCAAGCGCGCGGGCATCGGCAAGGCCACCCTGTCAGGCGTCGAGACCGGCACCCGCAACCCGACGCTGGAGACGCTCTGGGCGATCACCGCGCAACTCGGGGTGCCGATCGGGGCGATACTCGACGCGCCGCCCGAGCCGCCGATCATGCGCGGCACGGCGATCGAGGCAGAGCTGCTCGAGGTGTTCGAGGACGCCTGCGTCACCTACGAGCTCTACCGCCTGCACATCCCGCCCGGCCTCACCCAGACCTCCCCCGCGCATCACGAGGGCGTGAGCGAGCACATCACGGTCTTCACGGGCACGCTCAGCGCGGGCCCCATCGACGAGCCCGTTACGGCCGGCCCCGGCGCCCACATCTCGTGGCGGTCCGACGTGCCGCACGGCTACCGCGCGCACGGCCCCGACGCCGTACGCGCCACGCTCCTCATGCGTTACCCGACCAAACCCTGAGCGGGCCGGCACGTACGGCACGGGCGGTAGCCCGCGGCCCTGGCCTGGGCGATGCTACGGAACCCGTGCCGGTGCCCGGGCGTTATCCGCCTGGCGTTGTGGCACGTCGGGAAGCACACGACGCCCGTGGTGTCGCTGGCCAGGTAGAACACCCGCTCCCCCGCCAGCTCCCGCACCCGCCCCAGGTCGGCGCCCTCGGCCAGCAGCAACCGTTCCTTGGCCGCCGAGCCGAACACGTAGTCGCCCACGACGCCGTCCGACCTGGTGACCCGGTGGCACGGGATCAGCAGCGGCACCGGGTTGCGGGCGAGTGCCGTGCCCACCGCGCGCACGGCCTTGGGTCTGCCGATCCGGGCCGCGATCCACGCGTAGGGGCGTACCTCGCCGCGCGGGATCGTACGGGCCGCGTTCAGCACGTCGCGCTGGAACTCGCTCAGCCCGCGCAGATCCAGCCGCACCCCCGAGGACCTGCCCGTGCGCAGCGCGGGCAGCAGCCCGGCGGGCGGCCGCGCGGCGGGCAGCAGCGGGCGGCCGAACCGCTTCCTGAACGCCGCGGCGAACCCGTCCCCGGTGTGCACGTAGGCGACGCCCTGGTCGGTGAACGCGACCCGCAACTCCCCGATCGGCCCCGGCACGCGCACCCAGCGGGCCGCGATCCGGTCGAGCAGCCCGTCGGGCGCGTCGGCGGCCAGCGCCGCGAGTCCGGTGAGCAGTGGGTCCTGGGTCATCAGGCACCTCCCATTGCGCGCAGCCGCTTCAGCCCCCGCGACACGTGCGACTTGACCGTGCCCTGCGGGATCTTCAGCACGGCGGCGATCTCGCTGACCGGCAGGTCCACGACGTGCCTGAGCACCACCGCGGCCCGCTGCTCGGCGGGCAGCAGGCCGAGCAGCTCGGCCAGTTCGTCGCCGGTCTCGCGGCGCACCGCCGCCGCCTCGACGTCCGCGCCGGGATCGGCGCCGTCCACCGGCTGATCCTGCAGCTCCGGCGGCGGCTTGCGGGATTTGGCGCGGGCGCAGTTGCGCCAGATGTTCATCAGGATCGTCATCAGCCAGGCCCGCGGCTGGAGCGCGGCGATGCGGTCACGGTCGTATCCGGCCAGCGCCCGGTACGCCCGCAGGAACGCCTCGGCGGTGAGATCCTCGGCGTCGGCCCAGCGCCCGCTCAGCCGCAGCGCGGTCGAGAAGACCAGAGCACGGTAGGCGCCGTAGAGCTCGGCGAACCCCTCGTCGAGGTCGTCGAGCAGCGCCTTCCGCACCGGGTCGAGACAGTCGATTTCCCTCACACCAGCTACAACACCGCCGCGCCCGATTCCGTTGCAGCAAAAGGCCCGCGTCCCACGAAGGGACGCGGGCCTCTGAGGAAACGAGGTCAGACGGCGACCGCGAGCGAGGAGACCTCGCCCAGCCTGGCCTCCACCTGGATGTCCCTGGTGACGCCGCCGCCCGCGATGATACGGACGGTCCAGTCACCGGGAGCGGCGAAGAAGCGGAAGACGCCGTCGTCGGACACCACGACCTCGCCGGTGAACTCGCCGGACTGGTCGAGCAGCCGCGCGTATGCCGTGCCCGCGCCCGTCACGACGCCCTGGATCACGGCCTGGGTGGACAGGTCGATCCCGGCCGGCAGCGTGATCGTCTGCTCCGGCGCTCCGCAACCCTGTGCAGTCATCAGCGGGCCTCCCCCAGCTCGATCGGCACGCCCACGAGCGAGCCGTATTCGGTCCACGAACCGTCGTAGTTCTTCACGTTGGCCTGCTCGAGCAGCTCGTGCAGCACGAACCACGTGTGCGCCGAACGCTCGCCGATGCGGCAGTAGGCGATGGTGTCCTTGCCGAAGTCGACCCCGGCCTCGCCGTAGAGCGTGCGCAGGTCGTCGTCGGACTTGAACGTGCCGTCGTCGTTGGCGGCCTTGGACCACGGGATGTTGCGGGCGGTGGGCACGTGGCCGGCGCGCTGCGCCTGCTCCTGCGGGAGGTGCGCGGGAGCGAGCAGCTTGCCGGTGAACTCGTCGGGCGAGCGCACGTCGACCAGGTTGAGCTTGCCGACCGCGGCGACCACGTCGTCGCGGAACGCACGGATCGCGGAGTCCTGCTCCTGGGCGGAGTATTGCGTCTTGGGCCGCTCGGGCACGTCACGCACCAGTTCGCGCGAGTCGAGCTCCCACTTCTTGCGCCCGCCGTCGAGCAGCTTGACGTTCTGGTGGCCGTAGAGCTTGAAGTACCAGTAGGCGTAGGCGGCGAACCAGTTGTTGTTGCCGCCGTACAGCACGACGGTGTCGTCGTTGGAAATGCCGCGGTCCGAAAGCAGGGCCTCGAATCCGGTCTTGTCCACGAAGTCGCGGCGGACCGGGTCCTGCAGGTCCTGCTTCCAGTCGACCTTCACGGCGCCACGGATGTGGCCCTTGTCGTAGGCGCTGACGTCCTCGTCGACCTCGACGAGTACGACTCCAGCGGTGTCGAGGTTGGCCTCGACCCAGTCGGCGTCCACCAGGGCGGCGGAGCGGCTCATTTGGAAACCTCCATGTTGGCGGCGGGCAGTAGACGGCGAATGAGCAGGTACATCTCGCAGCCAAGGCAGAATCCGAAGGCTGCGTTGAGGAAGGCGGCGAGGAGAGCCGCGGCCGTGGCCACGAGGGCCAGCGGCACGATCCCGAAGACATATCCGGCCAGTCCCGCGACCGCGAAGACCAGCCCCACCCCCTGCGCGAAGCGCGGCGGGCGGGCGTCCTCGGTCTCCTTCGGGGCGCTCTTGACGAACGCCTTGAAGAGCATCGTGTACGGAGAGCGCCAGGCGACTCCGAGCGTGAAGACCACCGCCTGGGCGGCGAGCAGCCAAGAACTGCCCGTCACCAGGACGAGGGTCAGGACCAGGGTGGTGATGGCGGCGCCGAAACGCAGCGCTCTAGGGTCGGCACGCATCGTGGGATGCTCCTGAAGGGGTCGATTGGAGCGGAGTCAATCTCCGCGGGATCGTCCTCAGGCAGCGCGACAGAGCGCGGTGGCCACGCGGCAGAAATCAACCGCGCGCCGCTTCGTGAGCAGCTCTGTCGATGGGTTCACGACCATGACACTACTCGGCGTCTCGTCCTCTGTCACATCTCGTCCGGTTGGTGAGACGACTCGTGAGACAGCACTCTGTCACGGACCCGGTACGGCGGCGGCGAGAGCGGCTAAGACGTCGTCCTTGCGTGGCTGGCCGGAGGCCTTCTTCACGATGTTTCCTGCGGAATCCAGCACGAGGACCGTCGGCGTCCGCATGATGTCGAGCCGCCGCACGAGGTCCAGCCGGGACTCGGCGTCGATCTCGACGTGGCTCACCCCCGGCACGAGCGTGCTCACGTCGGCGAGGATCCGCCTGGTCGCCCGGCATGGCTGGCAGAACGCGGTCGAGAACTGCACCAGCGTCGCCCGCTCCCCCAACCCCTCGCCGAGGTCGGCTTCGGACAGCCGGTCGCCGTCCTCGTCACGTACCCTTCCGTCGCGGCGCAGGCGTACCACCCCGATCAGCGCACCGAGCGCCAGCGTCGCCAGCGCCACCCACAGTCCGGTCACGTCTGGTGCAACCACGCGCGGTCGTGTTTACTTCCGCACCGGCACCTTGACGAGCACCTTCCCCACCTGGTCGACGATCTCAAACCTGGCGATGTCGCTCATGAGCAGCGACGTCGTGCGCTTGAACACGGCCTTGTCCTGGTAGCCCTCGCGGGTGATGACCCAGCTCTCCGTCGGGTCCCGCCGCCCGTCCGCGGCGACGACCACGAGGCTGCAGGTGGTGCCGACCGGCACACCGCTGACGCGTACGCCCAGCTCGGTGCCGTCGTCACCGGGCCACGCCGACACGGTGGCGTAGTATCCGGCGGCCCTGTTCTCGCCGGGGAAGTCGCGGCCCACGTCGGCCTGCTGGGTTCGTGCCGTCTGGCGCGGCGACGGCAGGGGGGTCTTCGGGGGCTGCCCGGTCTCGCCGTACAGCTCCGCGGTGGTCTTCTTACTGTCCTGGGCCGCGTTGGGCGCGGCCTCCTGCGACCGGGCGGACGCGGGGGCCGCGGCCGAGGTCTGCTGCGCCTGGCCGCTCTGGACGACCGTCCACACCGTGCCGCCCACGGCCAGCACCGCGACGGACGCGGCGGCGGCCAGCAGCAGGCGCCCCCGCCTGTTTCGCTTGGCGCGGTCGTTCAGCAGCCGGTCGAGCACCTGGCGCGGGGGGCTCGCCACGAGCTCGACGTCGCGTTCCGACACCTTGCCCAGGAACGAGGCCACGCCTTCGAGCTCGACCAGCTCCGGCCCGCAGGTCTCGCAGGTCGCCAGATGGTTGTCGATCTCCAGTGCCTCTTCGGGGTCGAGTGCGCCCAGGGCGTGCGCGCCCAGGGACAGCCGAACCTCCTCGCAGGTCATCATGGTGCCAGCCCCCGTTCTTCGAGGGCGAGCTTGAGCGCCCGCAGCGCGTAGTAGGTGCGCGACTTGACCGTGCCCGGCGGAATGCCCAGCGTCGCCGACGCCTCCTTCACCGATCGCCCTCGGTAGTAGACCTCCAACAGCACGTCGCGGTGCTCCGGCCGGAGCGCGGCCAGCGCCTCGGCCACCGCCCACGACTCGACCGCGCGCTCCAGCTCGTCGTCGGCCGGCAGCACCGCCAGCGCCTCGTCGCCGGTCTCCGGCGGCCGCGCCTTCCTGGCGCGGTGCTGGTCGACGACGAGGTTGCGGGCCACTGTGAACAGCCAGGCACGGATGGGCCGGTCCGACAGCGCGTCGGGATGCCGCCAGGCCCGCAGCAGCGTCTCCTGTACGACGTCCTCCGCCCGCCCCGAGTCACCGGTCAGTCGCAGAACGTAGCCGTACAGCGGCCCGGCATGCTCGTCGAAGAGGGTCCTCACGAGTTCCTCGTCGGCGGTGCCTGCTGCGTTCACACCCTCTTCACGTACGACGGGCCGCAGCGGTTCAAAGTCATCCACGAAGCGGCACGTCAGACGCTTCGGCCGAGAACTCCAATCCTTCGGCCACACTCTTCACCCCGGTCACCTTCACGTCGAAGGGCAACTCCCCCTTGAACGGGATCGTGTAGGAGACGAACTGCGCGACCTGGTCGGGCACGCCCTTGATCTTCTCGGCCTGGAGCTTGATGCCCCCGTCGGCCACTTCGACCCGCATCTCCGCGCTGAACTTCACCTTGCTCACCCCCACCATCACCTCACCCGACGCCACCAGCCGCTGCCCGTTGCCACTGATCTTGATGCCGCGCGGCGCGTACTTGTCGATCGTCGCCCTGGTCAGCGTGCCGCTGACGGTCACGCGCTCGGCCCGGACGTTGGCCCTGTTCTGCAGGACATCGGCCAGCGGGGCCGTCACGTCGTAGGCGGCGCCCCGCAGGTTCTTGACCGGCACGCCCCCGTAGGTGAACGTGCCGAGATTGAACCGTACCTCCGGATAGCGCCCGGAGAAGGCCTGAGTGAGAAATGGGATGCCCTCAATTGTCACGGTTGGCGTGCCGCTGAGGTCGGAGGCCGCCGCGATCCTGTTCGCGAGATCGCGCTGCACCCCGGCCACGGCGACCCGGTCGAGGGCGACAAGGAGAATGATCAGCACGATCAGGAAAATGATCAGCTTCCGCATGGGGCTCCCTGTCTCGGGGCGGGGGTCAAGAGCCTACCGACTGGCATCTCTCATTCCCTCGTAAAGCCACCCATCACCCACCGGCGAACGGCGGCAGCACCTCCACGGTCGCGCCGTCGCCGAGAACCACCTCGTCATGAGGCCGCCTGCCCACCGGAGAACCGTCCACGAGGAACGAGCAACGCCCCACCACCCGTGCCAGATCTGCACGATTTTGTGTGATTTTGGTCATGAGTTCCCCAAGAGTTACCGCGTCGAACGATTCCTCCGCCACCCCCGCCGCTTCCTTCGCCGCGGCCCAATAGCGTATTTTTCCTGTGGCCATGCCTACCTCACAGAGGGTTTGCTCTCTATTGTGCGGCGTCCTTAACAAGCTTGTTTCAGGAGACGCGCTGTTCACCTGGTGGACCCGCAATGGACTCGCCTTCCTCGTGGGCTATCCTCACCTACAGGACCTGGGCGACGTAGCCCCCGGGTCCTTGCGTGTTTGAGGAGGCCGTAATGAGCAACCTGCTCCTGCTGACCAACGCCCTCGAGCCATCCGCCGAGGTGCTTCCGGCGCTGGGGTTGCTGCTCCACTCGGTCCGGGTCAACCCCGCGGAGGCGTCCGCACTCATCGACACCCCTCCCGCCGACGCCGTCCTCGTAGACGCGCGCAAGGAGCTCGTGCAGGCCAAGAGCCTGTGCCGGTTGATCCGCACGACCGGTATCGACTGCCCGCTCCTGGTCATCGTGACCGAGGGCGGGCTCGCGGCGATGACCGCCGAGTGGGGCGTCGACGACGTGCTGCTCGACAGCGCCGGACCGGCCGAGGTCGAGGCGCGCCTGCGCATGGCCACGGGGCGCATCTCGCAGGCCGCCGAGGAGGACGTGCCCGACGAGATCCGCAGCGGCGACCTGTCGATCGACGAGGCCACCTACACCGCGCGGCTGCGCGGCCGGGTGCTCGACCTGACCTTCAAGGAGTTCGAGCTGCTCAAATACCTCGCGCAGCACCCCGGCCGGGTGTTCACCCGGGCCCAGCTGCTGCAGGAGGTCTGGGGCTACGACTACTTCGGCGGCACCAGGACGGTCGACGTGCATGTGCGGCGGCTGCGCGCGAAGCTGGGCACCGAATACGAGTCCCTGATCGGAACGGTCCGCAACGTCGGCTACCGCTTCGTCCCCGACCGCGCCGAGCCCGCCAACGTCTGAGCTCCGATTGACGGGGAGCCTTCCCCTGGAGTCCACTGATGTGACAGGCCGTCGTTGGGGCCGTTCGTTGCCTGTCACGTCGAGGACACCGCCGTCCCGGGATTGGTGGTATCGGGGTGGAAGTGTTCAGGTCGCTGGTGGACGAGGGCGCCAGGCCCCGGGTTTTCCGGCGTAACGAGACGATTTGCTCGCCGTTGCGCGCGGCCAACCGCGTTTACGTGATCGACTACGGCTACGCCCGCGAATACACGCCACCCGGCGAGCGCGAGGCCATTCACGACCTGCGCGGCGACGGCGATCTCATCGGCGAGCTGGCCTTCTGGAACGCGGGCGAGCGGGTCAAGGTCGACGCGCTGACCGAGGTACGGGCCTGGCCGATCGACATGCGGCGGCTGCGCGAGCACGCCGCCGCCAGCCAGGCCGTGGCGACCGCGCTGGTGCAGGAGCTGTTCGCCAGGAACGTGGCCGCCCGCAGGCACGAAGCCCTCGCCCGCGCCCCCGTCGCCGCCCGGCTGGCCGTGTGGCTGCTGCACCTGGACGAGCGTTACGGGCTGGCCGCGGAGTCCGCGCCGCCGCTGTCCATGGAGACGCTGGCCGACCTGGTGGGCAGCTCACCCGACGTGGTGCAGCGGCAGCTCACGCAGTGGGTCCAGCGCGGCTGGCTGGTACGGCCCGGGTACCGGCGGTTACGGATCGCGGACCCGCCCGCGCTGCGCCACGCCGCGGGCAGCTGGGAGCACCTGTCGGTGCCGTGGGCGGGCCGGGTGACGCCGTTCCTGACCCGGCCGGGCTCCATGGCCGAGCCGCTGCCGGTCGGCGAGGTGCCGAAGCCGCGTCAGCTCCCCGCCGCCGTGTCCGACTTCAGGGGGCGGCAGCAGAGCCTGGACCTGCTCACCGCCTGGCTGGAACGGCCGCGGCGGACGAACACGATGGTCGTGCAGGGGCTGCCGGGAGTGGGCAAGACCGCGCTGGTGACGCACTGGGGGCATCTGCACGCCGACCGGTTCCCCGACGGGCAGATCGTGATCGACCTGCGGGGTCAGTCGCCGAGCCAGCCGGCGATGAACCCCGCGGAGGCGCTTGGGCAGATCCTGCGCTCGCTCGGGGTCGGCGAGCACATGCCCGCCGCCGACGAGGCCGAGCTGATGTTGCTCTACCGCAGCAGGATCGCCGGGCGCAGGCTGCTGCTCATCCTCGACAACGCCGCCGACCCCCCGCAGGTGCGGGCGCTGCTGCCGGGCAGCAAGGACTGCGTGGTGCTGGTGACCAGCCGGACCCGGATGGCGCCGCTGCGGGCCACCGGGCACGCCGATCTCATGGACCTGCCGGTGCTCGACCCGGGCAACGCGGTGGCGCTGCTGGTGGCGGTGCTCGGGGAGGGCTCGCCGCGGGCCGCCGACCGGGACGCGCTGGCCGAGCTCGCGCGGGTGTGCTCGTACCATCCGTTCGCGTTGCGGATCTCGGCGGCCAAGCTGGCCGAGAACCCCGGGCTGAGCGTGCAGGCGCGGGTGCGGGAGCTGCGCAGGCCCGAACGGCTGCTGGTGGGCGATCCCGAGGAGGCGTTCCGGTCGGCGCTCGACCTCGCGTACGAGTCGTTGAGTCCGGGGCAGCGGCGGGCGTTCCGGCACGTCGGGCTGCTGCCGGGGCGGGACTTCACGCCGCAGGTGCTGGCCGCCGCCCTGGGCGTGTCGGTGAGCGAGGCCGTGGTCGCGGTGGAGGGGCTGCACCGGGCGTACCTGGTGGAGCCGCTGCCCGGGCCGCGTTACCGGGTGCACGACCTGGTCAAGCGGCTGGCCAGGGAGCTGGGCCGGCATGCCGAGGCGGGCGTGCGGGAGGCCAGGGCGCGGCTGCTCGACCACTACCTGACGGTCGCGACCGATCCGGGCACGGCGCGCGAGTGGTTCGAGGCGGAGCGGCGTTCGCTGGTCTCGGCGGTACGGCTGGCGGAGGAGAGCGGCGCGCACGGGATGGCGTGGCGGCTGGCGGAGGCCGTGTTCGAGCCGTTCAGGAGGCTGCGTTACTACGAGAACAACCTGGAGATCCAGCAGGCCGGGCTGACCTCGGCGATGCAGGTGGGCAACCGGCGGGCGATCGCGCTCATGCGCAGCCACCTGGGCTCGATCCACCGGGACATCGGGCCTTCGACCCTGGCGGCCAGGTTCATCGGCGAGGCGCTGGCCGACTTCGACTCCCTCGGCGACAGCGTGGGGCGGGCGCGGGCGCTCAACGACCTGGCCGAGGTGCACGGCATCGCGGGCAACAGCGAGGACGCGCTGAACTGCGCCGGCGAGGCGCTCGACCTCTACAAGGCGATCGGCGACCTGGCCGGGGTGGCGAGCTGCCTGCACACGCTCTCGCGGCTGCACCTGTCTCAGGAGCGGTACGAGCTGGCGTTGCAGCACGCGGGGCAGGCCCTGGACGTACGCGAGGAGCTCGGCGACCGCAGGGGCACCGCGCAGAGCCTGATCATCCTGGCCAGGGTGCAGCGGAACCTGGGCGAGCCGAACGCGGCGCTGTCCGAGGGCCTGGAGGCGCTGTCGATCTGCCACGAGCTGGGCGACGAGCACGCCGAGGCCGAGACGCTGCTCTGCCTGGCCGAGATCTACGACCTGCTGCGGCTGCACCACGACGCGCGCCGGGACGCCGAACGGGCCCTGGCCGGGTACACGGCGACCGGTGACCAGCACGGCTGCGGGCGGGCGCTGTGCGCGCTCGGCCGGATCGCGCGCAACGGCTCACGGTACGACGAGGCGCTGGCGTACTACGAGCAGGCCCTCGCCGTGCAGGTCGAGCTGCACCACGAGCAGGGCAAGGCGGAGACGCTCGGGGACATCGGGCTGGTGCACTGGCGGCTGTCGGACTACCTGCGGGCCGACGACTACCTGAACCAGGCGCTGGCGATCGGCCGGGTGATCCTCGACGAGCCGGTGGAGGCCCGCATGCTCAACCGGCTCGCCCGGGTGCGGCGGCGGCAGGGGTTGCCGCAGGTGGCCTTCGTGTACGCGCTCGAAGCCCTGGACATCGTGCAGGGGATGGGGAACCGGCGGGCGGAGGCGGACGTCCAGGAGACGCTGGCGTACACGTACCTGTCGCTGGGGCAGCACGAGCCGGCGCTGGATGCCGCCAAGGCGTCGCTGGCGATCAGGGAGGACCTGCGGGACTACCGGGCCAGCGCGCTGCTGTCGATCGCGCAGGCGCTGCACACGGCGGGCCGGCCCGCCGCCGCGCTGGAGCCGGCCAGGGAGACCGTCGAGCTGCAGAACGAGACCGGCACCAGGGACCGGTGGGCGGCGGCGCTCACGACGCTGGCCATGGTGCTGCTCGACCTGGACCTCGCCGACGAGGCGCAGGTCTACGCGCGGCAGGCCAGGGAGGTGCATCTGGAGTGCGGGACCAGGCGGGATCTCGGGTGCGCGTTGCGGGCGCTCGGGTTGATCTCGGCGCGGCTGGGGGATCTGCGAGCGGCCGCCGGGTATTTGGGTGATGCTGTGCGCACGCTCGAAGAAGTGGGGGATGCGTTCGAGGCGCAACGGGCTGCCGAAGAACTTCGCGCGCTCGGCTGAAAATGCCGCCAAAAGTCGTGAAATCTCGGGCTTGAGGTCGCAGATCTTCTCCGGATCTTTTCGTTAGCTGGTGTCACCAGCTACTCCAAGCGGAGGTGATCCGGATGCTCAAGAACCATCTGCGTCGAGACCTTCAGTGGCTTAAGCGACAGGCGCGCAGGGACAGGCGGATCACCGTCGCCCTGCTCGCCGGGGTGCTGGCCGCCTGGGTCCGCCAGCTCTCGCCCGGGGATCTGCCCACCGGGTCCGGGGTCCTGATGGGGATCTCGTTCGGGCTGGTCGCGGGGTCGGGGATGGCCTGGCTGGCGTCGGCGTACCTCGTCACGAGGACCATCAGGGCACGCAAGGAGCCGGCGGAGGAGCTGCGCTGGGTGTCCAGGATCAGCAGGGGCAAGGAGTGGGCGTTCTGCTCGGTCAGCGCTTATGTGGCGTGGCACCTGCTGCAGTTCGTCACCGCGCTGGTGCTGGGCTGACCGGCCCTTTCTGGCCGGCGGCGGGGCGTCACCCCAGGAATGGGGGCCGGGTGACGTCCCGCCGGTGCGGCTGGCCCTCGGGCAGAGCCGCTGACCGGTCTTCGGGCATGCCCCCGACCGGGCGCCCGTCGGGCAGACGCGGTGACTGGCGCGGCCGGGCCGGCAGTAGGGCTCGGGAGCTTCGAACACAGGCCCAGGATGGTGCAAGCGGTGTCCTGTGGGGAAGGCGGCTTGATGGGAGCTTCCCAGCGGCCGGAGCTGGGAGATTCGTGCCTGGTCGAGAAGGGGGTGTGGCAGGTGGAGGGCGATCTGATCGTTCCCGAGGCTGCTCCGGGAGTGGTGGTGTTCGCGCACGGCAGTGGCAGCGGCCGGTACAGCCCGCGCAACCGGTACGTGGCCGAGGTGCTCAACAAGGCCGGGCTGGGCACGCTGCTGTTCGACCTGCTCACGCCGGAGGAGGAGGCCGACCGGGCGAACGTCTTCGACATCGGGTTGCTGGCCGAGCGGCTGCTGCAGCGTACCGACTGGGTGCGTGAAGAGGCGGGGCTGCCGATCGGCTACTTCGGCGCCAGCACCGGCGCGGCGGCGGCGCTCTGGGCGGCTGCCGAGCCGGGCAACGCGGTCGCGGCGGTCGTCTCCCGCGGCGGGCGGCCCGACCTGGCCGGGGAGCGGCTGTCGGCGGTACGCGCGCCGACCCTGCTCATCGTGGGCGGCCGGGACCCGGTGGTGGTGGAGCTGAACGAGGAGGCCCAGCGGCGCCTGCTGGCGGAGAGCCGGATGACCGTCGTGCCCGGCGCCACCCACCTGTTCGAGGAGCCGGGCGCGCTGGAGGCCGTGGCCGGTCATGCCAGAGACTGGTTCACGACCCACTTCGCCGGCCCCCAGGAACGGTCAATCACATTGCCGTGACTCACGGTTTGTGCGAACGTCAACTGCGGACGACATCCGGACCTGACGGCGGTTGCGCACGTGCCACTTCTCGAGCTCGCTGGCCTCACCTGGGAGATACATGGGACCCGACGTGGACTTGACCGCGATCCGCTGACCGTCGATCCGGGGCGGACCGCCGTGGTGGTGGCCGCCGACGCGGGCGAGGCCGACGCGTTCGCCGACCTGCTGCTCGGCCTGGAGATGCCGGTGGACGGCAGGATCCGGGTCGGCGATCAGGAGATCACCATGCGGCTGCCCGCGGAGCGCGAGATCGGGCTGGTGCCCGCGGGGGCGGGGCTGCTGCCGCACCTGACGGTCGAGCAGAACCTCGCGCTGGCCGCGCGCGACGACCTGGCCCCGTCGTTCGCCCATGGCAGGGTCGCGTTCATGGCCAGGCGGATGGACATCCAGGGCTTCCTGCGCTCCAGGCCGCACGAGCTGGCCCACGACGAGCGGCTGAGCGTCGCGCTGGCCAGGGCCCTGTGCAGGCTGGTGCCGGTCAAGGTGATGGTGATCGAGGACCGCACCGGCAGCGGGCCCTGCCACGCGGCCGTGAGCGCGGCGCTGGGCACCGATCCCAGCCTGGCCGTGCTCGTCGTGACCGACGACCGGACCAGGGTGGCCAGCCTCGCCTCCCCCTCGCGCTTCTGGGAGACCACCGATGTCGCTGAGCCGTAGAGGGTTGCTGGCCGCGATCCCCGCGGTGGCGCTGGCGGGTTGCGCCACGGAGCGGCCGCTGCGGGTGGCGGTGGTCTGGAGCGGCGACGAGTTGCGCCACTTCCTCGACGTGGTCAAGGACTACGCCGGCAGGCCGGTCAGCGTCTATTCGGCGGGCGACAACATCGGCGCCCTGCTGCGTGGACCCGCCGAGGACGTCATCCCCGACGCCGCCGTGATCCCCCGGCTGGGCCTGCTCTTCGACCCGGTGATCCAGCCCCGCCTCAGGCCATGGGCTCACGAGCAGCCGGAGTTCTGGCGGCGGCTCGTGACGCCCGAGGGCGGCCAGGGGCAGCTGGGCGCCTGGTTCAAGATCGCGCACAAGTCGCTCGTCTGGCATCGTGCAGGTGAGTTGCCCCAAGACCTGGACCACTGGCAACCCGGCCCGGGCAGCCTGTCGATCGGGGCGGCCGACGGGTGGGTGCTCAGCGACTGGTTCGAGAACGTCCTGCTCGCCTACGCCCCCGAGGTCTACCGCGGGCTCTTCCCGCCAGAGAAGACGGGCAACCCCGCCTGGTGGGGCGTGTCGAGGCTCAGGGAGGCGCTCGAGCGGCTCGGCACGATCTGGCAGGGCGCCTTCCCCCGCGAGCAGGCCAGGCGCGCGCTCACCATGCAGTTCCACGACTCCATCCTCGACGTCTTCGTCTACCGCACCGCCCGTCTGGTGGCCGCGCCCGACTTCGCCCTGCCCGTCATCGAGCGGTACGCCGGCAAAGGCGCTGCCCAGCACTTCCCATTCCCCTCCTACGCGGGCAACCCGCCCCCGCTGGTGGTCGGCGGCGACGTCGCGGTGGCCATGAACGAGGGGGCACTCGACTTCGTCAAGTGGCTGACCGGGCCGGGCGACGCGGGCAGGTCCGGCGCGCTGAGGGAGTGGGTCGGGCAAGGCGGCTTCCTGACGCCGTTCCCGCTGCCGGTCCCCGGGCTGCTGCGCGGCACCGCGGACGAGCTCCGCGCCGCCGTGAACGGTCACTACGACCTGTCCGACCGGCTCCTCGGCAGCCTGGAGGGCGGCGACGGGCGCGGGTTGTGGCGCATACTCACCGAGCTGTTCTCCGACGTCACCGTCGCCGCCGTCGATCCCGGCACGGCGGCGGCCAAGGCCCAGGAGAAGCTCGTCACCGGTAGTGCGGAGGGCGCCTTATGAGCGAGCGGAACGCCTTCCTGTTCGAGGTGGCGCCACATCACGACGCCAGGGTGCCGGTGGTCAGGCACGGGCTCGGCCGCTGGCGCGCGTCCGTCTACCTGCTGCTCGCGGTGCTGCTGTCGGCGGGCATCATCCTGGTCCCGCTCTTCGTGACGATGATCATCAGCTTCTCCGACGGGCTCAGCGGCTACGACGTGCTGCGGAACGTCCAGGTGCTCCAGTCCCTGGGCAACTCGTTCGTGTGGCTGGCGCTGGCCGTGCTCGTGTGCGCGGTCGGGCTCGGTCTGGCCTGGCTGGCCAGGAACGCGGGCCCGGTGCTCGGCCGGGTCCTGCGCGTGGTCCTGGTGCTGCCCGCCGCGGTCTCCCCGCTCACCACGGGCGCGATCTTCCGGTGGCTGTTCGACACCAACCCGCAACGCGGCCTGGTCAACGCCCTGCTGGGCCCGCTCGGCGCCAACGTGGCCTTCCTCGGCCCCGTATGGCTCTGGCTGGTGCTCGGGCTGGCGTTCGTCTGGCAGTGGGCCGGCGTCGCGTTCCTGGTCTTCCACGAGGCCCTGGCCAGGATGCCGAACAACCTGCTGCGGATGGCCAGGGCGTTCGGCGTGGACCGGCGGCGCAGGGTCTGGTCCGTCGTGGTGCCCGCGCTCGCCGGGCCTGCCGCGCTGGCGTACCTGCTCGCGCTGGTGGCGGCGGCGCGCGTGTTCGACCTCGTGCTGATGGGCGCGCCCGGGTCGATGCAGGCCGAGGTCGAGGGCGGCGGGTTGTTCTGGTGGCGGCACCACGGCGACCTGGGCAACGCGCGGGCCGCCGGGCTCTCCGTGGGGCTGTCCGTCATCGTGGCCGTGATGGCGCTGCCCGCCCTGTTCGGGTTGCGCGGGCGGGTGGCCTGGTCCGGGCCGGTCACCCCGTCCCGTCCCGAGCCGAGCCGGCGGTTGTGGGTGGTGTGCGGGGCGGTGTCGGTGCTCTGGGTGTTGCCGTTCGTGGTGCTCGTGCTCACCTCGCTGCGCGACCCGACCGCCGCGGCGCTGTCCGGGTGGTGGAGCGGCGGGCCATGGACATTCGACTCGTACGCCGACGCGCTCGCCGACAGCGCGTTCCTGGGCGCGCTGGGCAACACGTTCGTGCGGGCCGTCGTGGTCGTCGGGCTGGTGCTGCTGGCCGCCGTGCCCGCCGCGTACGTGCTGGCCCACGAGCACCTCCTGCCGCGCCGCGCCTGGCGGCCCGCGCTGCTGGTCGCGGTGGCGCTGGCCGCGCTGCCGCCGCAGGCGTTCGCCGTGCCGCTGCAACGCTGGGTCAGCCCGTTCGTGGGCACCGGGCCCGCGCTGGCCATCGTGCACGCGGCGCTGGTGATCCCGCTGGCGGTGCTGGTGCTGCACAACGCGTTCGTCCGCGTGTCCACACCCATGCTGGCGCGGCACCGCTGGGAGCTGTTCCACGTCGTACGCGAGGCGCGGCCGGCCGTGGTGCTGGCCGGCGTGCTGGCGTTCGTGCTCGTGTGGAACGACACGGTCGTCGGCCTGCTGCTCGACTGGCCGTCGGGCGATCACCTGCCGCTGATCCTGCTGGAGCAGGCCCGCCACTTCATGAGCGCCGCCGCCCCGCTGGCCGCCGAGTCGGTGATCGCGACCGCGGTGCCCCTGCTCGTGGTCGCCGTCACCGGGCGCTGGTTGTATCGGGGGCTGACGCGAGGGGTGCGACGATGACGGACATCTCGCGAAAGGACCGGCTGCGCTTCCGGCTGTCGCGGGTGTATCGCCGCGCCGGAGCCCACCTGCCGGAGTTGGGGCTCGGCGGGCTGGTGACGGCCGGGGGGACGGTCCTGCTGCTGCAGGAGGAGCTGATCAAGCAGCTGGCCGGCAACCTGCCGGTCTGGCTGCTCGCCGTCCTGGCCCTCCCCGTGCCGGTCGCGGTCGTCTGGCTCACCCATTTCGTCCGCCGCCGCCGCGCCACCCCTCCCCAGCTGCTCTTCGGCCGCCTGCCCTTCCCCGACATGATCCACGGGCTCGTCGGCAGGGACGCCGAGCTCCAGCAGGTCAAGGACCGGGCGAGGGAACGCGGCGTCATCGTGGTCCAGGGCGCGATGGGCATGGGCACGTCCGCGGTCGCGATCAAGGCTACCTGGGACCTGGCCGGAGACGCCCGCAAGCAGCGCTACGCCGACCTCCGCGGTCCCGACCGGGACCATCCGGAGACGCCGCTGAGCGTGGCCCAGCGCGTGTTGCGCACGCTCGACCGGCCGCCGGGCGCCATCCAGGAGCCGGACGACGCGACCCCGCAGGTGATCGACGCGCTCACCGGCACGGGCCGGGTGCTGCTGCTCGACAACGTCAGCACGTGGAGCCAGGTCGCCTGGTTGCCGCCCAGGGTGCCCGGCGCGCACATCATCGTCGCGGGGACGTTCACCGACGACCTGCCGCCGCACATGGAGCCGATCCAGCTCGGCGCGCTCGGCCCCGACGCCGGGCGGGACCTGCTGGCCCGCCAGCTCGGCGACGAGCGCGCCGGCCGCGACCCGAAAGCGCTCAAACGGCTGGTCGACGCCTGCCTGGGCAGCCCCTTGGAGATCGTCAGGGTCGGCCACTGGCTGGCCCGCAACCCGAACATCTCCCTGCAGTCCCTGGTCGACGACCTGCAGCGGCTGCCGATCGACCAGAAACTCGACTTCGTGCTCAACCAGAGCGTCCAGCAGCTCAGGCCGACCGCCAAGCAACTGCTCAGCCTGCTGGCCGGACTGCCGATCGCCGAGGTCGACCACCGGGCGGCCGCCGCCCTGCTCGGCCTGCCCACCGCGGAAGACGCGATCAAGGAGCTGGCCGACCTGGGTCTCGTGGAGAACGTGCGGATGACGCGCGTCAGGGTGACCAGCACGTTCCGCTCGACGGGAGCGCGGGAGACGCCGCAGCGGGCCGCGGCCTGGCGGCGGCTGGTCGAGCACTTCGCGGATCAGGCGGATTCGTTCGGCGCGCGGTTGCCCGACGAGGACGCCCGCACCTGGTTCGCGATCGAGGACAGGGTGCTGCTGCAGGTGCTGGCCCGGCCGCGTCCCGTGCCCAAGACCGGTCACGCGCTCGGGCGGATCGCCGACGGGCTGGAGACGTGGTTCCGGCTCGAACAGCGGCACGAGGACCGGCTGCGCGCGGCGGCAGCGCTGGCCCGGGCCGCCAAGGCGCTCGACGACGAGCAGGTGCAGGCCACGGCCGAGCTGCGCCAGTGCGCGATCCTGCTCACCGCGGGCGACCCGCGCCAGGCGCGGCAGCACTTCAACCAGGCGGCCGCGCTGCGGGTCAAGGTGGAGTCCTGGCCCGCGGAGCTGCACCTGGAGCACGCGGCGATCCTGCTGGCGAGCGGCGACGAGTTCACCGCCGTCGAGTCCGCGCTCGTCCGCTACGGGCAGGCGCTGTCCGGCGGCGACGTCGCGGGCCACGCGCTGCGGCTGACCAACGTCGCCGCGCTGCTCCTGCGCAAGGGGCAGACGTTCGATCACGACGGGCGCGGCCCCGAGGCCCACAGCCTGTACGCCGACGCCCGGGCCGTGTTGTTCGAGGCGCTTGACATGGCGCACGGGGCCGACGACCGCGGCGCGCAGGCACACGCCCACGAACTGCTCGCGCTCGCGCACCTCTACCTGGGCCTGGCCTTCGACGCGAGCTCCCATCTCGACCTGGCCGAGCGGCTCTACGCCGGGACCGCCGACGAGATCGGGCGGGCGCGTTGCCTCGTGCAGCGGGCCGGGGCGCTGCTGGAGGATCCCAAGCACCTGCCCGACGAGGTGATCGCGCTGCTGGAGGAGGCGGAGCCGCGGCTGCCGCCCGCGGGCGTGAGCACGGCGCTGGCGCACTTCCACCTGGCGCGGCTGCGGCCGGGACGGGCCGGGGAACACCGGGAGGCCGGGCTGGCGGCGTTGTCACCCTGGGACGGGATCGCGGAGCCGCGCCAGGTCAGCGAGTTGCGGGCACGTTTATCGGCTCTGTGAGGTGGTCGGGGTGGCGCCCGTCGCGGCGGCGGTCAGGCGCTCGTAGACCTCCGTCGCCGTCGTCTCGCAGCCCAGCCGGTGGCCGGTCAGCTCGCCGTGGTCGTCGCTGGACCCCGTCACCGCCAGCCCGAGGTCGCCGGCCAGCCCGCGCAGGTGCTCGCGGGCGTCCGCGCCGTGATCCGGGTGGTCGGCCTCCACCCCGAAGAGCCCGGCCCGCGCCAGGTCGGCGATCCACTCGTCAGGGAGGATGTAGCCACGGCTGGCGGCCTTCGGGTGGGCCAGCACGCTCACGCCTCCTGCCGCCCGCACGAGGCGTACCGCTCGCTCGGGGTCGAGGGCGTAGCGGGACACGTGCGCGCGCCCGCCCGTGCCGATCCACTCCGGGGTGAACGCGAGCGCGGGCTCGGCGATCGCACCCGCGGCGACCATGGCGCGGGCGATGTGCGGCCGCCCGACCGGGCCGCCGGCGGCCAGCTCGGACACCTGCTCCCAGGTGACCGGCACGCCCAGCTCGACCAGCCGCTCGACGGTCCGGCGGCCGCGCTGCTCGCGAGCCTCCCGGAGGAGGGCGCACTCGGCCTGGAGCTCGGGTTCGAGCGGGTCGAAGAGGTACGCGAGCAGGTGAACGCTCTGATCGGCGCGCCGGCAGGACAACTCCATGCCCGGCACGAACGTCAGCCCCGCCGGCAGCGCCTCGATCGCGGCGCGGTGCCCCGCGACGGTGTCGTGGTCGGTCACGGCGAGCACGTCGAGCCCCCGCTCGCGGGCCCGGCGCACCACGTCGGCCGGCGGTTGCGTGCCGTCGGAGGCGGTGCTGTGGCTGTGCAGGTCTACGCGCATCGCCTTCGATCGTAAGTCAGACCGCGACGGTGGCCAGGCTCCTGCCGTCGGAGGTCTCGATCGTGAAGTGGTTCAGGTCCTCCTCGGGGAGGCTGGTGCCGCCATGCAGGACGAGGGGGTCGGGTGAGCCGGGCACCCCGTACCCCTTGGCGGGCACGCCCCAGCTCGCCACGACCTCGGAGCGGCCGTCGTCGCCGACCGCCATGAGACGGCACTGCAGCGGGCCCTTGACGCCCTTGAGCTCCAGCGCCACGTGGGTGCCCCAGCCCTTGTCCTCCAGGCCGACGACGCCGGACACGCCGGTCGCCGGGTCGGTGACGGAGTACGTGCGGCCGGTGAGGAGCAGGTCGCGGGCCGGGCCGTGGACGCTGTCGGGGTTCGGGCCGCTGGTCAGGGAGTTGATGCCGAGGAAGACGCCGGCCGCCACCAGGAGGCAGGCGGCGGCGGACATGAACGTGCGGTGGAATCGGCGGCGGCGGCGTTCGGCGGCGGCCCGGCGTACCAGGAGGGACTCGACCTGGGGGTCGGGCGCATGGGGCAGGAGGTCGTCCGGGTGCACGCCCTTGATCAGCTCTCCCATGGCGGCGAACGTCCCCACCTCGACGGCGCAGCTCCCGCAACCGTCCAGGTGGTGTTGGAACGCTGTGCGCTCCTCGTCGCTGAGCAGGCCGAGTGCGTACGCGGCCACGTCCTCGTGACGCACCTCAGTCATGGAGCGCCACCCCCCTTTCCTCGTGACGCACCTGTGTCATGGCAACGTCACCCCCCTTTCTTCCAGCGCGATCCGGAGCGCGCGCATGGCGTAGTACACCCGGGACTTCACGGTGCCGACCGGTACGCCGATCGTCTCCGCGGCCTCCTGGGCCGTGCGGTCTCGTAAGAAGGTCTCCGTGAGCACCTCGCGGTGGGCCGGCGATAACGAGAGCATCGCGTCCGTCACGACGATCTCGCGCAGCAGGCGCTCGTCCTCGGCGGCCACGGGCTGGACGCGGTCGGAGATGTCCTCGACGGTGTCGAGGGGGCGCGAGCCGGAGCGGCGGTGGTTGTCGATGACCACGCGGCGGGCCACGGTCGCCAGCCAAGGCATCAGCGAGCCGGACTCGGTACGCAGGTCGTGGAGGTTGCGCCAGGCGCGTACCAGGGTCTCCTGCACGACGTCCTCGGCCCAGCGGCGATCGCCGCCCGTCAGCCGGACGGCGAAGGCCATCAGGGGTGCGCCGTATTCGCGGTACAGGGCCCGGACCATGGCCTCGTCGGTTACGCGGTGATTCACGCCGCCGGCTCCTCGCGCTGCGGATATCACGAAATATCGCGCTCGGTATGCTGATATTGAGATTTATTACTCTAGCCAGTGGAGGGGCCGGGGTGCAGGTAGTTTGCCCCTCTTGGCGTCCAGCCAGATTTAACCGATAAATCGGGCTTAGTCCCCCTGGAGGGGATTATGATCATCCGGTTGACGATCCGTGATCCCGCAGCCTCCACGGATACGACAGCTGTAGATCATTAATTGCTGCGGTACGGGTCAGGTGGTCGCCGCTGCTGTCACCTTGTTCCGTCGCCGGTGACAGGCCGCGGCCCGGTATTGGTGGCGGCGTCGCCAGAGGGACCGGTGCAGCGCGTGGTCGCCACGCTCGCCAGCTCACCCAGCGGCCGGGGTCCGTCGGGGGTGTCGTCGGCGAGCAGGCCGAACATCGCCCAGTCGTAGTGCCGCTCGCCCTTGCCGCCGTGGCCGGTCCGCAGCCGCGGCCAGGAGCGGGCGGGCACGCGTTCGACCAGGACGGTCACGGTAGAGGTGCCGGCCGCCGTACACCTCATCTACAGCTGCCGTATCCGTTATCCCTTGTCAAGGAGTCCGGTTGACGGACAGTAATTCTGTGTTCCCTCTCTTAACGAAGTCACCGACGAGAGCCCAGTCGTTGTCGTCCTGCCACCCGTTGAACAGAGGATGCTCGCCCCAGTTCTCCCAATACCGAACAGTCGCCGGCGACTGCCCGCTGGAGAAGTCCGCAACCATGACGCGGCCATCCCCCGCGTTCGTCCGATTGATGGACAGCAACTGAT
>NZ_JBICRM010000034.1:0-104619 GCF_043197025.1 Nonomuraea marmarensis
GCGAGTCCTTCCGGATGAAACAGGCACGAACCAGGACACCAGCACGCCTGATCAAGAAGTAGTCAACTACGAAGAGGCGGGGACTTCTACATGGCCACCAGCGGCGACACGCACTTGGCCGTTGACAGTACTTCGGTCCAGCCCAAGATGGCAGCTGTCGTCTGTACCTTCAGCAGGGAAGCGCGGTCAGTGGCCCAGCCTTCGTCCTTGGCTGTAGCTACCAAACGTTCCAACCACGATTGCATCGTCTAGTTCTACCGTAAGTACGGCGAGTGTTTCACCCTGATGCGGCGCAAAGGGTCACCATCCCGACTGCCGTGGGCCCACTACGGAGCGGCAGCGGGGCGGCGACAGAGGTGCAAGCCTGGCCTGATGTGCCCTTGTGCCTGGGCATTTTCCATAATGAATGGACGCCAGCAGCCGGAATCGGGATGGTGCCGGAGGGGCGGCCACCTGGCTTGTCTGAGTCGGTGGAGGGCGGGATGGATCGTTAGCCCACCTTCACGCGCATCCGGACACTATTCCAGAGTCGGAGCGTCTCCATGTGATTGGCGTGAGGGCTCCTGGAAGCGCTCACGCGCGCTCTGAAACGCGCGTTTCCCATCGTCAATGGGTCGTTTTGCAAACGCGACGACTCTATGGCAAGATGATCTCAGCAAAACACAACTTGACCTGCGGAAATGCGGCGGAACACCGGAGGCGGCGGCACCCCACCGCCGCACCTGAACCCCCACCGGAGCCGCCCCGGCCCACTGATGCAAGCAGAAAGGCAAGCATGGCCATCCCCGCACCCGAGGCGGAACCCCCCACCACCGCCGAGATCGCCGAGACCATGCTCAGCGTGCTGCGCCGACTCGCCGCCGCTAAGGACCGGCGCATCCTGCCCGACCAGTACGACAGCGTCACCGACCAGCTCATGGAAAACCTCGCCGCCCTGATGCGGGAGTTCGACTGGCCGCGCGGCATGGCGCTGGAAGCGATCCACCACGCCATGACCCACGGCACCACGCTGCGCGACGCAATGCTCGCCAACCAGACCGGCTGACCCAGCACGACCCCCGGCCTCTGGCGGCCACCCACCGCCGGGCCCACCTCCACCAACCCAACCCGGCCTTATTGATAGCACTACAGCTAGCGCTAAGGCGTCCCCCAAGGAGAACCGACATGGCACCGAAGCCCACCCTTGAGCAGACCGCGATCGTCGACGCCTTCACTCCCGGCGACAAGAACCTCGTCGTCGAGGCCGGTGCGGGAGCGGGCAAGGCCCTGCGCGCCGACCAGCCGGTACTCACCCCCACCGGGTGGCGACCGATCGCCGAACTCGCAGTCGGAGACCCCATCATTGGGCGTGACGGGCTGACCTACGACGTCTCCGGCGTCTACCCCCAGGGCGTGCGACCGCTGTACGCCATCCGGCTCTCAGACGGCAACACGGTGATCGCGGACGCCGAGCACCGGTGGCTCGTGCAGCACCACAAGAGGCGCGACCGTGGCACGCCGGGCGAGGTCCTGACCACGGCCCAGATCCTTGAGCGCGGGCTCACCCGGCCGGCTGGCAACGGCGCCCGGTGGTTCCTGCCGATGCCCGAGCCGGTGAAGCTTCCCGAGGCAGAGCTTCCGCTTGACCCGTGGCTCCTTGGGCTGCTGCTCGGCGACGGCATGCTGGGCAAGGGAACGCTGGTGATCTCCACGGCTGACGCGCCGATCATCGACCGCGTCCGTGCCCTCGTTGAGCCGATGGGAGTCACAGCCACCCCCAACCCGACGCGCCCGATCGACTACCGCCTCAGCGCGCGTCGGACGACCAAGCCCGGCCACCGCGGCTTCTGGAACCCGCTCGTGGAAGCCCTCAAGGGCCTCGGCCTGCGGGGCGTGATGAGCCACGAGAAGTTCGTCCCGCAGGTCTACGCCTTCGCCTCGGCAGACCAGCGCCTGGAACTGCTGCGCGGTCTCCTCGACTCTGACGGGCACCGCAGCAACGGCGACTCAGCCGAGTTCGTCACCACAAGCTCCCGCCTCGCGGAAGACGTCCGCTGGCTGGTGCAGTCCCTCGGCGGAACGGCGACGCTGGTCGAGAAACCGACGACGCACAAGCTGGCGTACCGGATGCGGATCAAGCTTCCCGCGCATCTCGTGCCGTTCTGGCTGGAGCGCAAGGCTGCTGGCTGGTGCGACGATGCGCGCGTTATACCGTTCCGGGCGATCCGCTCCATCACGCCGGTCGAGCCTGGCGAAGCGGTGTGCATCAGCGTGACCGCGCCGGATCACCTGTACCTGACGACCGGCTGCATCCCGACGCACAACACGAGCACGTTGAAGATGGCCGCCGCCGCGACCCCCGGACGACGCGGCCTGTACATCGCCTACAACCGGGCGATCAAGGAGGACGCCGAGAAGTCGTTCCCGAAGGACGTGATCTGCAAGACCGCGCACGGCCTTGCCTACGGAGCCGTCGGCAAGCTGTACGCCCGCAGGCTGCGCGCCCCGCGGATGCCGAGCCTGCAGATCGCCAAGCTGCTCCGGATCAACTCCCCGCTGTACGTCCCCGGAGGAATCATCCCGCCCGCCGTGGTGGCGCGGATCGTGATGAGCACCGTTGCGAAGTTCTGCCACAGCGCGCACACCAACATCCTCCTGCAGTCGGTCCCGCGTATCCCCGGCTTCGACGACCCCGAGACGATGCGGGTCCTTGCTGCGGAGATTCCGCTGCTCGCCATGAAGGCGTGGGAAGACCTGACCAGGGTGGACGGCAAACTGCCTTTCTCGCACGACGTTTATCTCAAGATCTACTCCATGTCCGGCCCGCAACTGCCGTACGACTACGTGCTGATGGATGAGGCGCAGGACGCCAATCCACCTGTGACCGCGATCGTCGAGGGCCAGCGGAACGCGCAGAAGGTCCTGGTGGGAGACCAAAGCCAAGCCATCTATGGCTGGAGAGGCTCGTCTGACGCCATGGCTGGCTTCGACGGTGTGCGGCTCACCCTCTCCCAGAGCTTCAGATTCGGCCCAGCTGTGGCCGAGGAGGCGAACAAGTGGCTGGAGTACCTGGACGCGCCGCTGCGGCTGCGCGGGTTCGAGCAAATCAATTCTCGCATCGACGCCCTGGCCGAGCCTGACGCGCTGCTGTGCCGTACCAACGCCGCGACGATCGCCGCTGCGATGGACGCGATGAAGAACGGCAGCCGCGTCGCGCTGGTCGGCGGCGGCAAGAGCATCGCCGCCCTGGCCGAGGCAGCAATCCAGCTCAAGGCCGGTGCGGGCTGCTCTCACCCGGAGTTGTACGCCTTCAAGACTTGGGGAGAGGTTCAGGATTACTGCGAGAACGAGGAGGCCGGGTCTGACCTGGCGCCGTTTGTGAAGCTGATCGACTCCCACGGCGCTGACGTGGTGCTCGACATCGTGGGCCGCCTGACGAGTGAGGACCGCGCCGACCTGGTGTTGTCGACGGCGCATAAGGCCAAGGGCCGCGAGTGGCATCACGTGAAGGTCGCCGACGACTTCTCCGAGCCCAAGCCGAAGGACGACGGGAGCCCCGGTATGATCCGCCGCGAGGACGCGATGCTCGCGTATGTGACCGTGACCCGCGCCCAGTACGTGCTGGACAACGCGGGCCTGGCCTGGATCGACAACTACCTGTAACCCGCCCGCGCCTGACGCGAGCAGTATTGCTGGCGTCAGGCAACCCCCCACCAATAGGAGCCAACCCATGGCCAAACTGTCCGACCTGCTGCACGTGAGGACCTTCGGCAAGGGCCGATACGAGGCCGAGATTCCCGGCTTCGGCCGGTTCGAGGGCGAGAGGCCCACGGCCGCCATCGACGCCGCGGTGGCCGCGTTCAAGGAGTTCCACCTGATGGGCGACGACACGAAGGTGGAGTACATCCCGTGCAACGACGGCAAGACCTTGTTCCACTGCTGGGCCACGCCGCACGGCTGGGCTCAGCAGATCGTGAAGCTCGACCAGGGCGGCCGAACGGCGGGTTTCGGGCACTTCTCCCGCGACCGGGACGGCGACCGCACCTGGGAGCAGTTCGTCGCGCGGATGCGCGAGTGGGCGGCCGACTACGACGGCACCGTCTCCGCTGCCGCCGCTTCCTGACCAACCATCTCCGGTCGACCGGCACCCCGCCGGCCTCGGCACAACCCTGGCCCGACCCGGGGCCAGCACCATCCTGCAAGCACAAACGCAAGCGAGAAAGGCCACCCAACCCATGGGAACCACGACCCGCAAGACCACCAAGAGGAAGCGTCCCCGCGCCGACTTCACCCCTGAGCAGCGCGAGGAGTGGAAGGCGCGCAAGCACGCCGACAAGAGGGCCGCGATCTCCGGGAGGGAGGGCGCAGCGGCGCTCCTGGCCCAGCGGTCCGACCTGATCGACGCCTTCCGGGTGTACGCGAGCCGCGTCATGGATCACCGCACCCTCGGCAACACGCTCGGCATGATGGCGCAGAACCCCGCCGCGACCCGCGTCAACTCGGCGTTCTTCTGGGCCCGGGAGGGCCGGGCGGTCCTGCCTGAGGCGAAGCCGATGTGCGTCCTGGCGCGCCGCAAGGGCAACAAGATCGTCGAAACCGAGGACCCGGACACCGGCGAGACCGAGGAGACCGTCGAGGGCAAGTGGTCCGGCTGGACCGGCGAGCGGGTGTTCGACGTCCGCGACACCGTCCCGGCGAAGAAGCCCTGCGGGCACTGCGGCGCCGCGCCGGGAGACACCTGCCCCGGCTCGTGCGCGGTGTACGTGCCGGTGCCCGGCCCGGTGCCGACGCGGGAGGAAGTCGCCGAGCTGCTCGACGAGATCCTCCGCGACGAGGGCGGTTTCGATTTGTGCTTCCTCGAGGCTGCGGCCGATGAAGCGCAGGACCTGGACGACGAGTCCGCCGAGGACGACGAGTGACCCCCAACCCCAACCCCAACCCGAACACGAAGACCGGCCGCGCGCAGATCGCCCGGCAGGCCCGCCAGCACGGCTACTTCCACGACTGGAAGAACTTCACGATCGCGGTCACCTGCCCCCTGTGCAGGGAGCAGGCCAGCGGCCACCAACCCGGCTACGGCGAGAGCGTCATCAATGCGCTCGACGCCCTCATGGACGACCACCTCCTTTACGACTGCCCGAAGGGACCACAGCAGTGACCACCACAGAGATCACCCTGGCGAAGCGGTATGTCCTCGCCGGAACGCCAGGCTGGGGCGAGCACGACCACACCATCCGCACGCAGGGCCTGGCCGTCGCTAACGCGCCCCCCCTCATCGGCAACCCCACCTGGTACGGCGAATGGATGCACGGCCGCCACTACGCGGCCGGTCCGCTCGACCAGCTGGCCAAACCCTGGCACGCGGACGACGCCGTGCTGCTCGTGGAGATCACGCCGCAGACCATCGTGCGGAAGGTGGAGGCGTACGTCACCAGCTGCGACTGCGGCGACAGTCGCTAGAGTCCGCGGGGTATCACAGCACCCCCAGACTCGACATGATCAATAGAGTCAGAGTTACTGTTCCAGCGAACGCGATCCCGGCGCGGCTGAGAGCGGCGGGAGCCTGAGTGCCACCCGCTCGGGCGAGGTAGCCCGCGAGTTGGGCAAGGATGATGCCGATCAGTACGGCGATCGTGACTAGTAGGGCTTTGATGGGCGTCATGTACTTCGTCTCGATTCGCGAAACGAGATCAAAGAAGTCGCGCGCGCAGAGGTGACAGGTGCGACGACAACTCGATCCCACACGGACATAACCGTTGGTTGGTGATCGAGCCTGATGTCGGAGTCGTCATCCCTGCGAACTCCATGCCCTCGGAACCCATCGACCCTTTGTGAGGGGATGGGCTCAATATCAGGCCCTACGTTCGCAATGATGCCATCTGAACCCAATACGTGCGGTGCGATTGGCGAAAGTGGTTCCTGCAGGTCGCCCGGCCCGGCAACCCGCTGCCGGACGACGTGGAGCTCGGCCTCATCGACAAGAACGACCCGGCCTCTCTGCTGGCGGTGAAGGCCCGCGCCGCAGCGATCGAGGGCAAGGCCGACCAGTTCCAAATCGCCTACCTGCACAAGGACCTGTGCCGCACCGCGGAAGACCCGGCCAGCATCTGACCCCAGCTCAGCCCGTGGGGCGGCGGCCACCCACCGCCGCCCCCACCCAACCGACCCACGGAGATCCTGATGGCCAAGAAGCGGCGCCCCCCGAAAGATCTGGACCAGCTCGACCTGTTCGCGACCGAGCCCGAAGACCCGGCGCCGACCCTTCCCGCGCCGGAGGAGACCATCCACCTGTCCGGCCTCGCGGCCGCCGTACAAACCCCGCCCGAGCCGGAGCCGGTGGTCGAGGCGACGAACGTCCTCCGCTCGCCGCGCCAGCAGCGAGCCCGCATCGACCGCATCGCGCCGACGAGCCTCGCCGAGCGGATCGCGGAAGCGTGGCACCGGCAGCACGCTGGCGACGGCATCGCCATCCCGATGGGCATCGTCGCCACCCTGGTCCTGCTGCGACGCACCGCAGTAGACGGGACGGACGTCGCGGAGTTCGTCCTGTCCCTCGACAAGGCCGAGCTGGTGAAGTTCCACCGCCACGTCTGGGCGACGCTGTGGATGCGGCAGCCGTACTTCGTTGCCTGCGCCTACCCCATCCATAGCTGGCTAATGGACGAAGACGAGGACCTGCCCGCGAAGGTGGTCGACGCCATCCACGCCGTCACGCACACTGCCATCACAGGCGGCCTGTTCAACATCACCGGCGACGACGACCCGGCGATGCGGAGCGACGTCGACATGCTCGGCACCCTCCTCACCAACCTACGGTCCGAAGGAGCCCGGGGGGCGCTCGCCGAGATCCACACCCCGCCTGAGCTTGCCGACATGATGGCCCGCCTCCTGATCACGCCCGACGACTACGAGCCGGGCGCCTGGTTCGCCGAACCGGCGGCCGGCACGGGCGGCATGTTCCGCGCCGTATCGCTCGCGATGCGCCTGCAGGGCATGAACCCCGCCAACTTCGGGTGGCACATGGCGGAGCTGGACCCGATCGCCACGGCGTGCTCGGCCGTGAACGCCATCGTCTGGGGGCTCGGGCCGAACGTCCTGATCTTCTGCGGCGACACCCTCGTGACTGGCGACACCGTCACCCCGGCGATCGAGTTCCGCCAAGGCGTGCTGGACCACCACCACGAGGTGATGAGCCGCTTCGCGATCGCCCAGGCCACGCGGCAGGTGCACGCCCTGGTCACCATGCTCGGCGTCTCGGACTGACTTTGATGCCAGCCGTATTGCTTGCAGTACGGCTGGCCCCTCGCCCCCTTCGAAGGAGATCCGCATGACCTGGAACAGCGTCCTCAACGCCGTCCCCGAGACGGTGGTCGAAGCTCTCGACGCAATCAACACGCGGGTGGGCTGGCCCCGCCAGCGCCCCGACCCGTGCGCGGGCCACATGGTGAGCCAGCACGAGCCCGTCGACGGCATCGACGTGTCCATCGACAGCACGTCCGTGGAGGTCCGCGTCGCCGGGATCACGGTCGGCGTCGGGGCTCGGTGGCAGGCCATCGGCAACGCCTACGTCTTCTGCCTCCTGCCGCACACGTCCGCGCTCGAAAGCCCGTACCTGACCGGCCTGTACCAGGGCGGCGCGATCAACGCCTTCCAACACCACCTGCTGGTCAGCCACGGCACCCACCGCTACGACTGCAGCTCCCTCGCGCCCCGCGACCGGTGGTGCCGCATCTGCCGAGGCGACACGGACGCGTGACGACACCTGCCCCAGCGATCACCAACCCCCTGACCTTGAAGGACCCCGGCATGCCTACCGACCCGAACCAGATGTTGACCGCCACCCTGACGAGCGAGATCTGGGACCACATCTGCGATCGGCTCGGCGACTACGCCGACCAGGCCGAGGAACGCCCCTGGCTGGGCGACTGCTTCGACTGCGACACGGCCGACCCCGGCATGTGCTCCCAGCACCAGGAGGCGGCCGAGTACGGCGCACAGGTCCGCGCCTGGCGCGACCAGATCGTGGAACAGCTCGCCGGCCCACCGGAAGCCACCCTCGCCGAGCTCATCGAGCGAACCGGCCTGCCCCTTGACAGTGACATCCGCGACGTCATGCCCGGCCTGTCGACCCGCGCCATGAACTGCCTCCTGCGGGAACGCATCTACACGCTCGGCGACCTGGCCGCGCGAACCGATGACAACCTGCTCGACATCCGGAACATCGGCGTCGGATCCCTCGCCGAAATCAAGATCATCCTCCTCGCGCTGGCGGTGGGCTGCTGATGTACGCGCCGCTGTACCTCGCCCCGCCGTCGACCCCGTCAATCCGGGCAGAGATCGCCGCTGGCCGGCTGGGGGCGATCCTCAACCCCGCCAGCGGCAACCGGCTGCCCGACGTGGGCCTGTTCGGCGTGGACAACGCGGTGTACGGCGGCAGATACCCCGGCAACCGGAAGTACCTGAAGTACCTGGAGCGGTTCGTCCCGTACGCCGACCGGTGCCTGTTCGTGACCGCGCCCGACGAGGTGGGCGACGCGTTCGCCACCGTGGCGCGGTCACGGCCGATGCTCAAGGAGATCCGCGCCATGGGTCTCCCGGCCGCCCTGGTCGCGCAGGACTACATGGAGTTCTGCCCAGGCTGGGACTGGGACGACTTCGACTGCCTGTTCATCGGCGGCAGCACCGAGTGGAAGCTGTCGGACGCCGCGGCGAACCTCGGCATCGTCGCCAACTCGATCGGCCTCTGGACGCACGTCGGTCGGGTCAACTCCCTGCTGCGCTACCGGTTGGTCGACTGGGCCCGCTCCGTCGACGGCACGTACCTGCAACGCGCAGGCCCCGACCGGGGCCTGCCGACAGTCCTCGGCTGGTGCGACGCGCTGCTCAAGGGCGACGACCAGCCGCCCGGCCTGTTCGACCCGCCCCCTCCTCCGAACCCGGACCAGCTCGACCCGTGGGACGGCGGCTACGACCTGGCGTCGTGGCTCAAGCCTCCACCGCTGCTGCGGGCGACGCGGCGCCCCGTGCCCGATCAACTCGCCCTGCTCTGAAAGGACACCAACCGTGGACAGCGACACCCTGTTCGACCCGCCGCCGGCCGCCGATACGGCCCGGGCCACGCAAGGCTGGACGACGGTCACCCGGAAGAAGGTCACGGTGACCGTCGAAGACGAGTTCGCCGCCGCCGAGCCCATCATCCGGCCGGGCCAGCGCGACTTCTTCCCCCGCGATGCCATCTACCGGTGGGTGTGGACCCCCGAGGGCGGCTGGGACCTGAGCCTGTACGAGCTGAGCGGACCCAACCGGAAAGCAGACGGCTCGGTCGGCCTGATGACCGTGACCGAACGGCGCCACGGACTCCACCCAGAGTCGTGGGCCAAGCTGCCGGACTGGCTGTACCTGGCC
The DNA here is from genome assembly GCF_043197025.1 of Nonomuraea marmarensis. Lineage (NCBI taxonomy): Bacteria > Bacillati > Actinomycetota > Actinomycetes > Streptosporangiales > Streptosporangiaceae > Nonomuraea > Nonomuraea marmarensis. Next base: position 9,385 of record NZ_JBICRM010000034.1, read on the forward strand.
ATGGTTGCCACCCGCCCCGACTGGGAGCCGCCCGCGGCCCACCTGCAGCCGGTCGATGGGGCGGTCGAAGCCGTCATGGCGGCGGCGGCCGGCGACGAGTCCGTCAGCGTGCGCGCCGACGACGACCTGGAGAGTGGGCGGGGATGGTAGCTCTGAGAGCACGGAAGGAGCGAGCCGCGCGGAAAGAGCAAACCGCGCAACTCCTGGACCTTGGCGTCACCAGCTCGGCCGTGATCGGTGACCGTCTCGGCGTCCACGAGCGGACCATCCAGCGGTATCTGCGGGAGCTGGAAGGCGACGTCGACCGGCGAGTGATCCTGTACCCCGAGGTCAAGCCGCAGGTGTTGGAGCACCTGCGCAGGTACCCGCATCTACGGACCAGCGCGTACATGCTCGCCCGAGCTGTCGGGCTGCTGCTAGATGAGACCAATTACGGCCGCGTTGAAAGCGCCCTGAAGAGCCTGGAACGGGACGGCCTGGTACGGCGCGAGATTGGCACCCGCAAGGATGGCGACTACAGCAGCTCCGTGAAGGTGACCCTGTGGTCGCTCGCCGAGCAGGGGCAGCCCGATGGGCAATGAGCCGCGCGGGGCCGTCGCTCGCGAAGCCGCCGTGGACCAGGCACCCGCCGACCAGCAGCGCGGCATGTGGCGGATCTACATCACGCACCCCGGGGCCAGAACAAGCAGAGTCGACCCCGCGGTTACGTCGACCGCGCCAGAGCACCGACCGACTGTGCTCTTCCGCGTGGTCGACGAACCGAAATGGCATCAGCTCTACCGGGGCGGGTGTCTCGGCTGCGACTGGGAAGGCCCCGAGACCGCCAGCGAGAGCAAGGCCGTGGAGGACGCCCACGACCACACGTGGCCCGGGTGGCGTGACCTGCCCGCCGTGCAACAGCCGAAGACGAACTACGAGCGGTGGCTGGCCGAGATAAGACGCGCCTACCCGCCCGGCTGGCTGGAGGCCGGCGGGCCGATCGTCACCATACGGTCCGACTCCCGGTTCTCCCGGCACATGCCCGGCAAGGCGCCGGGCGGCGGCTACGACCTGGCCGCCACGTACTACCAAGCCAAGAAGCAGCGGAACAATGATCCACAACCGACCCTTGATCTGGAGTTCCCCTGATGACCGACCTGACGAAGTGGCCGCGTCTCCTCGTCGCTGGCGAGCCGGTGACGCGCGAGCAGGCCAACGAGATCCTGATCCGCACCGACGACTGGTACATGACCTCCAACGACCAGGCATGGAAGGCCGCGGTGACGAGCCTGGCCGCCGAGTACGGCATGCCGGTCGAGCCCTCCAGTAGGGAAATCGAGGCGTTAAAGGCCAGTTGGGCTGCGAAGACAGCATGGCGTAAGCGGATGGGCGTCCTGCAGCTGGAGTACCTGGACAACGCGCGTATCGCGTCGCCGTGGATCGGCGGCCCGAAGGGCTGGTGCGACTGGGACGGGCGGATCGGCTGCTCCACGTACAACGTCGGCAAGTGGCCGACAGTGGAGCAGCTGACCGCCGAGTGGGAGACCATCGCCGCGGCGTTCCCGTTCCTCAAGCTGCACGCCCAGGCCGTCACGGACGAGGGGGAGGGCGAGGTGGCTGCCACGTGGGCGGTCATGGGCGGCCGTGCCGCGCTGGTCGAACCGGTGGACGAGGTGGCCCGCATCGAGCAGCTGGACAGCGCGGAAATCATCGCCCGCCTGGGTCCTGGCGGGGAGCGTGGCGTCCCCCTGGACCGGCTGCGCGAGGCCCTGGAGCAGGTCGCGAAGGCGGCGCTGTGAGCGACTGGACGGACCGGCAAGACGTCCTGCTCCGCGAAGGTCCCGGACGCGGGCTGCAAGGGCCTGTGTCAGGAGCACTGCACGACGATCGCCGCAGGTAAGCGTGAGGCTCAGCGCATGGCCGAGGCGGGTTCCCCCTGGCGACGTCGGCCGCGGCCCTGCTCCGGGAGAGGCGCAGCTCGGTGACTGAGGCTGAGCCGTGCGCGGCCCTCGGTGGCGACGGCCTGCCAGGCGTATCGGGTGCGTCCGCTGATCTGCCGTCTGTGGGGCGCGACTGAGGGCATGCCGTGCGAGCACGGGTGCGTCCCCGAGCGCGGGCGGCTGACCGACGCTGAGGCGCAGCTGCTGATCAAGCGCTCCAAGCGCATCTGAAATGGAGGAGGTGCAAGCAAAAGGGCTAGCACCGCCTCATGCTTGAGCCGGACGGCGCGCTGAATACGTGGGAGGAGCCCGGCAACGAGCTGCGCAAGGCGCGCATGCGCCCGCCGCGCCCGCGCCACCTCCACCATGTAGACACCGGCAGGCGCATAAGCCCGAATCCGCCACATGGGTTCGGGCTTTCTCGTACGATGAGCCCCGTTCCACCGAGAGCGTCATTTGGGAGAAGGAGAGGCGCCCCAGAGAGACAGGCACACGGAGCCATAGGCGACTTGGGACCAGGGCGAACACACTGCCTGGTCGCTGCCCTAGCCGTATTGTGTCCGCTCACAGATTGGTGGAACCGACCACATGTCATCCGAACGTGTGATCCTGATCGTTCTCGCGGCCATCGCCGCCATCGCCATCGCCGCCGCCCTCATGCTCGCGGACGGCTCAACATGGCCTGCCGCGCTCCTCACCGGCCTTGCCGCCGGTGGAGTCACGCTGTGGGGCCTGCTCGGCTGGTTCGGCCGCAACCCGCAGCCGTAACCACGGGAGGGCCCGAACCCCCTCTGTCGGGTTCGGGCCCTTCGTGCTGTAAGGGCTACCAGCCGCCCATGTGCCGCATGCCGCCCATGTGGCGGACGCCGCCGCCCACGCTCGCCGTCCAACCGCCCGTGTCACCGTGTCTGATCATGGCCGCGAGCCTGCCAGCCCGGCCCGCCGGCCGCAACCCCCGCCAGCTCGGCCGCCTCAATCCGCTCAGCCTGCGGTCGTCAGGCGCCGGGTGTCTGCGGGTAGAGCGGGATGCCTTGCTTGCGCAGCCATGCCTTGAGGGCGGTTTCGAGGATGTCCTGCGGGCCGGTGCCGGTGTCCAGGCAGGCGATGGTGAGCCGGTTGTCGGTTTGGCGGGTGATGCGTGGACCGATGCTGACCTCGTCGATCTCTTCTTTCGTCCGGCGGGTGCGTTTTTTGTCGGTGCGTTCCCGCTTGGGCCGGCTGCCGTCTGGGTTGCGGGGCGGTTCTGCGTCGGCGGGGATGCCGAGGAAGTCGAGGTAGTCGACGAGGGCGGCTTCGACGATGCCGGAGACGCCGAGGCCGGTCTTTTCGTTGGCGGGGGTGAGGCGTTCGTTGGTGTGGTAGCTGATGCGGACGGCGAGGGTGGGTTTGTCCTGGCGGCTTTTGGTGCGCACGCGAGATCCCGCTTGCTGTTCCGCTTGCTTGACCAGTGCCTTGCGGGCGGCGGTGGCGGTGGTTGAGCGGGCCATGGGTGGCGGTGTCTCCTTGGCGGGCGGGTGTGGTGTCGCCTTCCACCTTTCCGTGCTTCGGTTCTTTCTGCAAGTGACGTTGCTTGCGTTTTGGGTGGCCGTGGGGGGCGGCGGATGCGCGCGAACGCCCTCCGGCGTAACGCGGAAAGCGTGCACGCGTGACGCTCAGAGCCAGCGTAAGCGTTGTTGATCATGGTTCGCGGGTGGTTGATCGTTCCGCGCGTCATGGCCGCTCAGGGGACGTTTCAGCACGTTTTAGGGGTCGTTGCGAATTCGGAACGAACGTGCAAGAATGGCCAAGATCCAAACGTAAGCGAACGTGAGCAAACCCAACTCACGCAAGCAAAACGGCAAGCACCAACCCAGAAAGGCAGGCACGTGACCGCCGCCCCCGAGAAGAAGCTCGACCTCATCCGCAAGCTCCTCTCCGTCGCCGAACACCCCAACACCGGCCCCGAAGAAGCCGAAACCTACCGCGAGCGCGCATACAAGCTCATGGCCAAGTACGGCATCGAACGCGCCCACCTCGCCGCCGCCGGACAAATCACCGACGAACTCAGCAGCTTCCCCCTCGTCGTCGACAAGACCCACCAGGCCGAGCACGTCTCCCTCCTCACCGCCATCACCAGCGCCAAGAACTGCCGCGTCCTGCAGTGGAAGCTCTCCGGCAAGACCTACCTGATGGTCTCCGGCCACCAGAGCGACCTCGAGGTCGTCGCGATGCTCTACGCCTCCCTGTGTCGCTGCAGATGCTCAACGAAGTCGCCCGCGTCACCCCCACCGGGCGCAAGACCCTCAGCACCGCCCGCAAGAGCTTCATGGCCGGGTTCGCCAGCCGCGTCGGCGAGAAGCTCCGCGAGGCCAACAAGGCAGCCACCTCCTCGGCCGCACACGTCGAAGGCCGCTCCACCGACCTCGTCCTGCGCGACCGCAAGGCCGCCGTCGACGACTACTTCGACCGCATGACCCCCAACACCGGCAACATCAAGGCGCGGAAGGTCGGAGACACGGCCGCCTACTACGCCGGCCGCGAAGCAGGCGACCGCGCCGACCTCGGCGGCACCCGCGTCGGATCCGGCGGCCAGCGCGCCCTCAACGCTTAACCCCTCGGGGCGGGCGCCACCCAGCGCCCGCCCCTTCATCCCAACCCACGAAGGAGAACCGTGAACATCGAGAACACGGAATCGACCTGCACCACGTGCAGCGGCCCCATCCGCAACCAGGCCAAGGACGGCCGCCCCGACCTGTGGGACCACACCACCGTCACGGACCGCCGCTGCTACATGCCGATCCCGCCGTACGAGGTGGAGGAGGCCCTGCCCCGCGAGACCCGCAAGGTCCGGATCCGGGTCGAGGAGCTGGTCACCTACGACTGGGAGACGGAGTTCGAGGTCCACGTCGGAGTGACCCCGCAGGAGCTGTCCTCCTACATCGCCTCCCACGAGGACCGGTGGGTCGACGACTTGGAGAACAACTTCTTCAGCGCCTGCGACCGGGAAGTCCTCGACGACCAGACGTTCTTCGTCGACGACGCCGGTTACCTCGCCAACCTGGCCATCGGCATCGAGGAGTGCCCCACGTCGATCGTGACGTGGCTGACTATCACCTGCCCGGTCTGCGGCGTCCAGCCCGCCGAGGACGACACCGCGCACCAGAACGTCGGCTACATCGTCGGGATCGCCTGCAACGGCATGCGTGTCGTCAACCCCGACTGGATCGGCATGGACGGCACCGGCTGGACGGACTGGACCCAGGACCAGCCCACTGACGCAAGCGGAAAGGCTGGCAAGTAATACCCGTGCAGGACATCCACCCGCACGACTGACACCTCAGGGTGGCCCGGCGCGCGGCCGGGCCACCCGCCCACCCCTCAACCCGGACCTGCGTGAGCTACTGCCGCGACGTCGGCAAGACACCTGAACCCATCCGCGCGACCTCGCCCGCCAGGCCGAGGAAGCCGTCGAACCCCGACAGCTCGACCTGTTCGCCGGGCTGTAACACCTGCAGGAAGGACACCCATGAAGTACGCGATTCTCGACACGGAGTCGACCCACCTCGACACCGAGTTCGGCCACCTCTGGGAGGCCGCGCTGATCATCCGCGACACCGACTTCCCTGACATGGGGGACCTGGAGTTCTGGTGGCAGGTGAGGCCCGATCTCACCACCGCCGACCCCAAGGCATTGCAGATCAACAAGTACTACGACAGGAGCCTTGTCTCTCACCTGCCGGTCGGCGTAGGCGTGCAGCTGATGTGCGGGACGGAGTTCGCCGACGCCGCCGAGGGCACGGTCATGGAGAACGTGACGGCGGACAAGATGGCGCTCCAGCTCGCCCGGCACCTCGACGGCGCGACGATCGTGGCGAACAACCCCCGCCACGACCGGGACTTCCTGCGCGCGTTCCTGCACGCGAACGGGCAGGCGTTCACGGCGTCGCACCGGATGGAGGACATCCGGGCCACGCTGACCGGCTACGTCTACGGCCGTCTGTCCGCCTACGACGGCAAGGTGGACGAGGCGTTCGCGGCCGAGGTCGCCCCGTACGTGCACGATTGGCTCGACGGCGCCACGAACGTGCTGGCGTGGGAGATCGTCGGCGTCACGCAGGATCCGGCGACCAAGCACACCGCTCTCGGCGACGCCCGCTGCGTGCGGGACGTGCGCGACGCCATCACGCAGGGAGTTCGTAGGTGATGCCCGGCGAGGAGGAGCCCACGGACGTCCTGGTCTTCTGGGGGCCCGGCGGCTACCTGGAGGGGGCCGTCGACCCGGCCGCGAGGGTCGTGGTCGACGGCGAGCACTACGCGATCTGCGGCAACACCGGCGGTTTCCGTGGACACGGGGGCCGCCGCTTCGACATCGCGTTCCACGACGGCCGGACGGCCACGACGCGGAACCTCTGGCACCAGGGAACCGTGCCGCCCGAGTGGCGGCACCGCTACCCAGACAACGCCCGCTTCGTACAAGCCCAAGAAGGAGTACAGGCATGAGCTACGGCTACGGACTGGACTGCTCGGCCGCCCGTGACGCGCAGCGGGCCGCCGACGACGTACGGCACGACGTGGACATGCTGTCGGACGCCGTGGCGCGCCACCGGGTCAACGCCGACAGCGCGAACTCCGATATGGCGGTCAGGGTCCACGAGCTGTTCGAGATGATCGACGCGCTTCGCATCCAGGTCGCCAGGCTGGAGCAGCACCTGAAGGCGGTTGAGGGCCGATGAGCGCGCACGGCTACATTACCCGCGACGAGATCGCCGAGGTGGCCGGCCTGCTGTGCGCCCGGCTTGGCGCGCTGTCCGAGCGGGCCTACATACAGGCCACCACGATCAACGGCGAGTACGAGAACCCGATCGCCCTGGCCAGGGCGTGGGTCGAGGTTCGCGAGGTCCTGGACGAGGTGCGGAAGGACGCCGCCCACTACGGCGACGACTGGCAGGACCACATGCCCAACCGGCCGGAGCTGTTCGACGTCGAGTACCACGACTACGACTTCGACGCCGACAAAGGCCGGAAGACCTACGGCTACATCGAGGACCACGACGAGGCCGAAGACCGGCGCGTCGCCCTCGAAATCATCCGGACGCTCGCCGCCCGGTTCCCCCTCACCGTCGCCGAAAGGAACTCCCTGTGAGTGTCGACCTGACCCATCTGGGTCTCACCGACGACCAGGTGCGCGAGCTGGTCAAGCTCGCCGCAGCGGCCTGCGCCGTGGCCCAGGACGAGCCGAACCCGCTGAACTGGGCGCTGGACTTCTTCGACGACCCCGAGGCCGTGGTCGAGCTCGGCGTCAAGGTCTGGGACCAGATTGACGACAAGTACGGGGTCGTGTGATGGGCGCCTCGACGTGGTCCGAGGCGGGGCACGTGCTGGCCGACGAGCTGGGCGCTGACGACCTGCTGGGGCCGTCGACCAGCGAGGACGACCGGCTGCGCATGGCTGACCGGCTGCTCGTGGCGCTGGACACCAGAAGGTACAACGTGGTGAAGCGGAACACGGTGGCCGCACCGGCGGCGCCGCCGCCTTTGGTCATCTCGGCGAGCAGGCCCGTGGCCGTGGATCGGCTCGAAGCCGGGATGATCGTGCAGCGGCACACGAGGCAGGAAGAGGGCTCCGACCACGTGGAGACCGAGCTGCCGTGCTGCGACCGTCGCATGGAGTTTGCCGCAGACCCCGACCTCGAGGTGGATCTGGTGTGTCAGTACGACCGTGTCCGCTACACCCTTCGCCTCGCGGAGGAGTACGACGGCGGCTTCCTGGCGTGCTTCTGCGTGGAAGGTCAGGTGGCGGTGGCCAAGCCGCGCCCGGCCAAGAGGAAGGCGACAGCGTGAGCGTCGAAGACAAGAAGTACGGCACGCCGTACGCGGAGACAGAGGTCCTGCTGGCCATGGCCGAGCGGGACGTCGACCACGCCCGCGCGCTCCTGGCCGAGATGACGCCCGGGGAGCGACACGCGCTGGAGCACCAGTGCCAAGAGGTCATCAACCTCATCCAGATCATGCGAGAGGACGAAGAATGAGCGACATGCCCCACCGCAAGTACCCATGTCGAGAATGCCCCTGGCAGGTCACGGCCGAGCCCGGGAAGTTCCCCGCCGAGCGGTACGAGCAGCTGCACTCCACGTGCCGGCCGGACGCGGCCGGTATCCCGCCGCTGCCGGGCACCCCGATGTTCGGATGTCACGCTGGTAGCCCGGGCACGGGCGAGGACCTGGCGTGCGCAGGCTGGCTCGCGGTAGAGGGCCACAATCACATGGGCGTGAGGCTCGCGGTGATGGACGGCAGGCTGCCCATGGAGGCGCTGGACCGGGGAGACAACTGGCCGCAGCTGTACGAGTCGTACGAGGCGATGGCCGAGGCGAACGGCGCCGCTACCAGGGAGGACGTACCGTAGTCCGATGATGCGAGCCGTATTGCTTGCAATAGCGGTACGGCTCGCTGCCCCTCTTGGACTTTGGAGGACAGCGTTGCCCGAGACCGACACGAACCCGCTGTGCATCGGCCCTCGCTGCGGACGGGGTGAACCCCGCCAGGCAGCGAACGGGCGCCTCATCTGCGCAACCTGCACGACCAGGCTGCGACGCGACACGGAGATCACCCCGCTGCTCACGCGGTGGCTGGAGCAGCACAAAACGCCGGGCCAGGGCGGCGGGGACAAGGTGTCCGGCTCTCAGGAGGCCGGCACGCCGCCGCGGCTCGATGTGCTGTCGATGCTGCACGAGGGGGCGACGCCGATCCACGGCGACGATGACGACCAGATCGGCCCGCCGTCGATCCCGTCGACGTTGAAGAACTGGGCGTGGCTGATCGCTGAGCAACGTGGCCTGGTCTACCCCCAGCGGGCGGACGTCGACGAGTTGTCGGCGTGGCTGCTGCGGCATCTGGACTGGGCGACCGGCCAGCCATGGATTGACGACATGATCGGCGAGGTTGGGGCGTTGCGCCGGTGGGCGCATGGGCTCGCGCCGTGGGCTGTTCACGTGCAGGATCTCGTCGGGCCGTGCCGGGCGTGCGGCAAGCGGGCGCTGTTCCGGGTGGCGGGGGAGCGGTACATCGAGTGTGACGCGCGTGAGGACGTGGGCGGGTGCGGCAGCTTGTGGACCTGGGAGGAGTACGAGGAGCACGTGGCCGAGCTGGTGGGTAGACGCCGCCAATCTCGCAAGGTCGGCGCGAAAACGAAACGAGGTATGGCAGAATGATGTTCATGAATAACCCGAACCCCGGGCGGCTCCCCCCGGCCGATCAGAGAGCCGCCGCTGAGAAGGCCCTCCTCGAGGCGGCCCACGCCTACTACCAGGCGATCGGTGAGGCGACCGAGAAGTTCAACGAAGCCCTCGTCGCCGCGGCGGGTCGGCCCGAAGGGGTGCCTGCCAGCGACAAGAAGTCCCTGGTGACCCGCCGCCGCATGGTGGAGATCACCAAGGAGGCCGACCCCCAGGGAGAGGGCTTCACTCTCTACACCCTCTTGAAAGTCGTGTCGGACCTCACGCAGGAAGAGTAGATCTCCCCGTCGAACTGTCACTGGGAAGCTCCGGCCGCCGCCGGAGCTTTCTGCGTTTCAGAGGCCGACGGCGCGGAATCGCCGAGGTCTTCGTGGCGGGGGATCGCGATCGAGCCCCGGATGTCGATGCCGTGCTCCAACCCGAGCGCGTACGCCCGCTTGGTGTCGCCGACCAGGCGTTGGAAGGCCCGCAGCGCGACCAGCATCACGGTGCTCATGGTCACCACGATCGCGAAGCTGTGCAGCCACAGCAGGTAGATCGCGGGATAGGACAGGAACGGGTTGAGGGTGACCCAGCCGGTGGCGGCCCCCGCCGCGATCCAGGCGAGCACGGTGACGGTCACGGATATTACCAAGGCGCGATCGGTGTGCAGCATAGGAAATCCCCCAGTAGTGACGGTGGGTTACGGCTACAGCCAGTTCTTCGTTGCGTAGTGAATGAGCTGCCCTCGGGTGGCCACGCCTGCCAGCTGGCGCATCCGCTGAATGGAGCGGCCCACGGTCCGCGGGGAGCACTCACATACGCGGGCGATCACCTTGTCGGTTTCCCCGGCGACGACCTGCTGCAGAATCTTGCGGTCCTGCACGTCCAGCTCTTTGGGTGCTTGGGAGAGGTCTACGTTGTACGGGATCGCCCTCTCCCATTCCTCCTCGAAGCGGGCGATCTGGCCTGCGATGAGCGGGGCCGACTTGATCATCAGCATGGGCAGCTCGCCGCCCCGCTCCTGATGCGGCGTCAGCGCTACGGCGCTGTCCACGATGAGTAACTTCGTCGGCAGCCGTTCGGTGAACCGGATTTGCGCCCCTCCCCAGCGCAGGGTGGTGCGCAGACCCTCCATGACGGCCGGGTTGGACATGACCTCTTTCTCGTACACCACTCGCCTCCGGACATTGAGGTCGACGAGGGGGACGGTGCTCCGCTCGGGAGGTAGGGGAGGGGCCAGAGGGAAGAACGGTCCCGTGATGAGCTGCATCCAGTCGGCCCTGACAGTGCTCTGCAGCACGTCGAAGACGCTGGTGACCTCTTCGCGGCTCGTCAGGATGGACACGGTTTCGTCCGCGCTCCTGTAGTGCCCGCTGGCCTCGTAACGCTGGTCGAGATCCTGCATGAGCTGCGTCAGGCGGTCCAGGGTGTAGGCCGCCTCAGCTACGGCCGGGTTCAGCGCGTGGCGTGGGCGGCGAGCGCGGGGCGGGTCCCCGATCACGAACCCTCGTTCGCGTAACCAGTCCAGAGTTTGTTCTGGGTCCTGTGCGACGTTGTGCAGGTTCTCTGCAGGAGTGGGTCCGTTGTCGATCAGATACTTGTATAGGCGCAGCTCATCGCTGTCCCTAAGGAATGGCACGAGAGGTGTCCTCGGGGGGTCGGGCAGGTTGAGGAGATCCTTGGGGAACCGCCTCGGCTTGGGTTGGTTGGGTGTCGCTCTGTTACATGCCACCTGTGGTGTTGGACGAGTCCAGCGGCGGGGTGACTGCGGGGGAGTCCGTCGAGTCCGGCGCCGGGACGGTGGTGACGGTGACAGTGGTGACGATGTTGGTCTTGGTGATCACTTTGCTGCCGTCAGGATTGGTGACCGTCTGGGTGGACGTGGTCACGGTCTTGGTGACGCCGGGGCTGGTCGGCGTGCTGGTCGGGGTGGGGGCGGTCTGCACGGCGGTCGGAATGTCAGTCGGTTCGGTCGGGGTCTCGGCGTAGGCGGCCGTGGCTCTGGACAGGAGCAGCGCCAGGGCGAGGGCGGCGGCGGGCAGACGCAGACGGTTGAACGTAGGCATGAAGGTGCTCCAAGACGGTTTGGCTTTGCTGAACCGTTCCAACTGCGGCGGGCCGTAGGGTCCGCTGACGGCTGTGGAACGGGATGACTATTAGTAGTAAAGCTTCGGAATGCCACCCGTCTAGGGAAAATCATGACCAAAACTTGTCATGGCTAATGTCGGCCATGCAGACACGTGCCGTCCGTGATGGTGTGCAAAGTGCCTGCTTATCGGGCTACGACGCGTTCCGCATGGGTTTGGTTGTCAGGTAATCCATCCGGATTTACTGAGTTTTTGGCGTCCGTAATATAACGACGCCGTCATCCGTAACGTCACGGCGTTTCGTGCCGCATGATCTGCACCTGCTGCTTGTGGAGATCGAGCAGGGTGTTTACCTGCTGCAGGAGCACGGCGACCATCGCCTCCCGCGTCTCCGGGGCGAAGGGCAGCGCCTGGATTTCTGCGATGGCCTGGTCGATCCGCTCGGTCGTTGTCCTGGATGCGCCGCTCACAGCAGGTGAGCGGCGCCGGTCGATCTCCTGACGTAGGAGCGCGTTGGCCTTGGCGCGGCCGGCCGCCTTCACGTCGTCCGGGGTTGCGCCGACGACGAGGGCCATGAGGACGAACTCCCGGTCAGGGATGGGCCTCTTGCCCTGCTCGTAGGCGGACCAGGAGCGGTCGCTGAACGGCTTGGTGGTGTAGGTGCCCAGCATCTCGGCACACTTGGCGACGCTCAGGGGTCCTTCGAGTCCTCGGTCGGTGCGGAGTCGCTGGATGAGGGCGGCGTCGGGCGGGAGGACGGGGGTTTCGTCTTGCGGTGACGACTGCGGCATGTGCCTGCCTCCTTCGGTTCTTGCGGCGGTCTTCTGTTTTTGCTGCACGGCGCCACCGTATCAGCTGCTGCGCGAACGTGCGCACCTTTCGCGAAAGATCCGTCACGCTACGTAACTTCTTTCATTTCGCGAAATTTCGCGAAGTAGCTTGCTTTTCGCGAACAACCGAGTAGTGTCGTTTCCGAAGCTCGTTGATCTTCAAAACGAAGATCACAAACCACTCGGGAGGTGCCAATGACCAGCGCAAACACGGCAACGACGCCGGAGCAGATCGTCGGCGACCTCATCGACGCCGCCGCACCGGACGGTGAGCAGATGCTCCAAGTCGGGCAGGTCGCGAAGGTCCTCGGAGTGACCGACCGTGCCGTCCTCTACCTCCTGCAGGACAACCGGCTCGGCTACATCCGCACCGGACGGCGCGGGTATCGCATCCCGCGCCCGCTGCTGGCCGAGTACCTGCTGCAGGGCTTCATCCCCCGGCAGCTCACGGCCGCCGAGCAGCAACTCGCCGAAACGCAGCAGGCCATACAGGAAGCGAACGACGAGCTGGCAACCCTCACCGCTCGCATCACCGCGGCGGAAGCCACGCTCGCCCTGGTCGACGGCGTCGACACACCCCCCCGGCGTAGACGGTCCACCCAAACCGTCCCGTAACCAACCCACCAGCACACACATAGGAGACCCCACGACCATGAGCGTTGATGCAAGCACTCTTGCTAGCAGTAACACGGGCCCGCCGAAGGGCCCGGACCTGCCGTTCGACCGGAAGTACGCCCTCGTGGCCATGCACGCCGCGCGGCACCTGACCTGCCCGGCGTTCGGGCCGCTGCGCAAGCTCCTCGTCGGCCTGCTCCTCGAAGACGGCTGCTCGCCCGCGTACGCGGGCCTGCACGCCGACGACCTGATCAGCGTCGCGTGCTGCGTGATCGCCAGCGTCGAGGCGGACGAGCCCCGGAAGGTCCCGTGGCCCGGCGGCCAGCAGGTGCACCCGTACGTGCAGGCCATGTACGAAATGGAGACCAGCACGTGAGCAGACTCGCAGCAGCCGCCGCCGAGGACCTGGCCGAGGGCCTGGCCGATGGCGCCGACGAGTGGCCCGAGCCCGAGGACCTGGCGGCGTTCCCCGAGGTCTACCTCTGCCCGGGGGAGTGCAAGAACCTGCAGAAGGTCAACAAGGGCGGCACGATCCGCAAGCACAAGGCGAACAAGGGCGACGTGCTGCCGTGCACCGGCTCCGGAGCTCCGATCCTGACCGCCCGCATCCCGCGCCGTAGCAAGGCCGGGTTCTACAAGGACCACGTGACCGGGGCGATGCTGCGGTCGGTGACGACGATCCTCAACCAGGGGTCCGCGCACGAGGCGCTCGTCTTCTGGGCGGCCAAGGTCACCGCCGAGACCGCGATGGACAACGTGATCGACATGCTCGCCGCCTCCCGCACCGAGGAGGGCCGGGCCGAGTTCATCAAGTGGCTCAAGCAGGAACCCAACCGCCGCAAGGACGAGCGGGCCGACGTCGGCTCTGCGGTCCACAAGCTGGTCGAGTGCAAGATCCTGGGCGAGCCCGCCCCGGTGCGGCTGCTGGCCAACCCGACGCTGAGCCCGTACCTCGAGCACTTCAACCGGTGGGTCGACGAGTGGGAGATCGACTTCGAGGCGTCGGAGATGGTCGTCGCCCACTACGAAGACGAGTACGCGGGCACCTTGGACTACCTGTTCCGGTCCCGGCGGCTCGCGCGGAAGCTTCGCGTCCCCCCGGACACCATCTTCCCCGGCGACACCAAGACGGGCGGCACCCTCAACGGCCAGACGTACGACGGCAACGTCCACGGCGTCTACCCGGAAGCCGGCCTGCAGATGAGCGCGTACCGCAAGGCCCCGTGGGGGTGGCTGCGCGACGGCGAACGAATCCCGCTGCCGCCCCGGCACGACGTGGGCATGATCCTGCACCTGCGCCCGGAAGGCTACAACCTCTACCCGGCCAGGTGCGGCGACGACATGTACGAGGTGTTCCAGTCCATCCGCCGTGTCGCGGAGTTCAACACCGGCCTCGCCAAGAACGTCATCGGCGAAGCGCTGACCCTCGACGACGAGACTGTGGAGGAGGCAGCCTGATGGGCGGCCGTATTAAGGACCTGCAGCACCGGCTCCGCACGATCGGCCGGATCCGTCTCGGCACGTTCGAGGGCAGGCCGAAGGCGTCGGAGTTCTTCATCCCGACCTCGGAGTTCGAGCACTTCATCCGGCAGCTGGCCGACATCTACGGCGGCGACGTCGAGCAGTTCAAGCCGCAGGGCGACGGCGGGATGCAGTGGCGGCTGATGAACCCCGAGCTGACTTCCCTCGAAGCGATCATCCCGCCCGGCCGTGACCCCCTCGACCAGGCGTACGAGAAGTGGTCCAGGGGCGGCAAGCAGGCCCGCTGCGACGGCGAGACCGTCGCGAACCTGAACCGGCCGTGCGTCTGCAAGGCGCAGTGGGGGCCGAGGTTCTGGGAGAACGCGCCGCAGCAGCAGGCGTGCAAGCTGCACACCCGCCTGAATCTCTGGATCCCCCGGATCGAGGACATCGGGACGTTCCTGCTGGAGACCCACGGCGCGAACGCCGGAGCGGAGCTGCCCGGCTTCGTCGACATGGTCCAGGGCATGTTCGGCACCAAGGTGGCGGTCCCGGTCAGCATCTGGCTTGTCCCCCGTACGGGCCGGGAGAAGGGCAAGGTCAAGCACTACACCAAGGTCGAGATCGCGATCCGGGGCATGACCGCCTTCCAGGCGGCGTCGCGCATTATGGCGGCCGGGTCCGAGCACGCGGAGCTGGGCGCTGGGGCGTCGGAGGACCGTCTCGCGATCGAGTCGGGCCAGCCTGACCAGCTGGACTACATCGCGATGATCGGCGCCGCGCAGACCCGCGAGACCGTGAAGCAGGTGTGGCGGCAGGCCCGAGCGGACCGCGACGTGTGGATGACCAGCGGCGCGAAGATCGAGGCGGAAGCGGCCAAACGCGCCAGGGAGATCGACCGGCTGGCCGAGGCGTGGAAGGACGTTGTCACCGCCTGGGAGGGTGGCGACATGGACGTGCTGCATGGCGCGTTCACCGACTTCAGCCGCGGCCGGAAGATTGAGGAGGCGACAGCTGAGGAGCTGGAGGCGTTCCTCAAGACGATCCAGCCCGCCGAGCCGCCGCGCTCCGAGCAGGCCCCGACCGTGCAGCCGCCCGCTGGCCGCAGCGCTGAGAACGTCGTGGTGCCGCCGGACGACGAGATCGAGGACGCCGACGTCGTCGACGACCCTCCGGTGGCGAAGGAACGCCTGACTCCGATGAACATCGCGATCGGCGAGCGCGGCATCACCCCGCACACCGGCAAGGGCAGCACAGCCGCAAACAAGGCCGCCAAGGCGGCATGGCTGACCGAGACCGTCAAGCGGCCCGTCGAGTCGACAGCGGACCTCACCGAGAGTGAGGCCGACCTGGTGATGAAGCGGCTCAAGAGCATGCCGATCACCCACCCCAGCAAGCCCAAGCAGGCCGCCGCGCAGCAGCCCCAGCAGCAGGACCCGGCCGCGCGCCGCACCCACATGCTGAACCTGTTCGGCCAGCTCGGCATCCAGGACCGCGATGAGGTCATGCGGGACATCAGCATCATCACCGGCGCCAACGTGGACATGTCCGCCCCGCCGACCCCGCAGCAGGTGCAGGACGCGATCGATGTCCTGGAGGCCGCCAGCGGCGACTTCGACACCTACGACGCCATGCTCGCCCAGATTCAGGAAGCCCGCGCCCCGCAGGCCACGAACTGATCCCCCTGCCCCCGGCCGGTGCCCAAGGCCGGGGCTTCCCCTCCCAACCCACTCAAGGAGAACTGATGCGACCCCTCTATGTGGAGTCCGACCATCTCAGCCCCGACCGCATCGGCTACGTCCGATACGAGCTGGAGGCGGCGCTGTCGATCGGCGCATACCGGCTGCCGACGTCGACCACCAACCTGGCCGAGCTCAAGGAGAACGCCGCCATCTACCACAAGATCGCGGCCACTGCTGAGCACGCCTACCGCGACGTGATGGCCCGCATCGCTTGGCTGGAGAACCAGGAGGAGCAGCGCAGGCTGGCCGCCGCTCACACCTCGGCCCCGGCTCCGCTACCCCAGGCCCCCGCTGCGCAGCCCCGGGCCGCCGCACCCAAGCAGTGCATGTGCGGCGACACGTCCGCGCCGTACACCGTGCACCGGCAGGAGGCGCCCTGCTACCGGGTCGACAACCCGCCCTGCCAGACCTGCCAAGGGAACGGCTGCCCGAACTGCGCGGGCCACGGCATCGCCGTCGTCAACCCCCCGCAGGAGCCCCCGGCCGGAAAGGCCAACGCGCTGCAACTCGTCCACGACGGCCGCGCGCCCATGCCGAGCACGGCCAGCTTCAACCCGCCCACCACCCGGGCCCCGGCCCCGGCGCCGGGCCAGTGACCCAAGCACCACCACGAAAGAAGGACAGATGAGCGACAACAACCGCAACCTCAGCGACATCGCCGCGATCGTCGCGGACGCGACGGGCCTCGAGGCGAAGGACGCGACGAAGGCCGTCAAGGCGACGATCTTCGCGATCGAGCAGGAGGTCGCCAAGGGCAACAAGGTGCAGTTCGTCAACTTCGGCAGCTTCTCCCTGGTCCACCACGAGGCCCGCACCGCGCGGAACCCCAGCACCGGCGACGAGGTCGACGTGCCGGAGAAGTGGAAGCCGAAGTTCAGCGTCGGTCAGGGCTTCCTCGGCCTGATCCAGCAGACGCAGAAGGCGGCTAAGAACTGATGCACCACATGTTCCGAGGGTGGGGCACGCTGCGGGTCTTCGCGGCGTGGGACGCCAGGCGGCGGACGTTCACCGCGTACGCCAAGGACGTCAACGACACGATCGTGTGGCAGGTCGGCCAGGACGACCACGAGCTGCCGACGATCAACGACCTCCAGCATGTGCTTGATCCGCACCGGGCGTACCTCACCGTCGAGGTGGTGGCTGCTCTCCTGGGAGACCAGGAGGGCGGCCCCGCCGCTCCTGTCGACGGCGGTACTGCTTGCGCTTACTGCAGGGTGGGAGTTGCGCAGTGACCGGAGCACCCGACACGGCCGTCATCGTCGGCGCCGTCATCGCCGTTCTCGGCGGGGTCATCGTGTTCAGCTACTTGGCGTCCAGCGCGTCCCGCCGCCATCAGTGCCGGTGGGCACCGGTGGCCGTCTCGAACCTGAAGATGGCGCCGTTCGGGCCGGAACAGACCGCCGTGCTGGAGCGGTGCGCAGGCTGCCGCGGCCTCCGGTCGACGACGCTGGTCGGCGCGTGGACGTTCGCCCAGCTGCTCGGGCGAGAGGCCGAGGCCGGCACCGCCGCCGAGGACGTGGCCGGATGAAGGTGCTGATCTACGTTCTCGTTGGCGTGCTGCTCGGCCTGGCGACCCTCGCACTCCTCTTCTGGGGCCTGGCCAGCGCCCAAGGCCAAGACGACCGCATCGTTCAGCAGGACAACCCCGGCCCGGTCAGGTACCTACAGGTCGGCCGTAGGTAAGCCGGTGAGGGGGTGCGCTGATCACGGCGGGCGCCTGATCAGCGCACCCCCTCACCACGTGCAAATGAGATTGGAGAGACGGTGAAAATACAGTTCGGCCTGATCGCGTGGTTCGTCCTCACGGTCGCCCTCGGGGCGTTGAGCTACGCGTGGCCGCCAGCGGCTTACGTGCTCGCCTTCGTCGGCGCTGTCAGTGTGGCGTTCACCATGGCGTTCGTCGCTGAGGGCGCTCTGCACGAGCTGCGCAGCGTCATCCAGGCGCGCCAGTACCAGCGGAGCTTGGACCAGGCGCGGGCGGCGTTCCTCGCCCGGCGCGCCTCCTTCGAGCGGGAGGAGGCGACTGACGAGTGACGCTCCTCGTTGCGATCGGGACCGTGCCGGACTGGCACCGGGATGCCGCGTGCGGCGACCTCGGGAAGCTGTTCGCGTCGAAGAAGCCCGACGACGTCGACAAGCAGCGGAAGGTGTGCGCGGCCTGCCCTGTGCGGGTCAGGTGCGCCGCGGACGCTGCGGCGAAACGGAAGAACCAGCTGCCGGACCTGGTCGTGGCCGGGCAGACGCGGGCTGAACACCTCAACGGCCGCCTGGTCAATGCGCGACGCGCATGCACGAGGTGCGGCGAGTGGAAGCCGCTGCCCGAGTTCAACCCCAAGAAACGCGGCAAGCACGGCCGGGCGTCGATCTGCAAGAGGTGCGAGAACGCGCGCCAGCGGGCCGCCTACCAGGCCAAGAAGACGGCAACGTCATGACGGCCGAGATGACCGAGGACGACGCGGCCTGGATCCGCGAGCACGTCTGGACGGACGGCATGCGCCGCGTGGAGTACGAAGTCCGGCCGGGCACGTACACCCGGTGCGAGTGCCAGCGCGACGTCTGCTACTCGTGCCACCGCGGCGTGCACGAGCGGTGCAACGCCATCCCGCGCCAGTCCGACGAGGGGATGATCGCGGACAAGACCGGCACCCTCCCCGCGTGCTTCAAGGAACCATACGCGCACGTCACAATCGACGGCGCACCGCAGGCGACGACCGTCGCGCAGGTGTGGCTGGCCGACCGAATCTGCCGGTGGGCCTGCCGATGCGACTGCGCGGGCACGCTCCCCATGTCGCCGATCAACGCGGGCTGGATCCGGCGAAACGCCTGGTCGAAGAGCTTCGCTGATCGGACGACCCGCCAGTACGGCGACCTGTACGACCTGTGCCCGTGCCAGGAGGACACCGACTACCCCGAGCAGCGCGGCCGCACTTTCCCGGACGGCTGGCTCAACGGCGGAATCATCTTCGACCAGCGCCGCCAACTCCTCGCCCCCATCGCCGTGTGGCTGGCCGACCGGGCGTGCCGGCCGATGCCCAAACGCGTGCCCCCGGTCGCTGTCCCCGGCGGCCTTCAAGACGCACTCCCCGGTTTTGACACGGAAGGAACAACCACATGAGCGGCTCCATGGAGAACGAGCAGCCCACCCCGTACCGCAACGGCAAGAAGAAGAAGCCCCGCAGGATCGCCGGCAAGCGGGTTGTCAAGCACAAGAAGAAGGAGCAGCAGATGCCGAGACACCAGGTCGTGTGCAGCGATGATGTCGTGGCCGTCGTGGAGGGCTACGGCGTCACCAAGGCGGACCTGGCCAGCGTCCGCGCGATGGTCCTCGGCATCCCCCTGGCGTCCACGGGAGGCATGTGATGCCGGGCGGCGACTTCCTGGCCAACGCCAGAGTGCGGGCCTTCATCACTCGCGAGGTGCTGGCGGAGCGGATGAGCCAGCACGCCAAGTACGGCCAGCAGCAGCACCGCGACCGTGCCAGCTTCAAGCCGGTCGAGTTCGAGTTCCCGGCGATGCTCGCCCACGCCGAGCGGCAGATCAACGACGACCCCGAGACGAAGACCTGGCAGTCGATCCTGCTCCAGCAGGTGTACGGGGCGATGGCCGCCGACGAGCTGCCAGCGATGCGTCAGGGCCTCGTCCAGGCCGCCGCAGCCATCATGGCGTGGATCGAGGACATCGACACCAGGCCCGCCCCGGGGGGCGATGTCGATGGCAGTTGACCAGGCCCGCCGCGTGACCGCGGCGACCAAGCAGCGGAAGGCGCACAGTCTCGGCATCAAGACGCGAGTGGACGCCACCCGCGTCCGCCAGCATCTGCAACTCCTGCGCCGCACCATGAGCGTCCGCGAGATCGCCGAAGACTCCGGCATCACCGGCACGTCCATCTGGAACATCCTCCTCCACGGCCAAAGGACCGTCATGCCGACCACCGAAGAGAAGATCCTCGCGGTGACCCCCATCAACGGGTACGTGCTGCTGGACTCGATCGGATCACGGCGCCGCGTCCAGGCGCTCACCGCGATGGGCTGGACGGGCGAGGAGATCGGCCGCCGAGTCGCGATGCGGCGAGGAGACACCTGGGCCAACATCACCCGCGTCATGCAGGGGCGGCGGATCACGGCAAGCCTCGCGCATGAGATCAACGTCGTCTACGCGGACCTGCGCGAGCTGGCCCCGCCCACCGATCTCGCCGCCAGTCGGGCCAAGGCACGCGCCCAACGCGCCAGGTGGGCGCCGCCGGCCGCGTGGGAGTCCGTCGACATCGACGACCCGGACGCCCGGCCGGACTGGTCCGCGGTGCCGTGCGCGTTCGGCGCATGCCCCGCCCGGTGAAGCCGGGCCGGACCCACTGTGACGCGTGTCTGCAACGGCTCCGGAAGCACGGCACACTGGAGGGCTCCACCCTGGCGAGGAACAGGCAGGCGCTCGTGGAAGACGCCCTGTTCATCTCCAAGCATGAGGGGCTGTCGCTCCATAACGAGGCCGAGGCGACGCTGATCGCGGAACGTCTCGGCGTGACCCTAATAGCGCTGCAGCGGGGTCTCGTACGGCACGGCGCAACGAACATGCAAGCAGAAGAGCTAGCGGAAGAAGGAGCGCAGTGAAAGGGAAAGCGCAGGCGTGCAGGCCCATCGACGCAGACCGACACTTCGGCTACTGCAAGGAGTGCGGCAGTCTCCGATACCGCAACAAGCGGATGGCGAAGGTCGCGGCTCGGCAGATCCACCCGGGCCAGAACCTGCGGGCGTACAAGTGCGGCGACTACTGGCACTACGGCCCGCACACGGCAGCGAAGAGGAACCGGCAGTTCCAGGGCGCCCGGCCGAGCCTGATCATCGTCGACGAGGCGGTGAACTGGGATGGGCGGAACACTGGCCGTGGACTTTGATGGGGTCGTTCACGCATACGCCTTGGGCTGGGCTGACGGATCCATCTACGACGGCCCTATCGCGGGCGCTCTGGACGGGCTGCGCGCACTCATGGAGCACTACGCCGTGTTCATCCACACTGCACGCGACCCGCAGCAGGTCATCCCGTGGCTGGAGAACTACAGCTTCGACTGCGCGCACGACGACCAGGGACTCCGCTTCTGGAATCAGCGTGGCGTGCTGCTCGTCACCAACCGGAAGCTGCCCGCAAAGTACTACCTCGACGACCGCGCCGTCCGGTTCACCGCGTGGGGCGCGGCGCTCGACGAGCTGCTGCCGGGCGACGTCCGGAACCCTCTGCGAGGCACCGATGCGTAGCCGGACCCCGGACCACCCCGGCGACGGGTTCGAGCTCGTCGAGGACCAGAGCGGACAGTACCGGCACCGCAGCACGTGGCTGCGGCGCTGGCGCGAAGGCGACGACACCGCCTGCGCCGTCACCCGCAAAGCGGAAGGTGTGCCGTGCGGGCCGCCCGTCGCCGTCGTCCTCGTCCGGTTCACGTCGTACCACCTCGCCCGCTCCGGCAGTTCCGTCAGCGGGCGGCGCCGCGCGGTGTGCCCCCTGCACCTGCCGTTCGCGGCCGGCGCGGCACGCCTGTCCGACGAGGCGCACGACGCCGCGCACGCCCGCCTCGTCCAGGCCCACGCCGACGAGTTCGCCCGCTACCTCGACGACGAGGTGACGCGGCGGCGCGAAACCGCGACCGCGCAGGCCATGCGGAAGCTGGCCAAAGTCCTCAACGACCACCCGGAGGGAACCCGATGACCGAGCAGCAGCCGATGACGCTCACCGACTGGCGGGGCAACCCGTACACGGTCGGCACGCTGATCTTCTATCCGCGCATGTCAGGCCGGTCCTGCGAAATACAGGAGGGCGAGGTCCTCGACATCTATGAGGCCGTCTACGACAGACGCACTTATCGGGGGTGGATGCGGTACGACGCCGCCAACCCCGATCACGAGGGCGAGGAGCGCGAGACCCGGGTCAAGGTGCAGCCGACCGGCCGCAGCTCCCGCGACTTCTACCGCACCAACCACCAGGTGAAGCGCGACGAGCATGGCGAGATCGTCCGCGACGAGAACGGCCGCACGGTGTGGGAGAAGGCTGAGGCCAAGCCAGTCACCCTGACGGTCATCGATAACGTCACCGTGGCCGACGCATGAAGAGGTCGAGAACGATCGAGCTGGGCGCGGTGGCCGCCATCGCGTCGCTCGTCCTGACCGCGTGCGGCGGCACCGACGAGCAGGTGACCGCCGACTGCGTCGAACAGGCCGCACAGGCGGACGGCTCACACCGTGTCGTGGACGACCGCTACTGCGACGACTCGCACGGCACCTTCGTCTACATCTACGGCGGCGGCAGCAGCCGCGGATACGTGCGCGGCGGCACCACCGTGCGGCCGACGAACGCGACGATCACCACCCGCTCGGGCAAGGTCATCTCGCGTGGCGGGTTCGGCGGCCGCGGGACGGGTGGCAGCTGATGGCGTCTTTCCAGCGGCCGAGGGTCAGCGTTGAGCAGCAGGACCACCTGACCGTCATCCTGCAGCAGGCTCCGTCTGGTTCCGGGCTCAGCGACGGGGCGGCGGGCCTGGTGATGCTCCGCTTCTACAAGGAGATGCGGGCCTGGTGCGAACCGGACTGGTTCACCCTCGGCTACACCGGGTGGCGTCACGCGTCCCGCGAAAAGGTGCAGGCGGACCTGACGCGCCTGCGCGGCGAGGTCGGCCCGATGCGGCTGATCGTCGGGTTCGACCCGGAGAAGCGCACCCCGGGCGGGGGCGACATGCACGCCTACGACTGGGCGATGAGCGCGCCGGGCGTGGTCGTGGAGTGCCTGCCCGCGCCGTGGCATATCCCCGAGTTGGACAAGTCCGCCGGGCCGTACCGGAACGGCGCGATCGTGGAACGCACCCTGGCGGCGGTTGGCGCGAAAGCGATGCTGGCACACCTGCACCCGGCATCGCGCGGCGCGGCCGGCACCGCCGCATACGCCAAGTTCCGGGGCCTGAACGTGTGGGAGGAGTCGGCGGTATGAGCGCGCACCCTTTGGATGACCAGATATTGGCGGCGGCAGAGCACGCGGAACGCATAGTTTCCGCCGTCTTCGCCCCTATCACTGGCCCGGTGATTGAGCCGCGCGGGTGGGTGAACAGCGTGGCGGCGGACTTCATGGCCGCCTACCTGCGACGCCGTCAAGGGTGCGGGCATCTGCAGAGTCCTCAGCCGGTGTTCGGCACGCCACGGCAGATGGGTGTCATGCGGTGCATGGCGTGCTTCCTCTCGTACTTCGACGAAGCTGAGTCGTTCTCGACGTGTGACCGGTGCGCCGCCACCTGCGACGACGTGGGCGGCAGCGCCGTGACGGAGGGCCCGATCCTCCTGGTGCTGATGCTGTGCCGGGCGTGCCGGACGGCGACATTGGCTGAGCAGGAGTAACGCGGTGCCCCTCGAACAGACGTGCGTCATCGTCGACCTGCCGGACGACGAGCCTTGCACCCGGCAGGCGGTGATGGTGCTGCTCATGGCGTGCGTCCACGAGCACATGGGCCACACTCCCGTGTGCCAGTTCCACGTCCAGTGCGCGGCGGACGGGGAGCTGCTGTGCCCGGACTGCCACGCGTCGGCCAAGCATCACGCCTGCCGTCTTGAGGCCTTGGCTGAGGTGACTGAGTCGGGGGAGCGCCGTGTTCTCCAAGGCTGACATCCGCCGCTGCAAGGGGTTCGGCGTCAAGCCGCCGTGCGGCCAGCTGGTCCGGATGACGAAGGCCGAGAGCGGCGCGCCGTTCCCGGTCGACCTCGCCCCGGACCCGGACGGGAACACCGCGGTGTGGCGCGACGTGGCCGGGGTTCTCCGGTCGCGTCGCGTCACCAAGGACAACCCGTTGGCGCCGTGGGAGCGGCTGATGATGCCGCACGTCGCGACGTGCAAACCACCAGCGCGGAGACCACCACCGCGGCCGCCGCGCCCACCGAGGGCGAGGCCGGCGGCGGGCGAGACGTACTACGCGGTGCTCGGCGTCGACCGGGCCGCGACCCAGGACGACATCAAGAGGGCGTACCGGCGGCTCGCCCGGCAGCTGCACCCGGACGTCAACCACGACCCGCAGGCGGCCGAACGGTTCAAAAGGGTGACGGAGGCGTACGACACCCTGTCGGACCCCGCGAAACGCAAGATGTACGACTTGACCGGCCGGGCTCCGCGCGCGGGCCGGTGACCACATGGAGGAGAGCACATGGCAGATGACGAGAGCCGCCGTCGAGGCTGGCACTACGGTGTTGAGGCCGAGGACGACCGGTGTGACCTGATATGACCGCCCTTCCCTCAAGGACGATGATGCACGACAGGGGGAGTGGTGGCCGAAAGCCTGGTCGGGGAGGTGGCTTCGTGGCTTGGAACGCCTGCCGCGCAGGGGATGCCAGCTTCGGACCGGTGTGTGCTGTTCATCATTGCGGAGCGGGCGAACAAGACGACGCGCCGCATGCTGTGGCATCGCGGGGACCGCAGAGAAGACGGCACGAAGATCACGTTGACGGAGACGTTGCTGATACGGACCGGGCTCGGCACGCGGGGCCTGAGCGAGGCATTGCAGCGGCTCGCGGCTCGGGGGATCGAGGTCCGGGTTCAGATCGACACGGACTCTCTCGGGCGGCCGGTGTTCGCGCGGCGGGGGCACGCGGTGGACTACCGCCTGCCTCCGTTGCCGGCGTCGGTGGAACTCCCGCCAGCGCCGAAAGATAGGTCACGCTCAGACCGCAGCCAAACCGGTCGTTGAAGCCTGTGGATAACCTTTAAATGATCATGGAATCGGGGGGAGTTTGGTTACGGCCACAGCGTGGCCCGTGGTCACGCTCAGACCGTAACCAAACCCTCCGTTAGGTCACGTTCTAGCGGGGGCCCCTATCCCTACTAGCTTTCCCTTCTCTATATCCCTTAATGGATCCCCCCGTACGTGGCTGAGGTGGAAGGGAACAAGATCGCGCGACTCAGAAGACCATCAGCTCACGCAAGCACTCACGCAAGCAGGAGGACCCCACCCCATGCCCCAGACCCAGCACGAGAACAAGCCCACCCTCCGCCACGCATACGGCCCCCTCGCCGCGCTCCTCGTCCAAATGCGCGCAGACTGGGACCTCGACCAGGTCCTCCGCGAACTCGTCAGCTGCCCCTGGAACGGCCACCTCGTCCTCCAAGCGTTCCTCGCCGCGAGGGACGACCCCAGCGACCGCCTCCGCGTCCGAGACGCCGTCATCAAGATCGCATCCCAGCAGCAGCGGCTCACCCCCGAGCAGTACGCCGCCCATCGAGCCCACGCCCAACGCATCATCGACCGACGCCACACCAAGGACGACACGTGATCACCTACATGAGCATTCGCATGATCGTCCTCGCCTGCGACACCGACCACTGCGCAAACCTGTGCGGCATCACCGAACCCACCAGCATCAACGACGCCCGCAGCACCGCATCCGCCGCCTTCGGATGGACCAAGGCCGGAGACCTCGACCACTGCAAGACCTGCAGCTCCACACACGGCCCCGGCTCCTCCTACTCGTCGCTGATGGTTTTCAGCCACTACGAAAGCAGCACGCGAGAACACGACCAGGACCCCCCTAGAACGCGCTCAGACGCAAGCTGAAGCGCTAGCATGTCGGATCCGTCCTGAGAGACACGGAGCATGATCAACGACGCTCTACGGGCCACATAGCGCCACACAAGGGGAAAGGCGACACAAGGGCAGCAGCAAGGCAGGGCGCAAAAGGGCGTTCGGCCAGGCCACAACGTCGGAGACTCGGAAAATCTCTGAGGTTCGGCACCTCCAAAGGGTTGTCACGAATCCCGAACGACCTATATGATGATCTCATGAACTACTCGAAAGCGCGCAGGGGAGCGGTGGCCGCGAGCGGCGCGGCGCTCATGTGCGCGGCATTCGCCCCGTCCCTGGCCTGGGGTTACGCCCTCGGGCCAGTGTCGCCGCCGCCCACCGTGACGGCGGAGCCGCCTAACCCCGTGCCCGTGACGACCACTGTGTTCGTCACGCCGCCGCCCGTCACCGTCACCGCCACCCCGGCGGCGTCGGTGCGGACGGTCACGCCCGAACCCTCGGTGTCGGTCAAGACCGTGACGCCCGAGCCGTCCGTTCGGACCGTCACGCCCGAACCGGCCGTGACCACGGTCACCCCGTCGCCGTCCACGGTGTTCGTCACGACGAACCCGCTTCCCGCGGTGCCCGTACCCACGCCCCCGGGGGGCACGGCGGTCGAGCCCGACGCGAGTGTAAAGATGCCGGTCGCCGCATGCGCAACCCCGCCGCTCCCCGGCGTTGCATGCGTCCCCGCACCCCCGGTGCCCACCGTCACCCTGACCGCTGACCCGGCGGCCATGGACGGCCCGGCAGGTCTTGCCCTCGGCGCCCTCGGCATCATCGCCGTCGGCGCGGCGGGCACGGCAGTATGGCTGGTCAAGCGGAAGTCCGGCCACGGCCAATCACGCAAGCAAAAGAGCTCGCGTAAGAACACCTCAACCAACCCGAAGGACTGATCATGTCTGAGAACACGACCGCCACCGCCACCCCCGCCGAGGTCAAGCTCACCGCCGAGCAGGCCACCCAGCTGCTGCCGGTGTACGCGTGGCTGACCCGCGCCGAGACCCCGAAGGGCGGCTCCGCGCGCGGCACCGCCTCCTTCTGGTCCTTCGTCGGCGGGATGCGCCCCAGCATCGCCACCCTCATGGCCCTGCACCAGAACGAGCAGCTGGCCGGTGACGTGGTCATCTCTGAGGAGCTGATTGAGGCTCCCGAGATCGACGGCTACCCGGCTTCGTACATCTACACGCAGGGCACGGGCAAGGCCGTCAAGCGGTACACCACCCTGCGCCAGTACGGCATGTTCCTGCTCGCGGTCAGGGACGCGGAGCACCCGCTCGCGCAGACCGCTGGCGTCACCGTCTCCGACCTCACCAAGTGGATCACCGCCGTGATCCCCGACGCCATGGACCGCATCAAAGCCCAGCGTGACGCCGCCCGCAAGGCGGCGGAAAAGAAGGCGGCCGGTGAGCTGATGGACAACACCATCAAGGACCTCAAGGCCGCCATCAAGGTCGCCGAGTCGCACGGGCTGGACGTGACCGCGCAGACGGCGATGCTCGCCGCCTTCGAGGCCCAGCAGCAGGCCACCGCTAGCAAGTAGCACCAAGCCGGGCCGCGTACCCGCGCGGCCCGGCTTCCCTCCCAACCAACCCAGAGCCGGAAAGGCGACCTCATGCGGTACAACACGACCCCCACGAACGGCCTGATTGAAGAGGCGGCGGAGCTGTACGTCCTCCTCATGGCGGAGCTGTACGTCCCGGTGATCTGCCTGGTCGCCTACAGCGGGGAGCCCAGGAAGGCCACGATGCACTTCGACGGTGACCACTGCGACGCCGTGCACAACGCGGTCATCTTCTGGCACGAGGGCATCGCCGCGCCGCTCGTGGAGGCGCACGCCGCCGCGCACGCGTTGCAGGACGTCAGCGAGGCCCGCAGGAACAGCAACGCCACGCCTAACTCGCCTTACGCGGGTGCTGCCCGTCGCGAGGTCAAGCGGCTCCGCGCCATCATCGCCGAGAGCGATGCGACCATCCGGCGCGAGCTTGACGCGCTGTGCGACGCGTTGACCAGGGACATCTAGCCACACGCGCGCCTCAGAACCCCGTACGCAGCCAGCGTGCGGGGTTCTTCCGTTCCCCAAGCCAGCGCGCGCCCCCCACCCCCCGCCAGCCCCCCGGGGGGGTGGTGCGGTGTGCGTCGGGTTGCCGCACTGCTCCCTGCTCCCTGCTCCTTGGGCCTTGGCGTCTGGGTGTCTGGTGTCTGGTGCATGGTTGGTGGTGTGTGGGTGGATTTCGGGGTGGCTGCGCGTAGGGCTGGTGTGGATCGGTCGACGGTGGGCCGGTGGGTGTCTGCTGGCCGTCTGCGGTGTCTGGTGGTGGACGCCTCGACTGGGTTGCCGCGGGCTCGTCGGCGGGGGGAGGCCGGGGGCCTGGTGTGCGTGCGGGAGTTGTTGGAGGTGGAGCTCGCCATGCGTGGTCGCCGGGGGCGGCCTGGGCCGCGGCTGTCGGTGCCGCGCGGGGTGTCGGGGGAAGGGCAGTCTGCGTAACGATTTCCCTGTGGATCGCGTTACGGCGAAGGGCAGGACTCCAGGCCAGTTGGGGTGACACCATGATGGTCATGGATTCCGTCGTAAAGCTTGTCGAGGCGTTGGTGTGGCCGGCGGTTGTTGTATTCGCGATCTACTACTTGGTCCGGATGTTCAAAGAGCCCCTGACCAAGCTTCTCGATTTCCGCTTCCAGAACCTCAGCCTCAACTTTCTTGGCGCTGAGCTGAATGTGGCCGCTCGGGAGGCGTTGGAGCCTTCCCCCGAGGATGCTGAGACGGCCGTTGACGTGGCGACGCAACGGGAGGCTGATGAAGCACGGCAGAAACGGCGCGAGATCGCCCAAATGATCGAGCGCGCTACGCAGGGGCAGGGCCTGTCGTCGCGCGAGCGTTCGACTCTCCTACTTGACGCTCAGCGCCGGATGCACTTCATGGGCGTCGGGTCGGCGAATCTTGACGCTCTGGTGCAGCGGTACCTGTATCAGGTCTGGTACGAGGAGAGCGTTGGCCAGCACGGCCCTGGCACAACATGAGTGGCTTGCGCGCTTTTCGTCGCGGCCAAGCGGGCATGCCCGTTCCACGGTAACGCCGCGTCTTGCTGCTGCGATGGCTTGGCATGTCGGGTTTCCAGCTGGTGGCGTCTCTCGTGGGTTCTCTCGCCTGGCCTGTGGCTGTGGTGGTGGCGGTGTGGGTGTTGCGCCGTCCTTTGGCTGCGGCGATGGGTCGGGCGAAGCGTGTGGAGGCTGCGGGGATGGCGGTGGAGCTGGCGGAGGTGGAGCAGGCCCGCGAGAGCGTCGAGGAGCGCTTGCCGCATGCCGAGTCTTTGGAACCAGCGGAGGTAGATGAGTTGGTGAAGAGGGCGGCAGAATGGGGCTGGCATCTGGGGAAACTTGGGTGGGGTGTGCCTCCCGACGTGGTTGTAGATCGGTCGGGAGAGAGGCCAGTGGTGCGGCCTCCCATGGAGGAGTCGTTCAAGAATCTCGTGAGGCTTTCTAAGCAGTGGCGGCAGGCTGCCGACGATACGTGGTACCTCGACCCGCGTCGTCCTGCTCAATAATGTGCCTCTTCTGGGCATCGGTGATGAGCTACGTTCCGAAGATCAGCGGGCTGAGGTAGTTGACTCCAACCCCGATGGGGATGGAGAGCAGCAGGCCCCAGAGGAAGATCCAGCGCTCTCGGTGCCGCTGTGTGCGTTCCGATCTTCTGCTCCCTCGTTCTAGGATGCGTTGGATTTTCTCGGCCTGCTCCTGATTGAGTTCAAGTAAGTCCTGTTGGTCTCTCGCTTGTTCGAGCAAGGCCTTGCGCGCCGCTTGCTGAGCTGCCAGATCGCGTTGGAGATCAGTCATGAGGTCGCTGGCCTCGGCGAACGCCTTGTTGACGGCTTCGATGCGTTGTTGTATGGCCGCTGCGGGGTCCGGCGCCTGGTCTACCTGCTGTCTCACGAAGGTGCTCCGTGTAGCGAGAAGTGCACTTACTGTTAGCGGGATGGCGAATAGGGCAAATGACGCCAGTATCAGCATGGGCGTGGGGGGCGCCGCTGAGGTGGAAGACCAGATCAGAGCGGGCGTGATTGTTGTTGCAAGAGCAACGGCGATGGCGAATGTGATGACTCGCCTTGGGCGTCTCCATATCCAGGTGTCGAAAGTGTCGCTCCACCTGTGCAGATTGCGGCCCAGGTTTGGCGCCTGGAGCAGGATCCTGTCGAGGAGGTGGGGCTTCTTCGGAGATGCGGTCATATGGATATTGGACCGTGTGCACGAGGTGTGCGCGAGGAAAATTGTTAGTCAGATCACGAGGCTCAACTCACGATAACGTCACTTATCATGAGTTAGAATGATCTCCGAGGGAGCTTGATTGCGACTCCATGTAACGGAGTAGTCACGCGCCCTCGACGCCGCCCGATGCACCCACGCCGGGCGTCAACCGACTCAAGAGCACGCAAGCGGAAGAGCTAGCATGAGCGACGGGATTGCATCATGGTGAAGATCAGCTTCCTGACCGAATCCGACCGCAGCTGCTGGGAAGTGCTGGCCCGTGGTAAAGACACCTACTTTGAGGTTGAACGCAGCGACGACGACTATGAACGGACCTGGCGGCGCCTGCTCGACGACGAGCAGATACGCGGAATTGCCGCCCAGCTGGACGGCAAGATGGTCGGCATCGCGCACTACCTGTTCCACGCCAGTGTCTGGTACGCCGGGAGATGCTATCTGGCGGACTTGTTCGTGGACGCGGAAGTCCGGCGGCAGGGTATCGCGACGGCAGTGATCGAGTGGGTGGCGCGGGACGCCAAGGAGCATGGCTTCCCAGGCCTCTACTGGAACACGTTGGAAGACGCCCCGGCTCGCGCGCTATACGACAAGGTGGGCAAGTTTAACAAAGGGCTCATTCACTACGCCTACCGGCGTGACGCGAGCCAGACCTCCACTCAGCGCTGAGGGGCGACCAGGATAGGCGCCGCAGGGCTGGACCAGCGGGCGAAGTTCCTCGGCGACCTGTCGGGCGAGCCCACCTGCGACGAGAAGATGCGCTTCCGGATGCTGGCGCTCGGCATTGACCCAGAAGCACCCGCCGAGGACGACATCGAGGGCCAGGAGGAGAGGCCGGCATGACCGAATTGGAGCTCTACGGCGGCGGCGAGCTGGTGCCCTCCGAGGATGCCGCGCGATGGGCAAGGCTCGCCGAGCTCGACCAGGCGGCCGACGAGTTCGAGCCCCGCTCGGAGAACACGCTGCGAAGCTACGCCAGCGACTGGACGGTGTGGGAACGGTACGTCGCCGAGGTGGGCATCCCACTGGAGGCCGGCACGCCGGGCGCGTTCCTCGGGTTCGTGATCTGGCGCGGCAAGGGAGGTGCGGCACCGGCGACGATCCAGCGGAACATGTACGGCGCGGCGGTGTGCCTGCGTGAGCGCGGGGTCGCCGTGCACCCGGACGGGCCGAAGAAGGCGAAGAAAGCGATCGACGTCCTCGCCCGCATGCTGGCCGAGGAGGGCGAGCAGCGCGGCCGCGGTAAGGCCCCCGCGTTGACGATGATGCAGCTCCGCATGATGTCGAAGGCGTTGCCGGACACGCTGAAGGGGTTGCGGGACCGGGCTATCCTCACGGTCGGCTTCGGCATGGCGGCGCGTCGGTCGGAGCTGGCGAACCTCCTCGCGCGGGATGTGGTCGTGACGGAGAAGGGCCTGCTGGTGCACAGCCGGTACGGCAAGACCGGCGCCCGATCGCCTGCGATCAAGAAGGGTGAGAACGAGTGGACGTGTGCGCAGCGCGCCTGGCTGGCGTGGGCGGCGGCCGCGGACCTCGACCCGGACGGGCCTGGGTTCATGCGCTTCAACCGGCACAAGATGATGGGCCCGATCTCCGGGCAGGGCATCGGGATCGCCGTCGCGGACGCGGCCGAGGCGGTGGGCCTGGTGGGCGTCACCGGGCACAGCATGCGCGCCGGCCTGGCCACGGCGGCGCGGGAGGCCGGGCACGACTACAAGACGATCGCCGTGCAGGGCGGATGGGCGCCGAACTCGGCTGCGCTGCACGAGTATTTGCGGATCGTCGACCAGTGGGCGGACAACGCTACGGCGGGGATCGGGATGTGAGAAGGGCTGACCACAGGTAAGGCCAGCGGTGGCCTGGCGATGGTGGTGCGATGCAGTCCCAAGCCAGGCCGCCACACTCACCGACGAAGATGCCGCCGGAATCGGAGACGTATCACCTCCCGTCGGAGGCGAGCGAGGGCATGGCGAAGCATCCGCAACTTGGTGAAGAGGAAGGTGAAGATCCTGGCCTTCGTTCGGCTTCGCCAGGCGACACCGACGAGGACCACCCCGACGATG
This sequence comes from Nonomuraea marmarensis, assembly GCF_043197025.1. Taxonomy (NCBI): domain Bacteria; kingdom Bacillati; phylum Actinomycetota; class Actinomycetes; order Streptosporangiales; family Streptosporangiaceae; genus Nonomuraea; species Nonomuraea marmarensis. Next base: position 41,128 of record NZ_JBICRM010000034.1, read on the forward strand.
AGGAGGGCGGCGGGGAGGCAGGTGGCTTTCCCCGGAACGAGCGCTAGGGTCTCGTTCAGCTGGACCGTGTAGCCACGGCGGCGTTCAGGGTCACGGTGAACAGCCAGGGCAGCAAGGAGAACGAGCTTACGCGATGCCCAGAGGGCGAGTTCGCCCGCTTCGTTGACGAACATCCCGACGAGGAACCCGAGGAAGGCGTCCATCGGCCGCCCCCTTGGGGCGGCGAGCGGACGTCGTGGGAGGAAGAGGGTTCGACAGCACGACGCCCGAGAAGCGGCGTCGACGTCGGCGCCGGCGTGAACGCTGCGCCAGAAGCGTGGACGTTGTCACTACCGAAGTGCGTCGTGCGCGAGCCAGAGTCAGTAGTCTGAAGACCCATGCCACGATCGCCCAGAACATGAGCTCGGCGGATCTATCAGCACTGAGGCGGTGAAACTCGGCCGATCTCGACCGTCGAATGGCCTCCTGCGCGAGTGTGTAGACCCCAGGCAACGCTTCAACGGCCTGGCCTGCGAGGTGATGGTCAGCTGAACCTGTGCCTTCGTCGCCGGGGACGCCACCTATCGGGCGCTCTGCCTGCACGCCAACGCGGAGATGCTCAGGGTGGAGGCGTTCGAGCGTTGGCTGGCTAATCGAAGAATCGTGCGCGGCTAGCCTGGCGAAAGTCTTTCCCGCCCCCGGGCCCCCGAGGTCAATCAGCCGCGGAGAGCCATGCGCCTTCCAGGCGCCATGGATGCTCCTGCGTTGTTGCCGGTTGAAGAGGTCAAATAGCACCCCCCACCGATGTTGCCCATCAACAATTGGCATTCGGGGGTCGGCTAGATCAATGAACTCGTCGACAGCCGTCATGCGCTTATCGACAGCCATCATGTGATGGAGCAGCGCGAGGGTGGGGTTCCCAAGCGGTTGCTTGACGCTTACTGCCAGTGCTCTCCAGAAGGAAGCTGCTGCCACTGGATCCAAGGACGGATCTCGCGCAGCCTCGGGTTGTCCGAACATAGAACAAGTCTAGATTTCACGCCCGGTGATCGCGCTGAAACCGTAGCCGAGCCGGAGTCTGCCGCAGGTGCGGCCGAGTGACTTGCGGGGAGGACGTGCCGGTACTCGTCTGACGTCAGCTTTTCGGCGGGTCCGGCTTGCGGTGACTTGACAACAGTGCATATGCTGCGGGCCAGAGTAGAACACGCATGCCAAAGTGCTTGCATGTTAGCTCGTACGCGTCTCTGAGCCCGCGCGTGTCCAACGTTCGCGACATCCCGCATGGCTCCAGATCCCCGCAGAGTCGATCTTGTCTGTCGCGCTCTGAGACGCGCAGAAGCCGGAAGGCCCCGATCCCCAAGATGGGACGGGGCCTTCCCCATGACCACCCGGCCCCGGCACGGCCCTGCGCCCGCACGGGGGAGGCGCGGAAAACGAGCCGGGGTCGGGTCCTCCACCCCTCTGCCTCCTGGAGGCCCCCTCATGTACTGGCACACCTCCGACAACGCAGAGCAGGAAGGCCGCCGACAGCCCGGCCGCCTGGCCGACCGCAGCTTCTGGCTCAACGACGCGCCCCGGCTCATGCTGTGGTGCCGTCTCTTCGGACACAAGCCGGTCGTCGACGGGCACGGCCCGATCGGGGCCACCCTGCGCGCCGCGCGCTGGGTGACGTGCGACCGGTGCGGAGTCCGCCCCGACCCGCAGGGCAACCTCGACCCAGACGAATGGCCCATCGGCGTACGCTACGACGGCGAGATCGACAAGCCGGAGCGGTACGTCCTCACCACCGAGGAAATCCGGAAGGCCATGGCCCGCGTCCGCGCCGGCCACAGGCTGCCCGGCCCGTGGCCGGACAAGCCGACCGGGACGATCGGCGGGCAGCTACTGCTCGGCCGGACGTTCGGCGGGTTCTCCGTCGAGGTGAAGGTCGGCAACGCCGGTAGCGAGCACACCCTGGCCGCGCACCTGCGAATCAACCCGCTGGGCGCCCTCTACCTGCACACCGAACGGTTCGGCACCTGGTTGCAGCGCCGCCTGATCCCGGAGGGCTACGAGTCGCGGGTGATCAGCCTGTCGTTCGACGACTGGGCGATCCGCACGCAGCTGTGGGCGCGCCGCAACTCCTGGTCACGCGACGACCCGTGGTGGATGCACGGCCGCGTCAACCTCGACCTGGTGGAGAAGGTCTTCGGCCACAAGCGGTACAGCCACGAGGCCGCCGCCGGGCCCGTCATGGGTTGGATCAAGATGCCCGAGGGCGACAGCCACCAGGTGCAGCTCAGGCTCAAGCGGGTACGGCTGGGCAGGCCGCGCGCCAAGTGGGCCGCGAAATACCACTGGTCGGTCGAGTGGGAGTCCGCCACACCGATCGTCACCCGCCCGTGCAAGGGCGGCACGGTGTCGGCATCCGTGCAGGTGCCTGACCTGGCCGTGGAGACGCACTCCTGGGACGTCTTCGCCTGCGCGATGGCCGCCATGGTGATGAGCGAGCAGCGCGCCGCGTACGGCTACCAGCCGGAGGCCGCGGAGGGGGGCGACACCCGATGAGCGCCACCATGACCCGCTGGTCCTTCACCGCGTCCATCAACGACAGCGACCACCTGCCCGAAGACGTGAGCTACGACGACGTGGCGGCCGAGATTCACGAGGTCGTCGACGGCGCGCTCACCGCTTGGTACGAGAAGCGCGGCCGCCAGCTGCTCGCCTGCGAACCGGTCGTCGCGTGATGGCCCTCACGATCAGCTCTCTCCCCGCCGTCCTGGCCCTGCGCGTCGGCGCCCAGGAGACCACCCTCGCCACGTTCGACCTGCCGCTCAAGGCGGAGGCCACCGGCGACCCCGGCGTGACGAACCTGGCCCTGGACGTCCCCGAGTTCCGCAGCCTCCTCGCCGCAGTTCTCCGTGAGGCTGCGGCTGTGATCGAGCAGTTCCCCGACGACGACCCCCACGCCCCGGAGGACCCCAGCATGAAGGTGTATGCGACCACGATCGCCCGCGTGTGCCACGAGGCGAACCGCGTCCTGCAGATCGCGGCGGGTGACCCGGCGCCGTCACCGCACTGGGCGGACGCGCCCGCCTGGCAGCGGGAGTCCGCGATTAAGGGCGTCGAGGCCGCCCTGTCCGGTGCGACGCCGCAGGAGCTCCACGAGTCGTGGTGCGAGGTGAAGCGCGCGGGCGGCTGGACGTACGGCCCGGTCAAGGACGAAGCAGCGAAGACACACCCGTGCCTGGTGCCGTACGGCGACCTGCCCGACGCCGAGCGGGTCAAGGACCACCTGTTCCACGCGATCGTCCGCGCCTTCCCCGCGGCCAGGACGGAGGGGTGATGCAGCGCTACATCGAGTACATGCCACTGCCGGACATCCCGTCCGCGACGAGGAACGCCAAAGACCACGACCTGGCCGGAATCCGCGCCTCGATCGAAACGTTCGGCTGCGTCGTCGCCGGGGAGATCGACGAACGCACCGGCCGGCTCGTCGTCGGCCACGGCCGCAAAGAGGTCCTGACGACGATGGCCGCCGAAGGGGCGAGCCCTCCGGAGGGTGTGCAGCTGGCCGAGGACGGCACGTGGCTCGCGCCGATCGTCCGCGGCTGGTCATCACGGTCCGACGCGGACGCCGAGGCGTACCTGATCGCTCACAACCGGACCGGTGAGAAGGGCGGCTGGTACGAAGACGTGCTGGCTCAGTCCCTGCTCGACATTCAGAAGGCGGACGCGGACCTGCTCGCGGCCACGGGCTACTCCTCGGACGAGCTGGCCGACCTCGAGGAAGCTCTCGCGGTGGACGCGCACGTCGCAGCAGGGGTGCACGACGAGTACGGCGACGACGGCGGGGCCGACGACGCTGCGGATGGCCCGTCGCCGGAGGACTTCCAGTCGTTCGACGACGACATCAGCACCGACTACCAGTGCCCGCGCTGCGCGTACACGTGGAGTGGTAAGCCCCGATGACCAAGCCGCCATACCGGGTGCCGAGCATGGCCGAGGTCCGGGCGGTCCCGTGGAACGGCTTCAACGGGATTTCGACGTTCTCCGGCTGCGGGGGTTCGTCGCTCGGCTACCGCATGGCCGGGTTCCGCATGCTGTGGGCCAGCGAGTTCATCCCCGCGGCCGCCGAGACGTACCGGGCCAACGCCGCCCCGTACACCGTGCTCGACACCCGCGACATTCGCGAGGTCACCGCCGCCGACGTCCTTGAGTCGACCGGACTCAAGGCGGGTGAGATCGACCTGATGGACGGCTCCCCACCATGCGCCGCGTTCTCCACCTCAGGCAAGCGAGAAGCCGGGTGGGGCATCGTCAAGCAGTACAGCGACACCCGGCAGCGGGTCGACGACCTGTTCTTCGAGTTCACCCGGCTCCTGGGCGACCTGCAGCCGCGAACGTTCATCGCTGAGAACGTCGCGGGCCTGGTGCAGGGCACCGCGAAGGGCTACTTCAAGGAGATCCTCGCCGCGCTGCGGAAGGCCGGCTACCGGGTCAGCGCGAAGCTGCTCGACGCGCAGTGGCTCGGCGTGCCGCAGGCCAGGCGGCGACTCATCTTCGTCGGCGTCCGCGAAGACCTCGGCATGGATCCCGCCCACCCGACGCCGCTGCCGTACCGGTACACGGTGCGCGACGCGGTCCACGATCTGCCCGGCGCGTTCGACGACCTGCAGACCGACCCGGAGACCGGGCAGCAGCTGAGCTTGCGCGGCTACTCCGTCGAAAGGCTGTGGCGGGAGATCCGCCCAGGCCAGGGACACCCGACGCGGCTGAGTCTCAAGCGGCTGAGCTTCGACCAGCCGTCCCCGACCATCGTCGCCAGGGCAGGCACGACGGGCACCGCGGCCCTCACCCACCCCGACCACCCGCGATACCCGACCCTGGCGGAGCTGCGCAGAATGGGCGGCTTCCCGGACGACTTCGTGCTCACCGGCAACTACTACAGGCGGTGGGAACGCATCGGCCGGGCCGTGCCGCCCGTGATGATGGCGCGGATCGCCGCGACCGTCCGCGACGAGCTGCTCGTCCCCCTGCGTGACGCGGGGAGGATCTGATGTGCGGCATCGTCGCCGGTCTCGGCAAACTCGACCTCGCCCCGGCCGTGGCCGCGCTCACGCATCGCGGGCCGGACGCGGCCAGGACGGCAACGGTGGCCGGCGTGCACCTCGGACACACCCGTCTCGCGGTCCAGGACCTCGACTCCCGGTCGGATCAGCCGTTCCGGGACGGGCCGGTCACGATCGCGTACAACGGCGAGATTTACAACGCCGCTGAGCTGCGCCAGGCCGTGGAGGAGCGCGACCCGGGCCGCGTGTGGAAGACGACTGGCGACACGGAGGTCCTGGCCGCCGCGCTCGCCGTGCTCGGCCCTGACCGGGCTCTGCCGCTGGTGAACGGCATGTTCGCGGTGGCGTGGGTGAACGAGCGGCGCCCCGGCGTGCTCCACGTCGCCCGGGACCGGCACGGCGAGATCCCGCTGCATCTGCATCTGGCGCAGCCGGTCATGGCCGCGTCGGAGCTGAAGGCGTTCGCCGCGGTGGGCCGCCCCATGGCTTCCCATCTGATCGCGGATGTCCCGGCCGGGCAGTGGGGGACGATCCACGGTGGCCGCGCCTCCTGGTCGAGGTTCCACACCCAGCGGTGCACGCCGGCGGGCTACACCCTGGCGCAGTCGTCGACCAGGTTGAAGGCCACGCTCGGGCAGGCCGTGCAGCGGCGGCTCATCGCCGACGTGCCGGTGTGCGCGCTTCTGTCCGGCGGGATCGACTCGGCCGCCATCACGTACGAACTGGCCCAGCATGTGCCTGGCCTGGTCGCCTACACCGCCCGCATGGACCCGAAGTCGCGGGACCTGCGGTGCGCGCGCGAAGTCGCCCAGCATCTCGGAATCAAGCTGGTCGAGGTCGACATTCCGGCGCCGACTGCGGACGATCTGGCCCGCGTGGTCCAGGTCATCGAGATGCCGTACAAGGCGCAGGTGGAGATCGGTTGGGCGTGTCTGCTGCTCGCCGAGCGGATCCGCTCGGACGGCTTCAAGGTCACCTACTCCGGTGAGGGGTCCGACGAGCTGTGGGCGTCGTACGGGTTCGCCTACCACGCCCTGAAGAACACCGACTGGCACATCTACCGGCGCGACCTGATGGCCGCTCAGGCGAGGAAGAACTTCCCGAGGGTGAACAAGACGTTCATGGCGTACGGCGTCGAGGGCCGGTTGCCGTTCTGCGACCCGGACGTGGTCGACCTGGCGCTGTCTCTGCAGCAGCACGCCGTGGCGGACGGCAAAGCCCACCCGAAGGCCGTGCTCCAGCGTGCCTATGCCGGGCTGCTGCCCGAGTCCGTGGTGCGTAGGCCGAAGGTGGCGTTCCAGGACGGCCTCGGGTTGAAGACGGCGATCACGAGCGTGCTGCCGGACCCGGCCCGCTTCTACCGGGCCGAGTACCAGCGCGTCGTCAGGAGCAGAGCATGAGCAACGACGACACCGACATCGCCGAGCAGTTCGACACGGGCGGCTGGCAGTTCACGCCCGACGTGGTCGACGTGTTCGACGACCACGTACGCGCCAGCGTGCCGCACTACGACGTGATTCAGGACCTCGTCGCCGAGACGACCGACTGGCTGGTCCCGGCCGGCGGCCTGGTCGCGGACCTCGGCGCGTCGACGGGCGCGTCGGCGCGGCGCATCCTGCAACGGCACCCGAACCGGGGCATCCGGTTCGCGCTGTATGACGAGCAGCCCGCGATGCTCACCCAGGCCGCGATCGAGATGAAGGAGATCGGCGGCGAGCACGACATCATCCTGAGCGCGACCCGCGTCCAGGATGGGCCGCTGGTGCACGAGGACGCGGACCTGACGTTGTGCCTGTTCACGCTGCAGTTCCTGCCGCAGCCGGAACGCGTGGACGCGCTACGGCTCGCGCGGGCGTGCTCGGCTGAGAGCGGCGCGCTGATCGTCGCGGAGAAGATCCGCCCGATCGATTCCCGGTGGGCGGAGATCGGCATCGACGTGGCGCACGACTACAAGGCGGAGCGCGGCATCACGGACGCGGCGATCCGGGCGAAGGCCCGCGCGCTGCGCGGCGTGCTACGGCCGTACCCGCAGCAGACGACGATGCAGGCCATGACAGAGGCGGGCTGGCACGCCCCGGAAGTGCTGTTCCGCTGGCATTCGTGGGCGGTGATCGGGGCGTTCGCCTCAGCCCAGTAACGAGACGGGGGGTGACGCGATGTGGTTCGACGAGCGCCCACCCCCGCACTGGACGATCGAGTTGCCGCCCGGCATGGAGTTGCTGAACAGCAATCAGCGGCTCCACCCGATGGTCAAGGCCCGGCTCACGAAGCTGCTACGCCGCGCTGGCCACACCGCGTCCAAGGCGGTCGGCCTGCCCCAGCTGGAGCGGGTGTACGTCGTTGGGGAGCTGCGGCCAACCGACCGGCGTAGGCGTGACCCGGGCAACTGGTACCCGTCCGCGAAGGCTGCGGTCGACGGCGCGATGACCGACGCCGGGGTGCTGGTGGACGACGACGCTGCGCACCTGGTCGGCCCTGACATGCGGCTCGGGCCGGTGGTGAAGGGCGGTCAGCTCGTCCTCCACGTCTGGCGCGGCACCGACAGCTGACCCGCGCTCATTCCTTCCAACCTGTTGTTCCTCGGACGGGGGTCCCCTCATGGTTTCCAGCAAGAAGCGAGCGTCGGCCACCGTCGTCGCGGAACGGCGCGCCAAGGCGGTGCAGATGCGGATCGCGGGCATCAGCCCCACGATCATCGCTGAAAACCTCGGCTACTCGTCGTCGGCCGCCGTCATCAAGGACATCACCCGCTCGATGCAGAAGGCCGCCAAGGCCGAGCACATCGCGTCCGAGCACCTGCTGCAGATCGAGATCGACCGGCTGGACCGGCTCATGGCGAGCGTCTGGGCCAAGGCGCTTGGCGGCGATGTGAAGGCCGTCGACCAGGCCGAGAAGCTGATCGCCCGCCGCTGCGCACTGCTGGGCCTGGACCTGATCAACCGCAACGGGTCGGAGAACAGCGACGTGGCGTCGCTCCTCGGCAACCTGTTCGCGAGCCTGCAGGCCCGGAACGCACCGGACGAGGTGACGGTCGAGGTCGTCGACGCCATCGAGGCCGGCGAGGACAGCCAGTGAGCCTGGCGGTTGTCACGCTGTCACCTGCGCAGGAGCGCAGCATCGCGGAGTCCACGGCGCGGATCAACTGCTGGACGGGCAGCGTACGAAGCGGGAAAACGATCGCCTCCCTGCTGCGGTTCTTGATCTTCGTGGCGCAGGCGCCGCGCGGCGGCCACCTGGTGGTCGTCGGCAAAACGAGCGACACGATCGCCCGTAACGTGTTCGAGCCGCTCATGGACCCGTCGCTGACCGGGCCGGTGGCGCGGCGCATCTTCTACACGCGCGGCGCTCCGACTGCGAACATCCTCGGCCGCCGTGTCGAGATCATCTCCGCGAACGACGTCCGCTCGGAATCCCGTCTGCGGGGTCTCACCTGCGCGGGCGCGTACGTCGACGAGGCGACGCTGATCCCTGAAGCGTTCTGGGACCAGCTGCTCGCCCGCTGCTCCGTCACCGGCAGCAAGATCTTCTGCACGACGAACCCGGACGCGCCCAACCATTGGCTACGCAAGCGGTTCCTGCTCAGAGCCCATGAGCTGGACCTGAAGTGGTGGCACTTCACGCTGGACGACAACCCGTCGCTCGACCCGGTGTACGTCGCCAACCTCAAGGCCGAGTACACGGGCCTGTGGTACCGCCGCTACATCCTCGGCGAGTGGTGCATGGCCGAAGGTGCGATCTTTGATATGTGGGACCCCGACCGGCACATCGTCGACGAGCTACCGCTCATGGAGCGGTGGCTGGGCGTGGGCATCGACTACGGCACCGTCAATCCGTTTTCGGCCCTACTCGCCGGGGTGTCCACCCCGGACGCGGACGGACAGCGGCGCATCTACCTGGCCAGCGAGTGGCGATGGGACTCCCGCCTCGAACGCCGGCAGCTGACCGACGCGGAGTACTCGGCGAAGATCACCGACTGGCTAGACGACGTGCCGGACACCTACGGCCCCGGCACGCGAGGTCTCCGGCCCGACTGGATCATCGTCGACCCCAGCGCGGCCAGCTTCGTCACCCAGCTCCACCACGACGGGCTGCTGCCGCAGCTCGGCGACAACGCCGTGCTCGACGGCATCCGCACCGTCAGCAACCTGATCGCTGGTGACCTGCTGAGGGTGCATCGCTCCTGCCACGGCTGGCTCGGCGAGGTCGGCTCCTACTCCTGGGACGACCGGAAAGCCGAGAAAGGCGACGACGCCCCAGTGAAGGTCGACGACCACAGCATCGACGCCGGACGGTACATCCTGCACACCACGCAGGCGGCCTGGATGTCGCTGATGGAGCGCGTGCCCGACTACTGGCGCAAGTCGTAAGGCTGGCGCTACCGACGCCCACCGCCTCGCAGGCGTGGGCCGCTCGACGCACCCCCGGGGGTGCGTGCGTCGAGCCGGTGCGGCCCCGGCCCCTGCCGTTGAGGGGCGGCGCGGGGCCAGGGCCGCACCCCCAACCAACAAACGTCAGGGCCATCCGACCGGGTGGCCCTTCTGCATGTCCGGGAGGGCACACGATGCGGGACAACGCGCGACTGACCGAGGGCCGACACCTGGACGCCGGTGTGGGCCGCCAGGACGTGGTCAAGTGGCGGTGCAAGTGGAAGCTGGAGAAGTTCCACGGCGACGACACCAGCCCGGCCGCGACACCGTTCGAGGTGATCGAGCGTGAGGGCAACCTGCTTATGTACGGCGGGGTGGGAGCCCTGTGGCACCGCCTCATCGGCGGAACCACCGTCGCAGCGTTCGACGCGGCCAACGCGAGGATCGGTGTCGGCGACAGCACCGCCACGGCGGACGCGGTGCAGACCGACCTGCAGGGCGCGAACAAGCTCCGCAAGGGCATGGACGCGACCTATCCGCTGCACACGGACGGCACCGGCGCCACCGCCGTCCCGCTGTCGTTCCGCTCGACGTTCTCGACCGCCGAAGCGAACTTCGCGTGGGCCGAGTGGGGCATCTTCAACGCCGCGGCCGGCGGCCGGATGCTCAACCGCAAGGTGGAGAACCTCGGGACGAAGACCAGCGCAGCGAGCTGGGTCTTCACGGTCCAGCTCTCCCTGGTCTGAGCCACCACGTGACTGCCTGAGGGGAGGGCCCGCGTCGTGGCGGCCATCCTGGAGGACTTCGAGGACGCAACCCTCAACCTCACCATCACGGGGACCTGGGCGCGGGCTTCCGACTTCGCCGCTGTCGGCACCTCGTCGCTGAAAAGCGCTACCATCACCGATCTCCAGGCGACGAATGCCGTGGTCACCGTCCCGACCGGGGCCACGTCGCTGACCTTCTCCTACCGGGTGTCGTCCGAGGAGGACTTCGACAAGTTCCACGTCCTGATCGACGGCGTGGAAGTGCTCACCCAATCGGGCGAGATCGACTGGACCCCGGCCACATTCAACGTGACCGGCAAGTCGCAGGTGACGTTCTCCTACACCAAGGACGAGTCGTTCCCCAGCGGGGCGGACGCGGCCTGGGTTGACCAGATCGAGTTCACCGTCCCCGGAGAGTCCAAGAGCGCCACCGACAGCGGCACGCTGGCCGAGACGACCACCATCGTCCAGGCGCCGGAGATCGCCAAGGCCAGCAGCGACAGCGGGCGTCTGGTCGAGACGCGCTGGGTGAACGAGCCGCAGGCTTCCAGCACGCCGCCGTCGATTCGTTCGACGTCAACGGCGTCAACCGGCTCGTCGAGCTACCCCATCAACGCGCCTGCCGGTGTCGTCGCCGATGACGTGCTGATCGGGATCCAGGCAGCGGACCGCGCGTCCACGGCGGCAATGACGACGCCGACTGGCGGCACCACCTGGCAACTGCTGGACTCCCTGGACGGGATCTCCGAATTCGGGGTCGCCCAGACGATCCGGGTGTGGTGGAAGCGTGCTGGATTGTCCGAGCCGGGCTCGTACACGTTCAAACAGCCCCCATCAACGGACGGCGTCTGCCTGATCATCGCGGTTAAGGACGCGTCCCGGTCGGCGATCCCGCTGATCATGCGTTCGACGGCGGGCACCGGCGCCAACGTCACCACTCCAGGCATCGTCCCGTCGTCGGGTAGCGACCTGGAGATCCGAATCCCCGTGGTCCGCCCGCCAAATGTTGCCGTCACCTTCACCACACCGGCCGGGTTCACCGCGCTGAACCGCGTCCAGTCGCGGCTCTACACCGTTGTGGCGGCGGCGGCGCGGGGGTTGCAGTCCAATGCGGCAACTGCCCCGGCGGACTTCGTCGCCTCCACTACCGCGATCGAGTGGCGGGCCGGCTTCACCCTGGCCATTACCCCGGCAGTCACGGGGTCTCCGCAGGAAACCAAGACGGGCTCCGACGCGGCCGCCGTGGTCGAGTCGTCCACGGTCGTCGTCCAGTCGGACGGGGTCTCCAAGTCGGCCAACGACACCGGAACCCTGACCGAGACAGCAGCGGCCACGGCCGACGTCACATCGTCCGATGGGACCACGCTGGGCGAGGCCGCGGCCATCGACGCCGGGCCGGGCAGCGCCGACCAAGCGACGCTGGCCGAAACGTCGCTGCTGGAGCTCGGCCAAGGAAGCGCCGATCAGGCGCGCTTGGCCGAGAGCGTCCAGGTGGACGCGCAGGCCACCAGCATCGACAGTGGCGCGCTGGCTGAGACGGTGGACATCGCCGAGACGATCGGCCCCATCTCCAGCGACCACGCAGCGCTGACCGAGGCCGCAACAGTGGAGGTGCAGGCGGCGGCCTCCGACATCGGCACGCTGGCCGAAGCGGCTGTGGTGACGGTCGTCAAGGTGGCCAGCGACTCCGGGCAGCTCGTCGAGTCAGTCTCGACCGGCCTGGACACGTCCGACGCCGCGGTGCTCATCGAATCCGCCGCCGTCGACGCGGTCATCGCGGCCACCGACAGCGCGTCCCTGGCCGAAGCGGCTGCGGCGGCGGCCCCCAAGTTCTCCACCGACGCGGCGGTGCTTGTCGAGCACGCCGAGGTGGCCGACATCGGGCGGGACATCGTCGGAGTCGGGATCGTCCGCCGCAGCTGGTCTGCCCATTCACCACACCGCCGCTGGGCCGCTGGAAAGCCGCGTGGGGCCTGGCGGGCGGATTCGCCCCACACGTAGGGAGGTGCCCAGTGGAACCCATGTCCTCCCTATCCAGGGAGTTTCTGTACGTCTTCGTCGAGGGGGCGACCGGTGGCGAGGTCGTGGAGATGGCCTTCACGAACCCGGACGCGAAACCGGTCGACGACGACTGGCGCACGGCCGAGTGGGAGCCGCCGTCGCCGGAAGGGGCTGACGCGAAGATCCTCGTCGGCCCGGACGGTATTGCGGTGCTGTCCGAAGGCACGTACCGCGCGTGGGTCCGTGTGACCGCTGTCGATGAGCGGCCCGTGCTGTCTGCCGGGCTCGTCCCCATCACCTGATGAACGACCGTGAACGAGAGGTGGTGTGATGCCGCTCCCCACTGAAGACCAGGAGTGGCCGCCCCCGCACATGCGTGCTGAGATGCGCCTGTACCGGCAGCATGGGGCCTGGTACAGCGGTGACCCTGACCGGCTCGCCGAGGTGTACGGCAACGGGGCGGTGACGCCGGGCCTGGGTTTGGACCTCAAAGGCTGGGACAGGCCGTTGCAGTTCGCTGGCGGTGCTGTCGGCCGTGTCGCCCGCTGGTTCTGGGGCAGCCCGATCCCGGCCGGGCAGTCGAGGTCGACGAAGTTGCACGTCCCGCTGGCGGCGGACATCGCGGCCAAGTCCGCGGACTTGATGTTCAGCGAGCCGCCGACTCTGCGGGCCGTCGGTAAGAAGACGCAGAAGCGGCTCGACCAGATCATGAACGAGGGCTCCGTCTACGCCGGGCTGTTGGAGGCCGGCGAGCTGGACAGCGCGTACGGGGGCGTCTACCTGCGGGTGGGCTGGGATACCGAGATGGCTGACCATCCGGTGGTCGACTCGGTCCCGGCCGACAGCGCGGTGCCGGAGTTCCACTCGGGCAGGCTGTCGGCGGTGACGTTCTGGCGGGTCGTGGGCGAGGATCAGAAAGTCGTCTGGCGGCACCTGGAACGCCACGAGCGCGGCCGTGTCTACCACGGACTTTTCCAGGGCGACGATGCTCGGCTGGGCCATCCGGTGCCGCTGCAGGACCACCCTGCGACCGCCGGGTTCGCGGAGATCGTCGACGCGGACGGCGGCTTCGAGTCCGGCTATCAAAAGGGCTTGCTCGTCTACTACGTGCCGAACATGCGCCCGCACCGCACGCTGCGGGGCACGGCGCTGGGCCGCTCCGACTACGCCGGGGTCGAGCCGCTGATGGACGCCCTGGATGAGACATGGACGTCGTGGATGCGGGACCTGCGGCTCGGCAAGGCGCGGATCATCGTGCCTGAGGTGTTCTTGCAGAACACGGGCCGCGGCCGGGGCTCGTACTGGGACCCGGACCGGGAGATCTACAGCGGGCTCGGCATGCTGCCGCCAGCGAACGGCGGCGGCAACATGATCACCGAAAGCCAGTTCAAGATCCGCGTGGAGGAGCACCAGCAGACCGCCAAGTCCCTGGTCGCGCAGATCCTCCGGGGCGCCGGGTACTCCGTGCAGTCCTTCGGCGAGGCCGGGGAGGGCGTGGAGGCGACCGCGACGGAGATTCACTCCCGTGAGCGGCAGTCCCTCACCACCCGAGGCCGGAAGGTCGGCTATTGGACGCCCGCCCTGGCCTGGTTGGGCGACTGCCTGCTGTCGGTGGACCACTACATCTACAAGTCGAAGGTCACGGCGGAGCGTCCGCAGATTGAGTGGCCGGACGGGGTGTTCCTGGAGACCGAGTCCGTGGCCCGCACCGTGGAGCTGCTGAACAGGGCGCAGTCTGCGAGCATCGACACCCGTGTCCGCATGGTGCATCCGGACTGGGACGACGACCAGGTGTCGGCGGAGAAGACGCGGCTGCGGGACGAGATGGGCCTGAACGTGAAGGACCCGGACTCGTTCTCCGACCAGATCATCCCCGACGCCACTGACGACCTCGATGGCTGACCTGATGGAGGCGGTGGACGAGCGTATCGCGCTCGCCGCCGCGATCTCTTACAGGTACGCCGAGGCTGAGGAGCACCTGTTCGAGGTCATCGCCAAGGCGTTGGCCAAGGGCGGCACGGCGCAGCAGGCTCACGCCCGGCTTGCCGAGATCCAGGCGCTCGGCCTGCAGGCTGAGAAGGTCCTCAAAGACCTGGAAGCGCTCGCGTCCAAGGCCCTTGAGGACGGCGTCACGAAGGCGTGGCAGGACGGCTTCGTGCGGGCGAGCCAGGAGCTGGAGCACCTGGGCGAGGACCAGGGCATCACTCCCGGGAAGGGTCTGGCGCAGCTGCTGAAGGAGGCGCTGGGCCTGCTGCCGCCCCTCACCACGGGGGCGTTGCGGATGGTCAACGACATCTACCGGCAGGTGATCGCTGAGACGACGCCGCTGGCGTTGACCGGAGCGATGACGCGGGAGCAGGCGACAACCCAGGTGCTGCAGAGGTTCGCCGCGAAAGGCATCACGTTCTTCGACGGGAAGAGCCGCACCTGGTCGATCTCTTCGTACGCGGAGATGGCGGCCCGAACAGCGATGGCGCGGGCAGCGAACGAAGGGCACCTGCAGACGCTGGCCGAGAATGGCCGTGACCTGGTGATGGTGTCGCGGGCGCCGTACACGTGCCCGCTGTGCGACCCGTGGGAAGCCAAGGTGCTCAGCCAGTCGAGCGCGGTCGGCGAGCGGCAGGAGAAGAACGTCCTGACGGGCGAGACCATCACCGTGCAGGTCGCGGGCACCGTGGCCGAGGCCAGGGCGGCGGGCCTGCAGCATCCGAACTGCAAGCACACCTTCGGCGTGTACCTGCCGGGGCTGACGAAGCCGCAGCCGAAGGTGGAAGCGAAGGGCGACTACGAGGACACGCAGCAACAGCGTTATCTCGAACGGCAGATCCGGGGGTGGAAGCGGCGCGCGGCGGCGGCCCCCGCGGGCAGCCCGGAGAAGAAGATCGCGGATCAGCGCACCAAGGCGTACCAGGCGCAGATGAAGGAGCACCTGGACAAGACGGGGCTGCTGCGGCAGTCGTCTCGTGAGCGGGTCCGCCCTGATGAGACGACGTCTCCGGACCTCCACCCGTCGTTGAAGCCGAAGTCGACACCTAATCCGAAGCCAGCACCGGCCGGCCCGGCGCCGAGCTCGGCGAAGTCCAAGACGACACCGGCCAGTCCGGCGTCTTCCATGCAAGCAAAACCGCTTGCAACTACTCGGCCCACGACCGGCGGCCGTATGTCGTCGATGCGAGACGCTGCCCGCCACCGGTTGAATACCGAGGGGTTCGAGTGGCTCAAGGCCAAGATGCCCGCGATCCCCAAGAGTGGCTGGGCTGGGGACGAACTGCGGGCAATCCGGGCGTACACGGGCGACTCGCATGGCCCGATGAACGCGGCTCTGAGGGGGCCTGAAGGCGCCGGCAGCCCTGGGACCCGCAAGCTGATCGATGATCTCGATAAGGCGATGAGTCGGCAGACGGTTCCTGAGCCGGTTATCGTGCATCGAGGCGTTGATTCGGGCTTCACCAAGGCAAACGGCGTGGACCTTGGGTCCCCGGAGGAGATGGAAGGGATGGTCGGCCGGGTCCTGCGGGACAAGGCGTACATGAGTACCAGCGTCGGCAGGAAAGCCGCGTTTGCCAGCAATCCTATTGCCCTGGCGGTGCGTGTTCCCGCTGGCCATAACGCGCTGAATGTGGATGGCCTTACGACCCATCCCGGTGAGCGTGAATTGCTTTTGCGTCGCAATACGACATATGTCGTCCATTCGGTGTATAAAGCAAGAAATAAATGGTTTGTCGAAGTCGAAGTCGTTCCTGACGATTGGTTTGATCACGGGCCACCAGCCGACTGGCGGCCCGATCCGTTGAACGACGTTGACACGGGATACAGCGACCAGTAGGAGGATGGCGGGATGGCAGAGGAACAGGAATCCGTACATCCACGGTTCTCAGAGACCGTCACAGTGGTCGGCAAGTCGGCTGGGACCTACAGCCGCAAGGCCGCCGACCCGGCCGACGTGCGCCGCGCGCAGCTGAAGGAGCCGGACGGCATGGTCCTCGGCTACGTGTGGACGGACGGCAAGGACGCGGCCGGGTTCGTCAAGAACGAGGACGCGGGCAGGCCCGCCATCGCGGCGGGCCCGCGCCTGTGGAGCATCCTCAAGGGCGCCTACGATGCGGGCAGACCCGCCAGCGACGTCCTCGACCCCGCCCTGTACGCCCCAGAGTTTGAGCTGGTCGTCGACTAGCTCACCCCTCATACTCCGTGTGAAAGGCCCGCCCGGCGCGGGCCTTTCGCATTTCCAGGCGCACCCCACCAGGTGCGCCTTTTTCATGTCCGCCCGCAGGTCGGGCGGCGTGCGACAGCCCGCAGGTCGGGCGGCACATCACCGATTCAAGGAGTCAGCCATGCCAGACGACGAGATCGAGGTCGCCTCCACCGCCGACCCGGCCGGCCAGGCCGCCCCCGCGCCGGAAGTGGTGGGCGACACCGTCCCCGAGCAGGCCCCGGCCGCCGAGGACGACAAGGCCAAGCCGGACGCGCGGAAGATCACCGATCTTCCCGCGTGGGCGCAGGCCGAGCTGCGGCGAGCCCGCAACGACGCAGTCAAGTACCGCACGCAGCTCCAGGAGAAGCAGGCCGAACAGCAGGCCGGGCCGTCCCCTGAGGACGTCGCGGCGCAGGCGAAGTCTGAGCTGGCACAGCAGATCGGTAAGGCCCTCGGCATCGTCGCCGAGGAGGAGAAGCCCGTCGATCCGAAGGACATGATCGACCGCCTCACCACCGAGCGGGACAGCACGGCGAAGGAACGCGACTCCGAGCGGGAGCTGCACCGCCGCGCGCTGACCGAGCTGGGAGTGCACCGAACCGCGCTCAAGCAGGGCGCGGACGGGGACGCGTTGCTCGACAGCCGCTCGTTCCTGCGCAGTATCAAGGACCTCGACCCCGATGCGGAGGACTTCTCGACCGTCCTGGCCGAGCGGATCACGCAGGCGGTTGAGGACAACCCGAAATTCAAGGCGGCATCCCTGGCGGGGCCGCCTGCCCGATCCGGAGGGGAGTTCACCGGTGGGCCCGGTGGCCGATCCAGCGATCCCGACCAGATGACCACCGACGACTTCCGGAAGGCGCGACGCGCCTCGAAGTCCACTGCCAAGGAGTAGGCCCACATGGCTAACATCTTTCTGACCCCGACCGTGATCGCCCGCGCTGCGCTGGCCACGCTGTACGAGACGACCGTGATGGCGATGCTTGTGCACCGCGACTACGAGGAGGAGTTCGCGGCGCGCATCGGCGACACCGTGAACGTCCGCAAGCCGGCGGTCTTCCAGGCGAACGAGTACGTCCGCGCGAACGGCATCCAGATCCAGAACGCGCAGGAGACTAGCATCCCGGTCCGCCTGAACCACTTCGCCGACGTCTCCTTCGCGGTGACCACGGAAGAGTTGACGCTGAAGATCGAGGACTTCGGCACGCAGCTCCTCAACCCGGCGATGGAGGCCATCGCGCAGAAGATCGACCGGGACATCCTGGCGCTGCGTGACGACGTCCTGCAGGAGGTCGGCGTGGTCGGCCAGTTCCCTGCGAACCCGCCGGGCGCGAACGTCAAGCCCTTCAGCGACCCGCGTACCGCGATCGATGCCAGGCGCGTGCTGAACCAGCAGAACGTGCCCGCCGCTGACCGTTACATGGTGGTCGGCCCGGAGATCGAGGCGCTGTGGCTCCAGGACGACCTGTTCAACCGCGCCGACGCCCGTGGCGACACGGACGGCCTGCGTGAGGCGTCGCTGGGTCGGAGGGTTTTCGGCTTCGACCCGTACCAGACCCAGAACATCAAGGTCCCGGCGCAGACGACCGGCAACAGCAAGAGCGAAGTCGGCGTCGCCTTCCACCGGACCGCGTTTGCCCTGGTGACGCGCCCCCTGGTGCTGCCGCAGGGCGCGGCCAATGCCGCCGTTGCGAGCTACAAGGGTTTTGGGTTGAGGGTTGTGATGGATTACGACATCGACAAGAAGCAGGACGTCGTCTCGATCGACTGCCTGTACGGCACCAAGACCCTGGACGAGGACCGCGCCGTACTGATCAAGGACGCCGACGTCGCGTAACCCCTCCTGCTAGCACTTTGCTAGCAGGCAGCCCCAAGGCCCGCCCGCACCACGGGCGGGCCTTCCATCTCCCAGCCTCAGGAGGGGCCACTGATGGGCCACAAGGTCAACACCGTGGACGGCAAGGGCGGCGACGTCGACCTGTCCGCCGTCCGCACCTTCACCAAGGAGTACCGCGTCCCCGCGGGCAAGGCCAGCACGTACATGGTGACCAGGCTCCCGGTCGCCTGCACGGCTATCGCCGTGCGCGCCTACCGGGCAGGCGGGACGGGCGGCACCGTGAACGCGCAGCGCAACGGCGGCGACATGCTCGCGGAGAACCTGGCCACCGCCACCGACTCGTGGACGGGCTGGACGCACCTGCAGAACGCCACGTTCGCCGCTGGCGACACCCTGTCGATGGTCACCGCCGCTCCGGCCGGTAGCCCGGCCGAGGTGATCGTGCAGGTCGACTTCCGAGTGAATCCCTAAGGCGGCGCGCGTGTACGTGTACCGCAACAGCAACAACGGCGACATCTACGAGACGCCGCAGCGGTCGGCCCGGCTGGACGCTCTGCCGAACTGGCTGCTGATCGACGCCGCGGACGAGCAGCCGAACGAGCAGCTGGCCGAGCCGGTGCCCGTCCCCCCGGCTCGGCCGTCGCGCCCGCTCGACACCGACAACAGGGCCGCGTGGGTCGAATACGCGATCTCCAGAGGCATGGCCGGGAGGGACGCTCGCGCCCTCAGCAAAGCCTCGCTGGTGAAGGAGTTCGGCCAGGAGGAGGAGGACGACGATGCCTAGAACCGACCTGCCAATCACGAAGATCACCCGCGCCGGTCATAACCTGGCGTCTGCGCTGCCCACGCCCGCAGCCATTGACGGGCACGCGTTCGTCAACAACAGCAGGCGCGCGATCCGCGTGAAGAACACCAACGCCGCGCCCCGTACGGTGACGGTGCAGATCCCCGGCGAGGTCGAGGGGCAGCCCCTGGCCGACAAGCCGTACACGATCCCGGCGAATGACGGGGACGTGCTGATCCCGCCGCTGCCCGCGATCTACAACCAGGCCGACGGCAAGGTCTACCTGGACTACTCGGACCCGGCCGGGCTGACGGTCCACGTCCTCGAACTGCCAGCGGGGTAGCCATGCCGACCTACGCCACGGCGCAGGAGTATCTCGACTACACCGGGCAGTCGGGCCCGGCCGACATTGACCGGCGGCTCGCGCGGGCGTCGGAACGCGTTGACGAGCTGCTGGCCGACGCCATTTACGAGGTCGACGACCAGGAGTTCGCCCTCGACCCGAAGCTCAAGAAGGCGATGATGCAGGCGACCTGCGTGCAGGCTGCCTGGACGCTCACCGTGGGCGACGAGTTCGGCACGGCGTCGGCCTTCAAGGACGTGTCGATGGGCTCCGTCCGCCTCGCGCGGGTGGACAGCAAGGACGGCAACGCGCCCCGCTACGCGCAGGACGCCGTGTCGATCCTGCTCCGGGCCGGGTTCCTGATCGCGGTGATGACCTGGTGACCGCCATCCCGAGCTTCATGTTCCGGCACACGGCGACGATCGAGCCGCTGATCGGTGAGGGAGCGTACGGGCCCGTGTACGGGCCGGAGACGACCGAGCCGTGCCTGGCCGACGACAAGCGGCAGCTCGTGCGGGACGCCAACGGCCTGGAGATCGTGTCCGACACGACGGTCTACTTCAAGCCCGGCGTCGTGTGCCCGCCCGGCAGCCGGGTCACGGTCAACGGCCGGTCGACCACGGCCATCACGTCTCTCGTCCGCGACGGAGGCGGCCTGCCCACACCCGATCATGTGGAGGTGGCCCTCAAGTGAAGGACAGCATCGACGTCAAGCTGGACATGCACCTCAACCCCGCGGCCTTCAACGAGGAGACCAAGACGGTGGTTGCCCGGGTGCTCAAGGACGCGGCGCTGCACGTCCTGCAGGTGTCGAACATGCGAGTGCCGCTGCAGGAGGGTCACCTGCAGAACTCGGGTGACACGGCGGTCGACCGCGATGAGATGCGGGCCTCCATCAGCTACAGCCAGCCGTACGCGGTGGCTCAGCACGAAAACCTCGACTGGAAGCACGCGCCCGGTCGCGAAGCGAAGTACCTGGAGACGGCGCTGGAAGAGGAGGCCGCCGCGGTGCAGGCGATGATCGCGCAGCAGCTCAAGGAGCTGTTCCGGTGACGCCGCCGCAGGGGTGGACTCGGCTGCTGCTGGCGGGTCTTGGCCAGCTTCTGGAGGACGCTGGCGCGGGCGATTGGTCCCCCGAGGGCATCTACACCGCCGATCAGACCGCCATCACGCTCGGTGGGCTGCCGTCCGCTCCGGATCTGGCCATCTCGCTGGCGACGTACGGCCTCGGCCAGGCCGGCGACGACGTCGAGCAGACCGACTCCAGCGTGTTGGTGCAGTTCAGGATGCGGGGCGGCCCGGACCCGCGCGTGGCCGACGACCTGGCCGACGCCGTGTTCGGCGCGGTGCACGGCCTGAGTAACCGCCGGTTGTCCACCGGCGTGTTCGTGCTGCTGGCCCAGCGGCGAATCGTCGCCCCGCACACGCGGGACGGTTCGGGCCGGGTGGAGCGGGCGGACAGCTACGAGTTGTTGTGCGTCCGGCCTTCCACCTACCGGGACTGACCATCCCCTTTTTCATCTGCCGCTAGCAGTTGTGCTGGCGGCTTCGGCATGCGCTCACAAGGAGAAGAGATGACGCTGCGCAGCCTGCTCGCCAAGGACTGGGTTGTCGAGGTGAACACCGGCGCCACAGCCTTGCCGACCTGGACGCCCGTCAAGGGCCTGACCGAGTTCTCGGAGGAGATCAACACCGAAACCGAGGACGACAGCGACTTCGACGGCGACGGCTGGGCCTCCAGCGTCGTCACCCAGCGCGGCTGGACCCTGACCTGCAACGGCAACCGCAAGCGGGACAACGAGGCGGCCACCTTCGTCCCCGACCCCGGCCAGGAGTTCCTGCGGCAGGCCGGCCACGTTGTCGGCCCCGGCGCGAATGTGCACACCCGCTGGTACAGGCGTGACGGCTCCCCGGACGCCTACGAGGGCCGCGCCGCCGTCGACTACAAGGGCGCAGGTGGCGAGACCACCGACCTTGAGCCGTTCGAGGTGGAGCTCCTCGGCCAGGGCAAGCCCGTCGCCATCGAGAACCCGGTGGCGGCGTAGCTGATGGCGAAGCTCAAGGCCCTCGACGAGTTCTTCGACGACACGCTCACCTTGCCGGTCGGCGGCACGGACTACACCGTTCCCGCGCCGACTGCGGAAACCGGCCTGCTGTGCCAGAGGCTCATGCAGGCCGGTGTCGCCGCCGCGTCCGGCAAGGAAACGGACCTGACGGACCTGGCGGACCTGGACGACGACCAGGAGACCGACCTCTACAAGCGGTGTCTCGGCCCGGTCTATGACGAGCTGATCGCCGCCAAGGTGTCGTGGCCGGTGCTGAAGCACTGCGGCGTCACCGCGTTCCTGTGGATCGCGGTCGACGTCGACGCCGCGATGAAGTTCTGGGACGCCGGTGGCAACCCGGAAGCCCTCGCCCCGGACCGGGCCGCCTCCGAGGCGGCGGCGAGTACGACCCGGTCACGGGGCTCTACGAGTGGTACGACCCGGTCCCGGAAGGCGCAGAGCTCACGTGGGAAAGCCTCCTGAGCCACTGGGACCTGGTCGAGGCCGACCTGCACAGCCACTACGGGATCGACCTCGAGGAGCCCGGTCTGCTGACGGGCCGCTCCTGGCGGTGGCTCCGCACCAGGATTCTCGGCCTGCTGACGGCTGATACCCGGCTCGCTCGCCAGTTCGCGCCACCCCCCGACAAGACGGCCAGCCGTGCGCGTGGCCGCGCTCACGACTGACCAGCGACAACGACCACCCGGGGAGGTGAACCATGGCTTTGTCGATCGGTGATCTGTACGCGACCCTGAGCCTGCGCGACCAGATGTCGGGTCCGCTCGGCAGGGCCACCGCAGGCATCAAGGTTCACGCCTCCGGCATCGAGGCCGCCATGGTCACCGCTGGTATGGCGGCCACGCGCATGTCGAGCACCGTCGTCAAGTCGGGGCAGGCCCTCGCCTCAGCTGGTGTGAAGAGCAGCGGGCTGCTGGCCGGGGTGGGCGCGGCCGGCGTCGCGGTGGGCGGCGGCCTGGCGGCGGTGTTCGCGGGCGTGACGCTCAGCATCGCCAAGATCGGCATCACCGCGGCCGCCGCCGCACCGGCCGTGAAGTCGGCGTTCGCTGACCTGGGCGCGTCGGTCAAGGGTCAGCTCGCGGACGCTGCGACGGTGTTCCAGGGGCCGCTGATCGCGGCGGCGGGCCAGCTCAAGGGCATGTTCGGCTCGCAGATCGCTCCGGCGCTGACGGGCATGTTCACGCAGATCACGCCCTTGATCGGCCAGTTCACGGGCGGGCTCGGGCAGCTGCTCACGCCCCTGCTGCCCGCCATCCAGGGGATCGTGGGCGCGGCCACTCCGCTGCTCAGCCAGCTGGCCGGGAGTCTCGGGCAGTTCGGCGGCCAACTCGCTGCGTTCCTGGCGCCGGTGGCTGCTGCGTTGTCGCAGAACAGCGGCCTCTTGGCGACCTTGGTCACGGGGATCGGCGGTGTTCTTGCGGCGCTCGGTCCGCTGCTGGCCGCTCTGGTGCAGCTCGCCGGGTCCGTGGCCGGTCCGCTGATGTCCGGGCTCCAGTTGATCGCGTCCACTCTGGCCGCGCAGCTGGCTCCCGTCCTGGTGCAGCTGGGCCCGCTGATCGGTCAGCTGCTCACGGGTTTCGCGGGGATCGTGGCCGCGCTGATTCCGCTGCTGCCGCCGATTCTGCAGCTCGTGGGCACTCTGGCGTCGGCCTTCATGCCGGTTTTGGTACAGGTGGCTCAGACGATCGCCGCATCACTGCAGCCCGTACTAACTCAGCTACAGCCGGTCATCGGCCAGTTGGCGACCGCCTTCGGCCAGGTGATCACGGCCGTGCTACCCCTGCTGCCGCCGATCGCCCAGCTCGTCGGCACCCTGGCAACGGCCCTGATACCTGCGATAACGCCGATTCTGCCCCTCGTGGGACAGCTCGTCGCGGCCTTGGGCGGTGCCCTAGTCCAGGCCATTTCAACCATTTTGACCGCGTTCACTCCAATTCTTCCCGTTTTTACCCAATTGGGTCAGTCGCTGCTGCCGCCCATCCTGCAGCTGATCACGGCCCTGAACCCGATCTTGCAGCTCCTCGCGACGGTCTTCGCCAAGGTCGTCGGCGCCCTGACCCCCTTCCTTCCGCCCTTGATCCAGCTCTCGACCAGCATCCTGCCGCTGGTGATCAGCATCGTGACCGCCCTGGCCAAGCTCCTGACCGGGGATTTCTCGGGCGCGTTCGACACGATCAAGAACGGGGTCATCACCTTCGGCAACACGATCACCGGGGCCTTCAAGAAGCTGTGGAGCTTGGGCACCGAGCTCGTCAATGGGATCAAGGACGGCTTCGCGAAAGCCTGGGACGCCTTCGTCAACACGATCAAGAACCTCGCCAGCGGTGCGGTCGACCTGGTCAAGGGCATCTTCGGCATCTCCAGCCCGTCCAAGGTGTTCGCCGAGATCGGCCGTCAGAACGTGCAGGGCTTGATCAACGGCATGGCCGCCAAACAGAAGAACCTGCAGAGCATGGCCACCAGGCTGTCCAGCACTCTGCAGCGCTCGGCACCCGGGCCGCTGACCTACGCCTCCCAGATCAGCCAACCGCCGCCCCCGCCCCTCGCCGTGCCGGCGAGTCCCGGCGGCGGCGACGGCCGCCAAATCCACATGGTGATCAACAACCACTACCCGCAGGCCGAACCCACCAGCAAAAGCATGAACCGCGGCTTGCAGTACGCCGCGGCGGTCGGCCTTCTCTCCTGACTCCTCTCCCCACCAACGGACGCTCGCGGGAGGTGAGGCGTGGCGCTCAACGTCGGCGACTTGTTCGCCACGATCTCCCTGAGGGACAACCTCACCCCCGGCCTGGGCCGGGCGGTCGTCGCGCTGCGCACCATGGCAGGCCGGTTCGACGACGGGGCAGCCCAGATAGCGAAAACCGGCGCTGCGATCTCTCTCGCTTCGTCGTTGGCCAGCGCGGCACTCGCGTCGCTCGGCGTGGCCGCGTCCGCGACCGCTGTGGGAGTCGCCGGTTCCTTCCTCGGTGTTGTCGCCGGGATCGCCGCGATCGGCATCGCCGCAGCCGCGACCGCTGACGGCGTCAAAGGGGCGTTCTCCTCGATGGCGAGCAACGTCACGGCGCAGCTGAAGGCTGCGGCTGCCACGTTCGAGGAGCCGCTGAGGCAGCTCGCAGGGAACCTGCAGACGATCTTCACGCAGATGATCGCCCCGCAGCTGGCTGCCATGTTCCAGCAGATTTCGCCGTTGATCGGCCAGTTCACCACGGCGCTGGTGCAGGTTCTGGTGCCGATCCTGCCAGCGGTGCGGCAGATTATCGCGGCTGTCGTGCCCATGCTGTCGCAGCTGGCCGGCGTGATGGGCGTCTTCGCCGGGCAGGTCGCCTCGTTCCTCGCTCCGATCACGGCGGTGCTCGCGGCGAACTCCGGCCTGCTCGCTCAGTTCGTCCTCGGCGTCGGCTCGCTTCTGCAGATCCTCGGCCCGTTCATCGCCGGGCTGGTGCAGGTCGGGGCGCAACTCCTCGGCCCGGTCCTGGGCGCCCTGCAGCTGGTCGTGCAGGCCCTCGCCGGGGCGCTGCTGTCCGCGATTGTGCAGGTTACTCCGGCTATCTCGCTGCTGCTGGTGAGCGTCGGTCAGCTGGTCGCCGCGGTGGCGCCGCTGCTGCCTCCGCTGGTGCAGCTCGTGGCGGTGTTCGCCACGGCGTTGATGCCGGCGGTGGTGCAGGCCGTGTCGATCATCTCTGGCGCGCTAGTGCCGGTGCTGGTGCGGCTTCAGCCGGTCGTCGGCCAGATCGCGGCGGCGTTCGGTCAGTTCCTGCTCGCTGTGGTGCCGCTGGTTGGCCCGCTGACGGACCTGGTGGCGCAGATCGCCATGGCCCTGGTTCCGGCTCTGGCTCCTCTTCTGCCGCTCGCCGGGCAGGTCGCGGCGGTCCTCGGCGGCGTCCTGGTGCAGGCCCTCGGCGTGCTCGTCCAGGCCGTCACGCCGATTCTGCCGCTGCTGTCGCAAGCACTGGTCCTGTTCGGCGTGCAGATCATGCAAGCGCTGCTCACCCTGTCGCCCGTGCTGCTGCAGATCGTTCAGACGTTCTCTGCGCTGCTGCCCGCTGTGGCGCCGATCCTGCCTCTGCTGCTGCAGCTCGGAGCGTCGATCCTGCCGCAGGCCGTACAGCTCACCTTGGCGCTGGCTCCGCTGCTGATGCAGCTCGCGGCGGGGTTCATCCAGATTCTCCAGGCGGTCATGCCGCTCCTGCCGTCTCTGGTGCAGCTGTCGGGCGCGGTGCTGCCGCAGGTCGTCACGCTGGTGTCTCTGCTCGCGCAGGGCCTGTCGTCTCTGCTGGGCCCCGCGTTCCAGATGATCACGACCGTCGTGGCCACGATGGTGCAGAGCGTCGTCCAGCTGTTCGGCTGGCTGTACGACGTGTTGATCGGCCACAGCATCATCCCGGACCTGGTGACCGGGATCGGCCAGTGGATCGGCGGCACCCTGGTCAAGTTCTTCGCCGACTTGCCCGGCCAGATCGTGAACGCGGTCGGAAACATCGGCGCGGTGATGGGCAACATCGGCATGGCCATGATCAGCGGCTTGTGGTCCGGCATCGTGTCCATGTGGGACTGGTTCCGGAATTCCATCCTCGGGTTCTTCTCGTCGATCATGCCGGACTGGGTGCGGCAGGCCCTCGGCATCTCCAGCCCAAGCAGGGTATTCGCGCAGATCGGCGGATTCACGATGCTCGGCATGGCGCAGGGCATGCAAGGGTCGGCCGGCAAGGTGCTGCGCACGGCCCGCAGCATCGCCGGGCAACTCACCGCGGCGTTCACCCCGGATCTGGCCGCGTCGGTCAGTCCGGGCGCGGCCGTGGGCGGCGGGTCGGGCCGGAGCGGGGGAGTGGTCATCAACCTGACCTCGATCAACCCGGTGGCTGAACCGTCATCGCAGACGATTAACCGCGGCCTGCAGATGGCCGGTGCTATGGGGGTGGTGTGATGTCCGCGACGTACTTCCTGGACGGTGTTCCCCTGGACCATCCGGCGGGGTGTTGGCGGCTGAAGAAGGGCACCCAGCGTCGGCCGCTGCCGGGGGTGCGGACGGTGAACCTGTCCGTGCCCGGCCGGTCGGGTGACCTGCCGGTCCTGGGCCTGGACCATGAGGCGACGACGTTCGGACTCGCGTTCACCGTCTACTCCTGCACGCCGTCCGGCGCGGACGGCGGGGGCGAGCAGATGGAAACGAACCTCGAAGCGTTGGGCGCGCTGCTCGGCGTCCGGCACCGGCTCATGACGCTCAAGTGGGTGACAGGGGCGATCGTCCGCGTCGCCGGGGTGACCGTGGAGGCGACCTCGGAACCGGAGTACTTCGCGGGCGCGGCGATGGCCCGGCTGACCGCCGTGGTGAAGGTGCCTGGGGTGTACTGGCGCGACGAGGCTGACTCGACGTGGACTGGGACGCTGCCGGGCGCGGGCCAGATCGTCACTCCGCTGGCGGGCAGCACCGGCCCGATCGTGGACGCGTTGCTGCGGGTCACCGGCCCGGCCATCCACCCATCAGTGACGGACGTGGCGACCGGCGGGGCGGTGTCCTACACGGACACGGTGCAGGCCGGCCAACACCTGCTGGTCGACTGCGGCCGGTTGACGGCGGCGATCGTCACGACGGACACGTGGGACCTGGACGCTGGGACGGACGTGACGGGCGACATCAACGCGACCGGCCCCGGCAGCGCGTCCCGCTGGCTACACCTGACGCCCGCGATGGCGGTGGGTGACCCGCACTCGCGCGCCGTCCTGGTCGACACAACCGCATCCGGCACCTCGGGCGCGTCAGCTCTCAAGATCCAGTCGCGCCGCTCCTACCTGTAGACGGCTCGGCGGCCTTCTCCCGAGCACGGTTATCCACTATCCACAGGCTCAGTGTCAAGCTAAGGCCGATGGCCTAGTCCCGCCTTGCGGGAAGGACTTTGTCGGCTACCGACGATTCGACCTCAACCCACTCGCTCCAGATGGTCTCAGCGTTGGCCAACTCGGCTCCTACTCGGATCCGAACCGGCGGGGATAGAGGGGTGCCGATCGTGCATTTCTCGTGATGCGCGATGCTCCACTCTTCCTTCTGGATTCCATCGAATGTGAATCCAAGCTTCGGGCCGATGATCCCGATCTCGTATGGCGGATGTCCCTCGATCTCGCCGTGGAGCCGTGTGAGCTGCACCTTCCCCATGCGGCGATTGCGGACGGTGGCCCTGAGGGCAGTGCGCCGCACCATGACGTCGTCACCGATAGGTGGGAGGTCGTCTACAAAGATCTCAGTGGAACATGTGATCTCATAGCCGCTGCGCTCGTACGCGGCTCGTGCTACCCGCATGCTGCGACTGGCGACGTAAGCGCTGATTCCAGCGATTGCGATGCCCAGAGCAGCAATGATTCGGGCAACCCAGTCCGGCTCGGGATTTGCCATGAGAAGAGTGGAGGTCACATATGCATCATGCCTCCGCAAAGTCACATTGCGCCCGCTTGCGCGCTTGAAGGCGCTACAGGAACTGAGCTGCGGTTACGTCTCATCATCAACTTGTGCCGCGAAACGGAGCGCAATGCGCTGCCAGACCTCGTCCATCGGCTGCCCGGTCGCCTCCGCTAGTTCGTGGAGCGTCTCCCGCAGAACGATCGTGAAGGCCACGACCAGGCGCTCAGGCGGAATGGCAGTGACGACCTCACCGATCAGTCCGGTGAGGTCTGGGTCTTCCTCTGGGTTCGAAGGAGCGGCAGCAGAGGCTGAAACCAGGCGGTTGACGGCGGCGACGTCGGCTCGGGTCGTCTCGTAGTCCATGAGGTTCATCATCGGGGACGCGGGGGTCAGGCGCGGCCCCCAGTTCCGTTCGCTCGGGCCGCCTCGATCTGCTCGACCAGGCGCACGCGAACTTCCTCGGGGTCCGGCCACTCGATTCGGCGTGTGACGGTGCCGGACCATACCCGGAAGGAGGGCGACCAGGTGTTCGATGTCCGTCTCATCGCCTACGCCCCCAACGGCGACAGGCTGGGCCTGCTGCCGCATCCGCTGACCTTCCAGGCCGGACACCCGCTGAACGACGTGCCCGCGATGACGCTGCGGTACAGCCGTCACGCCCTCGGCGCCGGCCTGCTCGCCCAGCCGTGCGAGGTCGCCGTGGAATGGTCGGAAGACGGGCAGACCTGGACCGAACCCCCGGACTCGCGGTTCCTGCGGGTCAAGCGCGGAACGGACGTCACCGACGAGACCGGGGTCGAGACGTTCGAGCTGCCCGGCTACGGCTGGCAGCTGCGCAAGGTCGTGCTCTACCCGGGGCCCGTGCCGCTGGTCGACGGCAAGCGGGCGTTCCTCAGCGCGACGCCGGGGGCGATCCTGCAGACGTTCCTCGCTGAGGCGCAGGCGCGCGGCGCGCTACCCGTGCTCGACTGGGCGTTCGACACGAACGAAGACAGCGATGGCAAGCCGTGGGCGAAGATCCTGACGATCTACTACCAGCCTGGCCTGGACGCGCTCACGACGCTGATCAACCTGTCCGAGCAGTCCGTCATCGACTTCCGGATGCAGGGGCGGACCCTGCACGTCTACAACGCGGACACCAAGCTGGCGCGCGACCTGACGGCCGCGCCCCGCGTAGACCTGCGGCTCGGCCGTGACGTGCTCGACGCTCCCGACACGGGCACCCTGGAGGATGCCGCGTCCGCTGTGCTAGTCGTCGGTGACGACGGGTTCCGCCAGTCGTACAGCTCCAGCGCGGTCCTGCCGTGGGGCCGGTGGGA
The DNA here is from genome assembly GCF_043197025.1 of Nonomuraea marmarensis. Lineage (NCBI taxonomy): Bacteria > Bacillati > Actinomycetota > Actinomycetes > Streptosporangiales > Streptosporangiaceae > Nonomuraea > Nonomuraea marmarensis. The sequence goes on from NZ_JBICRM010000034.1 coordinate 70,228, forward strand.
GAACTACATCGGGCAGGGCGGTGTTTCCGACGCGGGGACCGCGTTCCTGCTTGCTGAGTCGTCGCTGCTGCGCGCCTCTGGAGAGCGGGTGCAGCACACCCGCGAGATCACGCCGACTGGGGCGCGGTGGCTACCGTGGAAGGACTACCAGCCGGGAGACAAGATCATCGCGCCCGCGAGCGGCGGCACGCTGGCTCCCTTGCGGGTCCGGCAGATCACCCTCACCAAAGACGCCAAGGGCGTGGTCGGCGGCAACGTCGTCCTCAACGACCGCTTCTTGGAGCAGTCGATCCGTCTCGCGCGCCGCACGGTCGGCATAGTCGGCGGCTCGACAGCTGATGGCGGGTCGGGGGCTCGGCCCGCTCCGGAGGCCCCGGCCCCGCGCACCCCGGCTGCGCCGTCCGGCCTGATCGTGAACCCGGTCGCGTACGTCGACGAGCACGGGATGCCGCGCGGGCAGGTGACCGCCACGTGGGGCGCGGTCACCTTGGACGTGGCCGGGGTCGCGCTCAACATCGGCGGCTACGAGCTGTTCATGCGCATCAACGAGGCCGGAGCGCCGTGGTTCCTCATCGCCTCGACGGAGGCGGCCGACACCAACGCGACGTTCTCGCCGCTGGTGGTCGGGCAGCAGTACCAGTTCAAGGTCCGCGCCGTGAACCTCGGCGCGCGAGGCCCGTTCTCGACGACCGTGGCCGTCACCATCCCGGACGACCCGTACGCGCCGCCGGTTCCGACCGCTCCGACACTCGAATCCCGGCTCGGCGTCGTGCACGTCACCTGGGACGGGCAAGGGGTCGGCCCGGTCTTGATGCCGTCCGATCTGCTGCGGGTGCTGGTGTGGATGCAGAATCCGCTCGCTCCCGGCTGGGAGGAGATCGGCTATTTCAACGCGGCTGGGTCGCTGGTGGTGCCGGGCCTGCCGTACGCGCAGGATCGGGAGTTCTCGTTCACGGCGGTCGACCGGTCGGGCAACACCTCGGCGCGGAGCTCGACGGCGACGATCGCCGCGGTGCAGCTCGTCCAGGGCGACGCCGCCGACGAGTCGATCACCACGGGCGCGATCGTGGCGAACGCGGTCACCTCCGCGAAGATCGCCGCCGGTCAGATCCTGGCCGGGCACATCGCCGCCAACCAGGTGACGGCGGCCAAGCTGGAGGCGGTGCTGACCCTCTCGACGCGGATCGTGGCCGGTGCTCCGGCCGGAGCCCGCGTGGAGTTGAACGGGAGTGGGCTGGAGGCGTACAACGCCTCCAGCGTGCAGACCGTGGCCATCTCCTCGGCGTCCGGCGCAGTCAGCATCGTGGGGCAACTCTCCACCGGCGTCCTCGGACGGCGGATCGTCGTCAACCCTGCGGGCGCGGCCGATCCTGAGATCCGCTTCTACCCGGGCGCGGGCGTCAACTACGCCCGCATCTGGACCGACACCGACGCCGCGATCCGCCTGTACTCCGGCAACAGTCCGGACGGTACCCGCCGCAGCGAGGTGATCCAGCGTGGCGATGAGTGGCGCATGCACATGGTGCAAACCGCTAACGGGCTCGCCGGCGGCGGCTACATGTTCGCGCAGCCGTCCCAGCTGGAGGTGGGCTACAACGACACCTCGGGCCGCCTGAACAGGTGGCTGTTCAACAACGGCGGCGCGTCCGCAACCGGCTACACCACGTTCCGGGGCACGTTCTCCTTCGAGGCCGGTGCGGGACTGATCATGTTCGCGCGGAGCCTGCCCGAGTCGGGCGGGGCTGCGGCGTCGTACTTCGTGGCTTTCGCGGTGACGATGCAGTCGACCCCGCGCCTCAACATCACGGCCGACAGTCCGAACCCGGCCAGGCTGGCGTTCCACATCGCGTCGCCGGGCCCGGGCGGGTTCACGCTCCGGTCGAGCGAGACGACCACCCCGACGCCCTTCAACGTGCTGGTCCACGTGTGGGCCTGGCGACAGCATGGAGTGACCTGATGGCAGTAGCCCGGTGGCGGATCACCAGTGTGACCGAAGGGCCGCAGACGTGGCTCATCCACTATGAGCCCGTCGACGGCGGCGGGGAGGCGTTCGCGGCCTCGTTCCCGAAGGAAGCGTTCGAGATCCGCATGGCCGAACACGGCCTTGACTCGCTCGACGAGGCGATCGAGGTCCTGCTGTATACGCCGCTGCTGCACGCGATGCACGCGGACGGCCACCCCGACGTGATGCCGGTCCTGGAGGGCGACGCCGCCACCGCGCGGTCCCGGGTACTCAGCCAGGTCGCCGCGTGCAAGGAGCGGTACGGCGAGGTGACCGCCGCCCCAGCGAATGGCCTAGCCCGCGCCGCTGATCCGCTCCAGGCCCTGCGCGACCGCGTCCGGGTCGACAAGGTGCGGGTGGCCACGATCCGGCTGGAGATCGACCGGCATCTGCTGTCTCAGCCTCAGGGGGGCGCGTGACCGAGGACCTGCATGTGGACCTGCACGTGGATCCCAACGCAGTGGTGGCGGTCCTGCGCCAGCGGATCGGCGAGCTGACGTACGAGAACGCGGTCCTGGCCGTTGCCGTCGACCAGCTCCAGACGCAGCTCAAGCAACAAGGGGGGACAGCGCGTGCAGGTGATCGTTCCGGGTGAGCCGATGCGGTACGGGCTGCGGCTGGTGGCGTACGCGCCGAACGGGCCGCGGCTTGGCTTGCTGCCGCTTCCGCTGTCGTTCGAGGCCGGGCATCCGCTGAACGACGTGTCGTCGCTGCGGCTGGACTACACGTCGCACGCGACCGGCGAGGACCTGCTCGCGCAGCCGTGCGAGATCGCGCTGGAGTACGCGATGGACGGCGAGTGGGTCGAGCCGTCCGGCGGCCGGTTCCTGCGGATCAAACGCGGTTCCGACGTCACCGACCAGGCCGGGAAGCGGAGCTACACCTGCCCCGGCTACGCCTGGCAGTTCAAGAAGGCCGTGCTGTACCCGAACGGCACGCTCGTCGACGGGAAGCGCCAGTTCAACGCCGTGCCGGTGGGGGCGGTGCTGCGGACCCTCATCGATGAGGCGAAGGGTCGCGGTGGGCTGGACGGCATGACCGCCGGGTTCACCAGCAGCTCCGACAGCAGCGGCCAGACGTGGTCGGCCACCCTGACTCTCGCGCTGGAGCCCGGCGTCGACCTGCTGACGCTGCTGCTCAACCTGTCGGATCAGGGTCTGATCGACTGGCGGATGCGCGGCCGCACATTGGAGGTGTTCAACGAGGGCGGCGTGATGGCCGTGGACCGGTCGTCCGGCCCGACGCTGATCGACCTGCGACTCGGCCGGGACGTCGACCAGGCCCCGGATGACGCCACGCTGGAGGATCTCTCTACCGCCATCCTTATCGCTGGCGAGAACGGGTTCACGCACGAGGTCCCCAACCCCACCGCCGCGGCGCCGTGGGGCCGCTGGGAGACCTACCAGCAGCAGGGCGGGGTGTCCGACGTAGGGACGGCCACCGCGCTCGGACAGGCCGCTCTGGGCCGCGCGTCGGGAGAGCGGGTGCAGATCACCCGATCGGTGGTGTTCGACGCTGCCCGGTGGCTTCCGTGGGTCGACTATGCGCCGGGGGACCAGGTGCTCGCGCCGGGCGACGGCGGGGCCATGGCCCCGCTGCGGATCAGGCAGATCACGTTGTCCCGTGGCGGCGACGGCAAGCTCAGCGGCAACCTGGTGCTGAATGACCGGTTCCTGGAAGACGACATCAAGCTTGCCCGCAGGAGTGCGGGCATCCTCGCGGGCGGGGTGTCGTCGGGCGGGTCGGGCGCGACGCCGGCCCCGGATTCCAGCGGCCGTGTCCCGGCCGCGCCGCCGGGCCTGATCGTGGAACCGGTCGCGTATCTGGACACGGCCGGGTACGCGCAGGGCCTCGCGGTGGTGACGTGGGGTCCGGTGATCGTGGACGTCAACGGGGTCGCGCTCGACGTCGACGGCTACGAGGTGTACGCCCGCCCCAACGCTGAGGGTGAGCTGTGGTACCTGGTGGCGCAGACCGCGTCCGGCGACCTGTCGGCTAGCGTGTCTCCGCTGAACGTGGACTCCAAGTACGCGTTCAAGGTGCGCGGCGTCGGTAACGACGGCACGAAGGGCGTGTTCAGCCAGCCGGTCGCCGTGGTCGTCCCGAACGACGGGACACCTCCTCCGGTGCCGTCTGCGCCGACGCTGACGACCCGACTCGGCGTGATCCATGTCGCGTGGGACGGCCTGGGCGTTGGCGACGCGACGATGCCGGCCGACTTCGAGCGGGTCCGCGTGTGGATGCAGGACCCGCTCGCGCCGGGCGCGGCCGAGGTCGGGTATCTGACAGCGGCCGGTGTCGTGGTGATCCCGGATCAGCCGTACGGCGAGCCGCGCGAGGTGTGGCTGACCGCGGTCGACCGGTCGGGTAACGAGTCGGCGGCCACTCCGTCCGGGGTGATCGCCACGGTGCCGCTGGTGGACACCGACGTGATCGGCGAGGTCATCAACGGGGCCGAGCACATCATCGACGGGACGATCCCGGGCGACGCAAAGATCACCGCGAATACGATCACTGGGGCTCTGATTCAGGCGCTGGCGATCCAGGCTGGCCACATCCAGGCGAACGCGATCGAGGCGGACAAGATCAAGGCCGGGGCGATCGAGGCGGCGCACATCTCGGCGAACGCGGTCACGGCCGACAAGATAGCCGCGAACGCGATCACAGCGGCGAAGATCGCCGCGGACGCGATCAACGGCAAGACGATCACCGGGTCGGTCATCCGCACGGGGGCGACCGGCCAGCGCATCGTCATCGACCCGACGACGCTGGACATGCGGTTCTACCCAGACGGCAACAGTAACTACTCCCGGATCTTCACTCGGGATGACGTATTTCCGGGCGAGGCTACTTTCCAGGTCACGTCGGGTACCAACAGCGGCGGATCCGCTCAGTCGTATCTCACGGTGGCGGCCGGCTGGACTGGCCTGTACGTTCGCGATCCCGCAACCGGCCTTGATAACGGCGGGTTCCTGGAATCGGCCGAGGACTACTCGCGCATCGGCTACGACAACGACACATCGGACAACCAATTCCTGTGGTTCGACGGGTCCGGGCGGACCACCCACTACGGCAAGTGGTGGGACAGCTCGTTCGCGGTGAACACGTGGGGCATCCACTCTGGTTCGAGGATCTCCGACTCGGGCTGGACCGGCATGGTGATCAACTACGGCCCGACTATGCAGGGCAACATGGGCCCCGTCGCCGTGGTGCGCGACGGCGCGATGATCGGCAACCCGGGCCTCGACCCGAACTTCTACTGGTGCATCGAGGCATCCGGCCAGACCTCGTTCACCATCTCCTGGTCCGAGGGCGGCGGCGTGCGTTCCGGCAAGGCGATCTATTGGTGGTCATTCCGACATGACGGGAACGCGTGATGGCACAGATCTGGACAGTGTGGGACGCCGAGTTGGGCTACAGCCCCATGCATTTCATCAAGCGGGACGTGGACCGCACCAACCCGCAGGGTGCCGAACCGCTATGGGGGGTGGCCACGGTCCGGCCGGACGGCGGCCGGATCCTGCACACCTTCCCCCACTCGACGCTGGAGTGGCGGGCCGCCGAGTACGGCATCGACCCGGCGGACTCCGACACGCTGCTGGACGTCATCCTGCACGAGCCGTACCTGCCGAACGAGGATGACCCGCTGGCGCAGATCGACCCGGCCACGTCCAAGCTGCTCGCCGAGGTGCGGGGGCTGCCGACGTGCTGGACGCCCGGCGTGCCGGACGCTGAGCGGCTGCAGGCGCACCTGGCCAGGATGCAGGCGGTCAAGCGGCACCGCGTCCGGCTCGAGAATGCGCCCTCCGCCGACCGGCAGGCCGCGCTCGTCTATGTCGGCTCCGACCGTGTCGCGCCGCCGCATCCGCTCGATCCGATCCGCGCCGCGAGGTTGGACCCGATCCGGGTGGAGTCGCGGCGCATGGCGGTGAAGTGGCAGCGCCAGACCGGTCAGAAGCCGGACTTCTTCGCCAAGCCGGCGACGGCGTTCATGGGTATGCAGCCTACGGGCGGTGCTGTGTGAGTGAGGAGGTGCCGAACCTGGCACTCGCGTTGGAGACGTTGCGGCGCCTCGTCGAGGTCGGGTTCGAGAAGACCAACGGCAGCACAGCGCTCATCTTGCAGCGCCTGGACCAGGTGGACGACAGGCACGCCGAGCTGGCCAAGCGCGTCGAGCAGGACCGCGCCGCTGCTGAAGCTCGGTACGTCGCGATGGAGGCACGTCTGGACGTGGTCGAGCGTGAGGCGGTGACGCGCTCACAGCTCACCGACCGCACCCGGCAGATCATCGCCGTCGTCACTGTCCTGGTCGCCGTGGCGGGCGCGGTGATCGCGCTGATCCAGCTCACCCGGAGCTGACCAGCCAGGAGACACCAACCAAGAAGGGCGGTACCCGTGAGCATCAAGCTCGTCAGCCGCCGCACGTGGGGAGCGAGAACCCCCACGGCGGCCTACACCAGAATCCCCGGCACCGAGGGTGTGAAGGTCCATTACACGGGCGGGCACGTCGACCCGAAGATCGTGGACGACCACGAGATTTGCGGCAAGCTCGTCCAGCAGATCCAGGCCGAGCACATGGCCGGTGCGCGCGAAATGCCGTACATGGACATCGGCTATTCGATGATCGCCTGTCCGCATCGCCGGGTGTTCGTCGGCCGCGGCCCGTACCACCTGCCGGCCGCCAACGGCGCTGGCCTGAATACGGCGCATTACGCCGTCCTCGCTCTGGTCGGTTCGTCGGGCTTCACGAAGCCGAACGACCTGCTGCTGCACGGTATCCGGGACGCGATCGAGTACCTGCGCGATGAGGGCAACGCGGGCAACGAGATCAAGGGCCACAGGGACGGCTTCGCGACGAGCTGCCCGGGCGCGCCGCTGTACGCCTGGGTGAAGAAGGGCGCCCCCCGTCCCGCCTCGGCCGCTCCGAAGCCGACCCCGCAAATCCCGAGCAAGACCCTGACTACGGAGGCCCTGGTGAAGAACCTGCCCGTCCTGAAGCCCGGCGACGAGAACCGGCACGTGAAGACGATGCGCGGTCTTCTCTTCGCGAGGGGGTACGAGCCGTCGAACCTTCACAGCATGACCTACGACCCGCATGACACCGACCTGATCGAAAAGGTCAAGCAGTTCAAGGCGGCGAAGAAGATCCCGTCCGGCTCGGACCCGCTGGTCTGGGACGCCGCCTGCTGGGAGGCCGCGCTCACCTGACGCGAGCGGTATTGCTGGCTTAATCCCCTGAGGAGAGTTCATGAACGTCGCAGGACGCCACCCCGCCACGGTGGCCATCGCCAGATATTTCGAGTACGACCACCTGCCGCCGTTTCTCCAGCGGTGGCCAAACCGGCTGCGGATCTGGCCCAGTCGATGATCGACGCGCTGCCGGACGGGACGGAGCTGACGGTGGGGCTGCGCAAGCTCCTGGAGGCCAAGGACTGTTTCGTCCGGGCCGCACTTCCCATCCGTAAGTCCCCGGCTTGACGCTAGCCCTACAGCTGGCATCTATCGATTCGTCCCGCCGTGGTGGCGGGCCTGTCCCTGAGGAGGGGCGCATGCATGCTGATCCGGAGCCCACGTACTCCCGGCCGGTCGAGACCAAGGTCAAGGCCATGACCCTGACCGCGTACCTGTCCGGTGTGGCCGGTATGGCGGTTCTGCAGGTGGTCTCTGCTGATCCGTCGCTCATCTCGTGGCTGCCTGACTGGGTGGAGGCCATCGTCCTGCCGCTGGTGCCGACCGCGCTGGCGGCCGTGGCCGGCTTCAAGGCCCGGCACACGCCGCGGCCGGACCTGCCTTCGGCGCAGCGGTAGCCGTGATCGAACGGGAACGCCCCGCTCCTCCCTTGTGGAGGAGCGGGGCGTTTTTCCGTGTTTCAGCAGCTAGTTGCCGCTCACTTCTGCTGCTGCGGGCGTCTTCTTCCGGTTGCCGCCGCGCGACCGGAAGGTGACGCCTCTGTCCTCCAGGACCTTGTGGACGCATCCGTAGCTCCTGCCGGTTGCCAGGCCGATGGCGCGGATGCTCATGCCTTCGCCGTACATGCGGACCATCTCGGTCTTGAGTTCTTCTGGTGCGCTCTGCGTCATGGAATCTCCCAGGTGAGGCGTGTGATCGCTTCATCTTGCCGCATGCACTACCGCTAGCGTCAACGGGACGGCTAGAAGGGGAGAGCCCGCGCCTCAGCTCTGCTCCGGGTCCACCCCGCCGAGGAAGTGGTCGATGAGGCGCGGCGGTAGAGCCTGCCGCGCGGAGGCTAGCCGATGTACGGTTCCGCGTCCTCAAGACCGCCGTCTATCCGTAGCCGGATCGCCGGATGGATTGGGTAGTCGTCGAGGGCGCCCGGCTCGACCCAGCGAACCTCGCGCGCCTCGGCCGGCTCCGGCCGCACCTCGCCGCTCACGACACGGGCACGCAAGCAGATGTTGATGGGCTGCCGCACCTCGTCCACCTTGTCTCCGTGCAGGTACACGATGACGTGGTCCGGGGTGGAGAACACGCCGACGAGGCCGGTCACCTCGACGTCGAGGCCCGTCTCCTCCCGGCACTCCCGCACCCCGGCCTGCGCGACCGTCTCGCCTTTCTTCACGCCGCCCGTGGGGATCGTCCACAAGTCGTTGTCCACACGGCGCAGCAGCAGCAGACGGCCCGCCTCGTCGCGGACGAACACCGACGCGGACGCCTTACGGCTGGTCGGCTTGGGAGCGTCGGGATCCTGCCAGTAGTCGACACGCCTCGTCTTCTTCGTCACGCCGCCTCACCTCGTTCCCACGGCCGGGCCGACGCCCATACCCGCTCGTACGACTCCAGGTAGGTGTTGAACCACGCCCCGTCCATCCTGCGCAGATGGATCGTGGGCGTGTAGGCGGCGAGCAGCCCGTACACGTGGACGTTCACCAGCATCTCGTCGTCGAACCGGTAGATGCTGTTGTACAGGGGCGTGTCGTGTAGCCGGATCTGCACGCTCGGCGGCATGCGCTGCCCGTAGTAGGCGAGTACCGACGTGACCCGCCCGGCAACACCGCCGCCGATCTGGTGCTCACTGTCGCGGGAGGCGAGTTGCGCGCCGTGCGGGTCGCCGAGCAGCAGCCGCACCCGCACACCGGCTTTTGCCTTGCCTGCCAGCGTGGGCAGCCAGTCGGGGTGTTCCTCCGTCAGGAACAGACCGGCGAACGCCAGCAGGTCGACGTTGCGTTCGGCGTTGCGGAGCGTCTCCGTCCACAGATGGCGGGGTACGTCGTTGCGACGTGGATAGGAGGCGATCACTTCGGCGCCCACGAGTGACGCCTTGTCGATGGCGTCCGGCCACAGATACGACTCGTCCTCTTCGAGGATGGCGGCGACCCGGTACCGGGTTTTGGGGTACGGGACCACTGTCCCGTGGAGCCAGCGCTCGACTGACTTGACGCTGACCTCGGCTAGGTCGGCGAGTTGTTGGGGGTCGAGCCCCGCACGGAGCATGGTCCGGCGTAGGCGTTCGTTCACCATGGCGGCATCCTGCCTTAGGACATCCGTGGGCATCTAGTTGACTGCAAGATGTCCCTAGGTGTCTAGGGGTGACGGCGCGCTGTCCAGCGGTTACGCACGATGCTGCGTCCATGAGCAGCGTCACTGGCGACATCCTGGCCAATCTGCGTGCCGCCTATAGCGGCGACTGGACTCTCTGGCGAAGCAACACCGGTGCGTGCTACGCGACCCGCCGCCGTAGGCTCCACGCCGCCGAGATAGACGCCGGCCTCGCTCAAACGGTGGCCGCTGACGACGCCGCGGCCCTGGCTGGGCGGCTGCGCACGCAAGAGGGCCTGTTGGGTCCGGACGCGGCCTGAAGCTTCCCCAGCGACGAAGGTGATCGACATGTACCGGTGGGAACCGTGACGGACGACGAGCTGGACCAGCTGCGCACCACCTACCCGGGCTGGGACATCGACCGCGAGCGCGACTTCATGGGCGGCGAGTGGGGGGCCGCCGAGCTGAGACAACCGCTGACACAGGAGTTGGTGGACGCCGGGGTCGTCAAGAGGATCCGGCGGAGCGACGCCGTAGAGCTGTCGTCCACCCTTGCCTGGCAGTCCGCCCTGGTCCACCGCTCCCCATGGCCGACATGAGCGGCCCGGCCCGCCGCCTGCGAGATGGCGACAGGCCGGGCGGGTGGCCCCGCAGCCCCCGCCCCACACCCACGGGCGAATCCTCCGCGGCGGGGCCACCACACAAGCAGGCGCGGCGGTGAGGGCCCTCAACCACACCACCAGGTCCACCGCCGCGCCACCCGGAAGGATCCACCATGTACGACTGGGAACCGCACATCCCACGCGCGCCGCGCCTACGCGTCGACGAGACGTCATGCTGCGGCGAATACGAGCTGGCCTCCGAGGGAGGCGAGTACTTCGTCCTGCGCTGGACCGGCGACGGCGAGAAACAGGAAGAGACCGCCAGGGGCGTGTTCGCTCGCGCCTACGCGGTGTGGCACGACCTCGCCGCAGGCCACCAGCACAAGAGCCGGGCGTCATGAACGCCACCTGACCATCCACGATTGGAGCGCCGATGCACAACCTCATCGTGAGCCCCTACCTCGACGGCGAACACCTGGTGCTCTGCCCCGGCCGTGGGGGCGGACTGCGGATCTCTCAAGGCAAGTACCAGGAGCTAGCCGAGGCAGGCGACCCGCCCGCGTGGTTCGCCGACGCGGTGACCACCCTGTGGGGGCGGGACATGCCCCTGCACCCGTTCGGTGACGCGGTGCTGGTCCGGCCAGTGACCGGCTACGAGTACGTGCGCGCGACGTACGAGCTCAACCTGGGCTGCAATTACGACTGCGAGCACTGCTACCTCGGCATCAAGGAATTCAAGGGCCTGACCTGGCCCGACCGGGAGAAGATGCTCCACATCCTGCGGGACGTCGGCGTGCTGTGGCTGCAGCTCACCGGCGGCGAGCCGACGATCGACAAGCTGTTTCGCGAGACGTACGGCCTGGCCTACGACCTGGGCATGATGCTGTCCATCCTGTCGAACGGGTCCAAGCTGCACGAGCCGAAGGTGCTGGACCTGCTCACCACGCACCGGCCGCACGAGATCACGGTCAGCGTGTACGGCGCGACGGAGGCGAGCTACGACGGCCTGACTCGGCGGCCGGGCTCGTTCCGGAAGTTCCATAAGGGTGTCAGTGCCGCCGTCGAGGCCGGGCTGCCGCTCAAGTTCTCGCTGATCGTCACCAACCACAGCGCCGACGAGGTGGCGCAGATGGAGGCCCTCGCGAACGGATGGGGCGTCCCGTACGTGACGTTCGTCAACATGTCGCCGACCATCTACGGCGGCGCGGAGACGCTGCCCTCACAGTCGGTGGAGCACCTGCGTAAGCGCAAGCCGTTCACCGGCTGCAACGCCGGGCACACGTTCTTCCACGTCGACCCGCACGGGATCGCGTCCATCTGCAAGATCGGGCGGGAGCCGAACGTGCGCCTGGTCGAGGAGGGCGCCGCCGGGCTGGCCCGGCTCGGCGACATCGCCGACTCGCTGCTGCTGCGGCAGGGCGGCTGCACGGGCTGCACCCTGCAGGGCACGTGCGGCACGTGCATGCCGCTCGTGCAGCTCTACCGCAAGGCGAAATCGCCGCTGGCGAACTACTGCCAGCACCGAGAGCGAGAGGAGGTGACAGCCACATGACAGCCGTGCTCGTCGATCTCATCCCGCGGCCCGCGCCTCAGCCTGAGGTCGAGATCATCACGGACCTGGAGATGCTCCTGGCCCCGCAGAAGTGCTCGTGCTCGTCGAGCGACGATCAGCCCTACTAGGAAAGGTGCGCAGGTGAGGGCCGCCCTACGGGCTATCGTGGGGCGGCCCCTTGCGCGAGAACGGAGAACCCATGGCGTTGACGCGAGTCGACTGGGAGGACCTGCCCGCTGCCACCCGGGGCGCCATCGAGAAGCACACCGGGCGAGTCCGGTCGGCGCGGACGGTGTCGGAGGGTCTCAACTCGTCGGTGGCGATGCTGCTGTCCACCGAGGTTGGGCCCGTGTTCGTCAAGGGCCTGCGCCGCGCCTATCCGCGGCGGTGGACTCAGGACATGGAATGGATGGTCAACCCGTACGTGACCGGGGTTGCGCCGCGCGTGCTGTGGCGCATCGAGGAGGAATGGGACCTGCTCGGGTTCGAGGCCGTCGAGGGTCGTCACGCGGTGTACGAGCCTGACTCGGCGGACCTACCCCGGCTCATGCACACCATGGCGGCGCTTGGGAAGATGCAGTGCCCGGACCTTCCGCTGAAGACGGCCGAGGACCGATGGGGGCCGTACGTCACCGAGCCTGAGCAAGCCTCGTGGTTCGTCGGGGGTCGGCTCCTGCACACCGACTACAACCCGCTGAACGTGCTCATCAGCGGAAGGCGGGCGCTGCTGATCGACTGGGCGTGGCCCACGAAGGGTGCGGGGTGGATCGACCCGGCCTGTCTCGTGATCCGGCTCATCGCGGGTGGGCACACTGCCGAGCAGGCGGAGCGCGCCGTATCGGGCCTGCCCGCGTGGGAGGGGGCGCCGGTCGAGGGACTTGACGTGTTCTCGGCCGCGAGCGTGCGCCTGTGGCAGGAGATCGAAGGGGCGGCCTCGACGTCCTGGACTGCCGGGATGGCGGAGGCCGCCTGCATGTGGCAGACCTATCGGGGCGTGGCGGCGTAGGTCAGATGCTCCTCAGCGGCAGGTCGTCGGTCTGGAACCGGATCCGCCTCTCGTTCGCCGCCCGGTGCAGCAGCTCCACCGGCTGGGCTTCCCCGTCTCGGGTGACGCGCTCAGCGGTCAGGACGGACACGCCGGGCCGGAGCCGTAGCGTGTCGGCTTCGTCTTTCGTCGCGGTACGGGCCCCGATGAGTTCGCGGACTCGGGCGGTCGCGGGGTCGAGCACGCCGAAGGCGATGAGCGCGGCCAATATGCCGCCGTCGACCTTGCCGCTGCCGGCCACGGGGGTGTCGTCGACGACGGCGAGCGGGTAGTACGCCGTGTCGAGCATGACGGCCTGGCCGTCGACGAGCGCGTGCCGGTCGCGGCGGACGACGGTCGCGCCGACGCTGAGTTGCAGGGCTCGGGCGACGTCAGCGTCGGCTGGCACGCGGGTGACGGAGATGAGCTGCATGTTGCCGGTGCGTCCGGCGTTGCGGCAGGCGGTTTCCCAGGGGCCGAGTCCGTTGCTGGGCGGGGTGGTCATGCTGAGGTGGATGTAGAGGGGCCGGGTGTCCTGGACGATGAGGCCGCGGTTGGCCTTGCGCCAGACGGAGCCCTCGTCGCGGAGGGCCTTCACGGCGGCGCTGACGGTGGCCGATGAGGCGTCGTAGTTGGCCATCATGGCGGCTTGGTTGGGCAGCACGTCACCGGGCGCGTAGGTGCCGTTGTTGATGAGCTCGCGAAGGTCGTTCGCGATCTCTTCGCGCCTTGATGTCACGGTGCGCCCTCTCCTGCTGGTGTTGTGCCTCGATCACAGGATGCTGCCACAACGCGTTTGACAATTGATCGTGTCGTAGTTAATCATGCTCTCAGTACGCGATGTTATCTGAATAACAGAGCGTGATGAACGCGAAAGAAAGCGGCCCCCGGAACACTGCGGGTACCCATCCCGCACCGGAGGCCGCCCCGACTCCCAACCAACCCGATCAGGAGAACACGACCCTTGAAAGGTCTGTGAGAAGTATGACATGCACCAAGCCCCCCGCGCCGAATCTTGCCGCACGACTCCGCTCCCTGACTGACCTGATCGACGAGTCAGGTCTATGCACCACGACCGGCGCAAATCCCGACCACTGGTTCCCCGACGTCGAACCCGCTGGTAACGCCACGACTCAGCGCCGCTTCTACGAGCAGGCCGCCGCCGCCCGCTGCTTCGGCTGCCCGACCCTCAACGAGTGCCTGGAGGTGACCCTGGCCGAGGAGGGCAGCCTCCTCCTGGAGCACGGCTACGAGCCGCACGGCATCCGGGCCGGACTCGCGCCCTGGATGCGCCTCCATCTTCTTGTTGCTAGCGGTAGTGCTGGCACCGACGCAGAGGAAGCCGCGTGAACCCCTCCACGCTGTTCGACTACGCCGCCGACGTGTTCGGCTACGCCACCGACAACCCGATCAGTTCGGCCGTCATCGTCGCCGTCGCGCTGGCGGTCCTGGTGCTGGCGTTCCTGGGCGGTCGCGCCCTCATCCGGATCGCCCGCCACTGGTGGACGACGCGCCCGACCGAGGACGCCATGACCATCGTCGCCGCGTCCATCGCGACCGGCGTCTCCGCGCAAGGCATGTGGCGGTTCTCCGGCGACGTGCTCGGCTTCGACGGCCCGCTCCGGTTCCTGCTGTTCGCGTTCATCGAGGTCGCGATGGTGACCTCTGCGGTGCGGGCCCGCCGGAACATGCGGGAGAACCACAAGGCAGGCGTCGACGGCCTGGCCGTGTGGGCGCTGACCGGCCTGTCGGCCGTCCTGTCGGCGATGGACTCGGCCAGCTTCCCCGAGGCCGTGTTCCGCCTGGCCGCGCCGCTCGTCGCGGCGTGGCTGTGGGAGCGCGGCATGTCGATCGAGCGGCAGCGGCTCACCGGCCGGACCCGGATCAACTGGCGGCTCACCCCTGAGCGTGTGCTCGTCCGGGTCGGCCTGGCCGAGTCATCCGACCGCACCGCGACCGAGGTCGACACCCACCGCCGTCTCACCCGCGTCGCCCTCACGGCGAAGCGCGCCCGGGCGCTGCGCGAGGCCGGCGCCTCTGCCCGCAAGCAGCGCCGCGCGCTGGCCCAGCTCGACAAGGCGATGGATCGCGCGGTCGAGCACACGGGCCTGGTGCAGGACAAGGCCAAGCAGGAACAGATGCTCGCTCAGATCGGCGCGCTCTACAACACGGCGCAGCTCACCGAGCTCCGGCCGCGCTCGTTCTGGCAGCAGCTCGCCGACGACACCGCGGCGCGGGAGGAGCGGGACCGTGTCGCCGCGGACGCCATGGCGGAGCTGCGCGACTTCAGCAGGGGTCGAATCCTGCCGCCGCCTGACGCAAGCGCTATTGCTCACCTCAACGGCGCTGCGCCGATCGACAGCGGGAGTGACACAGCCGGTGGCACGCCCCGTGACACAGCCGGTGGCACGCCCCGTGACACAGCCGGTGGCACGCCTGGTGGCACGGCACCGGCTGTGCCATCGCCCCCTGCGACACGCCCCCGACCGACCGTGTCACGTGCCCCGAAGGACGTGCCACGCAAGCCGAATGGCTCGCGTCATGGCACACCTGCGCAGCCCAGCAGCGAGGAGCTTGAGCGGCGCATCGAGTGGTTGCACGACCTCGCCAAGACCAACCCCGGCATGGATGTCACGGACCTACGTGACAAGGCCATTGAGGAGTACGGCGTCAGCAGGCGCACCGCGTACCGCTACATCGAACAGGCCGGACTGGCACCGCGTGGCACGGCCGATGGCACAGACGGTGGCACACCTGATGGCACGGCTGGCGCAGCTAGTGACACACCCGGTGACACGCCCGGTGACACGGCATCCGGCGCCGCGCCCAACGCGGCATGACACGACACCCCAACCAACCCGGCACCGCGAAGGACACGACATGGACCCCGAGGCGAACCTCATCAAGCTCAGCACGTGCCTGCCGATGTGGCAGGCCGACAACGACTCCCGCTTCCTCACCGCGTGGCTCCACTACAGCCCGGCCGACCCGTGGTTCGTGAGCGTGTACGTCAGCGGCGGCGTCGTCGCGCTGGACGTGCCCCGCGACGTCCTCACGAAGGGCCTGAACGAACTGGCCGCCTGCGACGACCTGAAGGTCCAGCCGTCCGGCGAGCCGATGTGGACGCTGTGGACGCTGCGGTGGAACCCCGAGGAGCCGCTGACGTTCCGCGTGCCGACCGCCAACGTCCGCGCGTACCTGGCCGAGACGTTGAAGCTCGTGCCGTCCGGCGCCGAAGAGTCCCGGATCAACTGGGACGCCGAGATCGCGGAGCTGTTCGAGGAAGCCCAGGAAGGTGACGTTCCGTGACTCGGCTGCAGGGTCGATCCGACGCCCGCCCGGCTCTGACCGGCAGCGTCGCGGACGGCCCAACGCGCACCCGCGCTGCGCAGCGCGCACGCCTGCGCATGCACGCGCGCGAGGCGCAGCCTACCAAAGATCACAGCCCGTAAGCAGGAGGAGAAGCAAGTTGGCCAGGAATCGCACCGGCCCGGAAGAGCGCAGAGCCTTCCACACCGGCCGAATCGACGGCGAGCGGAACGGCGTGCGCCGCTTCTGGTTCGCCGCGTGCTGGGTCGCGGCTGAGCTGACCCAGTTCGCCAAGCGTGACCCGGCCAAGGCCCACGCGGACAGCCTGCACCTGGCCAAGCAGATGAAGGCCATCGCCGACGACCTGAACACCAAGCACGCCGACCACCTCAAGGCCCGAAAGGGGGGAAGCGCCCGTGTATGAGCTGAGCCTGCCTGCCGACGACAGCGACGAGCCGAAGGACAACGTGGTCATCGGCCCGTTCCCCGCGCCAGCCGACGACGCCACCCCCGCCGAGCCGGACGACGACGCCGAGCCCGGCCGGTCACTGGTCTCCACCGCCGCCGAGCTGCTGCCCCGCCTGGAGAAGCTGCTCGACGACATGGTGGTGGGTGACGGCCTGTTCGGGCAGCGGCCCGCGTCGATCGCGACGCTGGCCCGGCAGTACTGGATCTCCCCGCCGGAGTTCGTCCGCGAGGCCATCGCCCTGCGGGTGCTCTACGGCCTGTACGGGGTGCCGGTCGTCCTGGCGAACGTCACCGTGCAGACCCTCCTCCTGATCATCCGGTACCCGACGCTGCTGGCCGCCGTGGTGGTCGTCGGCGCGGTCGTGTATCTCGTCACGTTCATCCTCGTCTGAAAGGCAAACCCCTCATGGAAATCTCCGTTGCCGTAGTCTTCGGCGGCCTCGTGGTGTGCCTCATGTTCGCAGGCCCGGCCATCGTGGTCATGCACCACAGCAAGCTGTTCAGGAAGATCCACTTCATCGTCGCCATCTTCATGGTCCTCGGCGGGGTAGGCCTCATCGGCGTCGTCGCGTGGCTGGTCCGCCTTGGCGCTGACTGGGGCCTGACGGTGTGGATCGGCGTCCCCGGGTTCCTCGGCCTGGTGGTCGTCTTCATCGGCGTCCTGATCGGCGTCTCCGACTGGGACATCGGTAGGCCGTCGCAGTATGGCCTGTTCGCCCTGCCCGCGCTGATCACGGTTGTCGTGATGACGTCCGGTCCGACGTGGGACTACGTCAGCTCGCAGTTCACCTCCAACGCCAACACCCTCAAGACGCAGGTGGAGGGGTCGAAATGATGATGGTCATCCTCGCCCTGGTGGTCGCCGCGCTCATCGCTGGCGTCATCCTGTGGCGTCGGCCGGACGCCCGCGCTGTCGCCGCCGGCGCGTGGAAGGCAGGCCGCAAGCAGGCCGCGACCGAGTTCCGCAACGGCTACAAAGCGACCCGGCAGGCGTACGACCGGGCGCAGAAGGCGCTGCAGCAGCGCGGCACCAAGCGCGCCCGCGCCATGTCGGCCGTGCTGGAGTTGCTGGGCGTGACGGTGGTGACGGCGGGCGGGGCGGTGTACGGCGCGGCCAAGACCATCGGCGCGACCCAGCGCATCATCGTCGAAGCCGCCAAGGGCGGCCGCGACGCGTACAAGACGCTCGAGGTCGAAGCTGAGGTCATCGACGAGGTCGTGCACACCGACGATCAGACCTATGTAGCGCCGCCCGTGGCGGACGGGACCAAGCTGCTCACGAACACGATCATCATCGCGACCACTGAGTGCGAGAAGTGCGGCGCCAAGCACTCCGTCATGATCCAGGCGGGCCAGAACAGCGCCGTGACCAAGTGCGATTGCGGCCAGGAGCTGCGCTTCTCCCGGGCCGCCCCCGCCGAAGCCAACACGCAAGCACAAACGCAAGCAGCAACCGACAACCCCGGCGCCGAGCAGGCGCCGCAACCGGAAGGAACCGACATGGCAGCCCAGGAAGCAACCGGCCTGACCAGCTACTCGCAGGCTCACGAGCAGATCGCACAGCAGCTGAATGCCCTCAGCGTCACCAGCAACAACCTCGTCGCCTCCATGGGCGACACCATCGCCCAGCACTCGAACCTGATCGGCAACGCCGCCGTCCTGCAGGACCTGTTGAACCAGGCCGCCAGCATCGCGGCGCAGATCGCGAAGGACGCGGCGGCTGTCGCCACCGCGTGACCGCTGAGGTTGCGGGTGCCCGCCACGGCTGCACGGTCGTGGCGGGTGCCCAGAGCAGAGCGACCAACCCGACGCTCGGAAGGGAGCACCCCCTCATGGCCGCCATCGCCGCCAAGAAGATCGAACCCGAGACGGAGCAGCCTGCACCGCGGAAGGTGCGCCGGGCCATCCGACGCATCAAGCACCGGCAGCGCGGGCGCATGGCGTTCGCTCGGCCGGTGGTGTGGCTGGCCACCATCCAGACGACCGCCGTCCTGGCCGACGCGACCGGCCTCGGCCTGACGGTCACCGGGCCGGCCGTCGTCCTCGCCGCAGCGACGACCCTGGTCAAGGCGAGGCGGCGCGGCCAGAAGCCCGCCATGAAGCGGACGGCGGCGGCGTGTCTGTGGCTGCTGGTCGCCACGTTCGTCGGCCCGTACGGGCTGATTGCGCTGGTGCTGTGGGTCGTCGGCGTGATCGTGTCGGTGCCCTACTGGTACGGCCTGTACCGGTCGGTGGGCCGCCCGGCCGCCCGGCCGAAGGCCCTGCCGAAGAGCACCGTGTCGGGTGTCCAAGGGTGGTGGGACGAGACCGTCGTCCCGAACCATGTGGCGTTCGCCGGTACCCGTCTCGCCGTTCCGGGGCCCGTCCCGGGCGGGTTCACTGCCGTCGTCGTCGGCGTGCCCGGCAAGACCGAGTTCGACAAGATGGACAAGGCCAAGGGCACCATCGCGTCCGGCCGCCGCGTCCCCCTGGACCAGATCGAGCTCGGGCCGGCGCCGGGCGGCGACTACTCCGGCGCCCGGGTCACGGTGGTTGAGCGCGGGGACAACCTGCGGCAGGTCCGTCACATCGAGGACTACGCCGCGGCGATCGACCTGAGGACCGGCACGGCGCAGGTCGGGTGGTTCTTCGACCTCAAGCCCACCCACTGGAGTTTCTGGACGACGGACGCGGGCGCGCAGATGGGCATCAACGCTGGCTCGACCGGCACGGGCAAGTCCGCGTTCGGCGGCACGAAGATCGCGCTGGTGCATCAGTGTCCCCTCGCTGTGACGGTGCTGCTGGACAACCAGGACGGAAGCTCGCAGCCGGAGTTCAACGGCCGCACCGCGATCAGCCGTGAGGGCGTGCAGGCGTGCTGGGAGGAGCTGCTGGCGCTCGACTACGTCATGGGCCGCCGCGCCCACTTCGTCGCGCACGTCCCCTGGGTCGACGACCAGGGGCGCGAGCGGCGGGGCAAGCCGTTCTTCGTGCCGGGCGACCCGGACATGCAGGGCCTCAAGCTCATGTATGTCGTGGTCGAAGAGCTGTCCATGCTGCTCAAGGACGACGTGTACGGCGCGGACGCGACCGAGCTGCTGGCCTCGGCCGCGAAGACGTGGCGCAAGCCCGGCGGCGCTATCGACGTGTTCCTGCAGAATCTGGGCCTGGAGAACTTCGGCGGCAAGCCGATCTCCAACTCCCTCCGCTCGAATCTCTCCGGCGGCGGCTCCGTCGCGGCCTTCAGAACGGGCTCCAGCGTCGACTACAACATGGTCGGCCTCACCTCCGACCCGTCGAAGCTGCCCGAGTTCTGGGAGGGCACGACGCAGAAGACCCGCGGCCTCGGCTACACCAAGGGCATCGACAACCGGCCCGGCGGCAAGTGGCGGGCGTCGATCTCGCGTGACCTGTTCGGGATCTCGTCCACCCCCGCGGCCGCGCAACTCGACGAGATGACCCTCAGCTTCTACGAGGAGTACCGCGACCTGGTGCGGCGCGGCATAGACCCGCGCGACCCGGCCGCCGCGACGCCGGCGACGGTCGCGACGCCGCAGTGGTCGTCGGGGGACGTGGAGGCCGTGGTCGAGCATGCGCTGATCAGCGGCCCGAAGGAGATCGGCGCGGTCTGCGTCGCGGCGCGGGGGCGGCTTGGTGACGTGCCGCTCGGTGAGGTTCCGGCCGCGTTGCGGGCGTTGGAGAAGACGGGCCGGGTGCGGAAGTCTGGCGACTCGTATCAGCTTGTGAAGGAGGTCCAGTGATGAGTGTTGTTCCCGCTCCGTCCACCGGGTGGTTCGACAGCGCATTGCGGGTGACGGCCGTGACGTTGTCGTGGCTGGCGGTTGTGCTGGCGACAGCGTTGCTGTGTCGGCCGACGCCGGGTACCGAGGTGCTGGTGCCGGTGGTCGTCGCTGTGGCGGTCGCGGTGGTCATCCTGTTCGGCCGTCCGGTCGGCGGGTCGCTGGCGCTGTTCAGCGCGGCGGTTCTCGCCGTGGCCGTGTGGGGTGAGGTCGGCGGCGTGGCCCTGGTCGTGTCGACCATCGCCGCCCTGGTGCTGCTTCCCGTTCACGCCGTTCAGCCAGGCCCGAGGAGGGGCCGATGATGCCGAACACTGAGAACCTGACGTTCGTCCCGCGCGCATGGCAGACCAGCCTGTCCGACCCGTGCAGCCGTGGACGCTGCGGCGGCTGCAGGTACAACCGGTGCGGCCACGACTGCCACAACGAGTCCCATTCTGCAAGCTCTTCTGCTGGCGTAATCTCACACCCCAAGGAGGCAAAATGCCCAGGAAAATGACCGGCCCGGAGCACGCCCAGGCTGCTCTGGAAGCGCTCGCAGAAGCGAAGACGCTCGCGAAGTACGCGGACCAGGCCAGCAGCTGGGAATCCAGAGCGGCGTACTCCGCGCAGGCTTCGGCTTGCGCGGGCATCGCGGCTGCGGAGTTCCAGGCCGCTCACCTGGCCCTGCAGGTTGTCGAGTCGCGCATGCCGGGCCTCGGCGCGCGTGAGGTCAAGGGGTGGCGCGACATCACGGGGGTTAGCTGATGACCGCCCGCGTCCTGGTGACGTGCACAGAGCATCCGACGTTGGCCACGTGCGCCGACGACGCTTGGTACGCGGTGGAGACCGTGGCCGCCGCGTTGACGCTCCACGCCGCACGTTTCCCGGCAGCGTCCGGGA
This sequence comes from Nonomuraea marmarensis, assembly GCF_043197025.1. Lineage (NCBI taxonomy): Bacteria > Bacillati > Actinomycetota > Actinomycetes > Streptosporangiales > Streptosporangiaceae > Nonomuraea > Nonomuraea marmarensis. Next base: position 91,340 of record NZ_JBICRM010000034.1, read on the forward strand.
AACGCGCCGTCATCGCGATCACGTGTGAGCTGGGCGGGTGTCTGCGGCGCATCGTGCTGGAGGCCGACAGCAGCGCGGAAGCCCGCGAGCTGGCCGCGCGGCACGACTACGGATGGTACGTCGCGCGTCGGGCAGGTGGTCGGCTGGCGGACGGGTGCCAGTATCACCTGGGGTCGTGCTGCGTGAACCATGCCAAGCGCTGTTGTCCGCTGGATAAGCCCCGGCGCTGCTGCACTGTCGACGCGACCGCGATCCTGCCGGGCGACGAGGGCCAGGCCGCCGCGGTCGACCAGCTCGACCTGTTCGGGGGTGCGCTGGCGCCGATGGCGGCGTCGCTGATCGTTGCAAGCGGCGAAGAGGTGATGTGAAGCCCTGCTCACTCTGGACAGGCGCTGAGACGCGTCACTGTGGCGCCACTCCTGCGAGGTTCTACCTGCAGGGGTGGCGCTGCGCCGATCACACTCCGTCCGCGTTGGCTGGGCTGCCGGAGCCTGGTGGCGGGTACTGCGCTCCGTTGCGCTGCTACTGCCAGAAGTGCTGAGGCGCTTCACTGTGGCGCCACCCCTGCGAGGCGGTTCCTGTAGGGGTGGCGCAGGGCAACTAATGCAAGCGGAATAGCTGGCTTTAAGCCGCAGAGGTAGCCGTGGTGGTCCGTGCTCGCTCGCGCTGGGCGCGAATCGAAGCCTCCAGGTCCTCCAGGGAGGTGCGTCCCGGCCGGTGTGCGCGCCTGGCCGCTTCGGCAGGGGAGAGGGCGTCGCGTTCAGCACGAGCGTGGGCCAAGAGGCAACCGGCTGATGCCAGCGCTTTTGCTCGCGAGGTGCGGGCCGGAATGGATTCGGAAAGAGGAGGAGTGGTCACGTGTTGATGATAGATCGCTGGCTCAGCTTCGCGGCCGGTGTCGCGGTGATGAAGATCTGCCCTAGTCTCATCGGTGTGGGGAGGCCCGAGGTGAGCCCGGACGCGGATGCAGAAAATGTTGCTACTTATTTGAGCGCAACACTTGAACGCGTCACCTACGCCAACGAGGAGACGGGCTACACGATCGCCCGGGTGGCCACCGAACGTTCCGGCCCCGAGCTGCTGACGGTCGTCGGCCCCCTGCTGGGCGCCCAGGTCGGCGAGTCGTTGCGGCTGCGCGGCCGCTGGGCCTCCCATCCCCGCTACGGCCGCCAGTTCGAGGTGTGGTCCTACACCACGGTGCTGCCGGCCACCGTGCAGGGCATCCGCCGCTACCTCGGCTCCGGCCTGATCAAGGGCATCGGCCCGAAGATGGCCGAGCGGATCGTCGACCACTTCGGCACCGCCACCCTGGAGGTCATCGAGCAGGAGCCGCAGCGCCTGGCCGAGGTGCCGGGGCTGGGCCCGAAGCGGACGAAGATGATCGCCGCCGCCTGGGACGAACAGAAGATCATCAAAGAGGTGATGATCTTCCTGCAGGGTGTCGGCGTGTCCACCTCGATCGCGGTGCGCATCTTCAAGCAGTACGGCGAGTCGTCGATCTCCGTCGTCAGGAGCCGGCCGTACCAGCTGGCCGACGACGTGTGGGGGATCGGATTCAAGACGGCCGACACCATCGCCCAGGCGGTCGGCATCCCGCACGACAGCCCCGAACGCGTCAAGGCCGGGCTGCGCTACACCCTGTCGCAGGCGGCCGACGACGGCCACTGCTACCTGCCGGCCCCCAACCTGGTCGGCGACGCCGTCAAGATCCTCGAGGTGCCCGCCGAGCTCATCGGCACCTGCCTGGAAGAACTCGTGACCGAGCAGGGGGTCGTGCGCGAGCCCATCCCGGCGGGCGAGAACGTCGTACCGGCCGTCTACCTGCCGCCCTTCCACCGCGCCGAGCTGTCGCTGGCCTCCGGCCTGCTCTCGCTGCTGCGCTCCGGCCACGACCGCCTCAAGACCTTCGCCGACGTCGACTGGGCCAGGGCGGAGGCGTGGCTGCACGGCCAGACCGGCGCCGAGCTGGCGGCCGAGCAGCGCCAGGCCGTGCGCCTGGCGCTGACGGAGAAGGTGGCGGTGCTGACCGGCGGGCCCGGCTGCGGCAAGAGTTTCACCGTGCGCTCCATCGTGTTGCTGGCGCGCGCCAAGCGGGCCCGCGTCATCCTGGCCGCCCCGACCGGCCGGGCCGCCAAACGGCTGGCCGAGCTGACCGGCCACGAGGCCACCACCGTGCACCGGCTGCTGCAGCTGCGGCCCGGCGGCGAGGCCACCTTCGACCGCGACAACCCCCTGGACGCCGACCTCGTGGTCGTCGACGAGGCCTCGATGCTGGACCTGCTGCTGGCCAACAAGCTCGTCAAGGCCGTCGCCCCCGGCGCGCACCTGCTGTTCGTGGGGGACGTGGACCAGCTTCCGTCGGTCGGCGCGGGCGAGGTGCTCAAGGACCTGCTGGCGGCCGACGACGTCCCCCGGGTACGGCTGACGCAGATCTTCCGCCAGGCACAGGAGTCCGGCGTCGTGGTCAACGCCCACCGCGTCAACACCGGCCACCACCCGGTGCTGGACGGGATGAAGGACTTCTTCCTGTTCCCGTGCGAGGAGCCGGAGGAGATCGCCACCCTGACCGTCGACGTCGTGGCCCGCCGCATCCCCGCCAGGTTCCGCCTCGACCCGCGCCGCGACGTACAGGTGCTGGCCCCCATGCACCGCGGCGCGGCCGGCGCGGGCGCGCTCAACACCGCCCTGCAGGAGGCCCTCACCCCGGCCCGCGAGGGCATGCCGGAACGCCGCTACGGCGGGCGCGTCTTCCGCGTCGGCGACAAGGTCACCCAGCTGCGCAACAACTACGACAAGGGCGCCGCGGGGGTGTTCAACGGCACCGTCGGGATCGTCACCGACATCCGGCCCGACGAGCACAAACTCACCATCCTGACGGACGAGGACGAGACGGTCGAGTACGCCTTCGACGAGCTCGACGAGCTGGCCCACGCCTACGCGGTGTCCATCCACCGCTCCCAGGGCAGCGAATACCCCGCGGTCGTCATCCCGCTGGCCACCAGCGCCTGGATGATGCTGCAGCGCAACCTGCTCTACACCGCCATCACCCGCGCCCGCACGCTCGTGGTGATCGTCGGCTCACGGCGGGCGCTGGCCCAGGCGGTGCGCACCCGCGGCGCGGGCCGCCGCCACACCAGCCTCACCCACCGCCTCTCGGCGCACTGACCTGCGGCTCTGGCTCCCAGGTACAAGTGATGGAAATGTGACCGAACTCTCCCAAATGATTCCTCGTCTTACATGCAGGAGCATTAAGGTTTTTGGGGTGCCTGTGGTACCCAAGGGGGAAAGGACAGCCTTGAACGTTGCGCCCGCTTGGCGGAAGCCCGCCACCGCAGCCGCGCTCCTCGCGGCGGCAACCCTGACGGCCTCGTGCTCAAGCGGCACCCCGGCCGCCGGCCCGGGCGCGCCCGAAGCCACCGCCACGGCCACCCCCCAGGCCCCCACCATCAAGATCAGCCCGGCCGAGGGCAGCGCGAAGGTCAGCCCTGAGAAGAAGGTCGTGGTCACCGCCGCCGGCGGCGCCCTGCAGGACGTGAACGTGCAGGCCGACGGCGAGCAGCTCGACGGCGCCTACAACACCGACAAGACCAGGTGGGTGTCCAAGACCCCGCTCAAGCCCTCCACCAGCTACGACGTCTCCGCCACGGCCGGCGCCACCACCCAGACCAGCACCTTCACCACCGTCAAGCCCGAACGCGCCCTGCAGATCGCCGACGTGACCCCCAACGCCAAGGGCGAGACCGTCGGCGTCGGCGCGCCCATCATCGTCACCTTCAACCAGCCGGTCACCAACAAGGCCACCATCGAAAGCGCCCTGGAGGTCGAGGCGGAAAAGCCCGTCGACGGCGCCTGGCGGTGGATCAACGACACCGTCGCCATCTACCGCACCGCCAAATACTGGCCCGCCCACCAGAAGGTGAAGTTCAGCGCCCGCATCACCGGCATCAAGGGCGGCAAGGGCCTGTACGGGACCGAGGACTACTCGGCCACCCTGAAGATCGGCGCCAAGCAGATCAGCAAGATCGACGCCGCCAAGCACATGATGTACGTCTACAAGGACGGCAAGCGCGTGCAGACCATGCGCATCAGCGCCGGCATGGCCACCACCCGCGAATACACCACCACCTCCGGCGTCCACCTCACCATGGAACGCGGCAACCCCGTCCGCATGATCTCCCCCGGCCGCAAGAAGGGCGACCCCGGCTACTACGACGTCATGATCGGCCACGCGGTGCGGATCTCCAACTCCGGCGAGTACGTCCACGCCAAGGACAACGTCTGGGCCCAGGGCGTGCGCAACGTCAGCCACGGCTGCATCAACTCCCGCCCCGACCAGGCCAAATGGTTCTACAACAACTTCCAGCGCGGCGACGTCGTCGACATCAAGGGCACCAACCGCGAACTGGAGTGGAACAACGGCTGGGGCTACTGGCAGATGTCGTTCTCCCAGTGGAAGAAGGGCAGCGCCCTGAACGGCAAAGCCTGACACGCGCACCCGCCCCGGTGCCGCAACGGCGGTGCCGTCATCGGTCCGCCCTTGCGACTCCGCTGGTCCTAGGGCTCCTTGGTCGCCCGCTCCGTCTCGCTGGAAGCAGCCGCCCGTCCGGTTGCTTCACGAACGCGTCATCGTGCGCCAAAGCTTCTGACCTTTGAGTCCTTTCTGTCCGTATTGGGGTATCCGACGACCAGACCGCGGCCCGGCACGGGAGCGGTCGTCGATACGGGAGGAACAATGCGAACCGAGGGACAGCTGAGTCCTGAGATGCAGCGGTGCATCGACGCGTGCATGGAGAGTCACAGCTCCTGCGAGCAGACCATGAGCTACTGCCTGCAGCAGGGTGGCCGGCATGTCGACATGGCGATGATGGGCGCGCTCATGGACTGTTCGGACATCACCCGCCTGTGTGCGGACATGACGATGCGCCGGTCGCCGATGGCGATGGAGATGGCCCGGATGTGTGCTCAGGTGGCCGCCAAGTGCGCCGAGGCGTGCATGGCCATGAGCGGTGACGCGACGATGAAGGGCTGTGCCGACAAGTGCAGGGCCTGCGCCGACGCGTGCAAGGCCATGGCGGCCATGCGGGCCTGAGAGCCCCGCCCAATCCAGTCCCGGCTCTGCGGCAAGCCGCAGCCGCCCGAACCGGGCCGGACGCCGGGCAAAGGGCGGACGGCTCGCCGCGCCGCCGCAGCAGCGGGTCGTGGCGAGCCGTCACCTTGCACCGCGCCCGCGAATGCAGGCGCCCATCCCATCAGATGGGAATCCAGTCCTGCCGCCGAGTACCGGCCCGGCAGTCCCACTGGACCAGGATTCTCCCGCTGCCGGTGCCGCCGTCCCGGGGCTCGCTGCACGTGCGGGTCTGTTCGTTGACCAGCCGGTACGTGGGCACCTGGTCGTACGCGACGCAGTTCAGGAGAACCCGGCGGCCCGTCCCAGCGGCGTGCCGTCACCGGGCGCCAGCGGCCGGGTGAGGAACACCGGCATCTGCGCCATGAACCGTGGCTCGCCACCCCGATGCTCCTGTGCGGCGTGCACGGTGAACGGATGCACCACATACGCGTCACCGGGCACCCCCGTGGCCAGCGCCACCGGCCGATCCCGCCCCGCCCCGTCGAACAGCGGCCCCAGCCGCATCACATCGAGCACGCGCTCGTCCAGCAGCGGCGCCACATCACGCTGCGACCCGGCCCGCACCCGCGTCGGCGCGTCGTCCGGCCCCACGTCGGACAGCAGCACCAGTAGCAGCAACGCCTGCGGCCGCCCGCTCGCCCCGAACGTGCCGTCCGGACGGGCGGTGCTGGCGTCGATGTGCCAGCCGCGATCGTCGGCCGGAGGCACCCGCGGGAAACGCACCGGGATGTTGCCCAGGCTGCCGCGCGGCACCCACCCTCCGGCGCCGGCCACCGCATCCAGCGCCGCGCGCAGCCGCGCACTGCCCATGATCTGCCCGAACGGCCCCTCACCCGTCAGATCGGCGGTCCACACCACCGGCTGCCTCCACCCCGAGGGGTCGTCGGGGGACAGGCCGATCCGCTGCCACAACAACGCCCTGGCCGCGTCCCCGACCTCGCGCGGCACCACCGCCTCCACCTTGGCGAACCCGTCGGCCACGAAGGCATCGACATCGATCACGTTCATGAACGGCACGCTAGCAGCGCCGTCCACCCGTTTTCCGTGGCCGCTTTCTGGGCGCTTTCGGGGCCGTCAGACCAGGGCGAGCTGCGCGGCTCGCGGCTCCCGGGGCTCGGCGACCGGCGCCCCGCACCCCATCCCGTACACCTGGCACAGCTGCGCGATCTGCCCGGTGATGCGCTGCTCGTAGCCGGGGGAGGGCAGCCCCGCCCGGTCGTACAGCTCCTCATAGCGCTCCACCAGATGCGGATGCGCCTGCGCCAGCCACTGCTCATACCACTGGCGGGTGCCCGGCGGCAGCCGCAGCACCACCGGCTCCACCGCCCGCGCCCCCGCCGCCGCGATGCGGCGCACGGTCGCCGACAGCTGGTCGGCGGCGTCACTGAGCAGCGGCAGCACCGGCGCCATCAGCACCCGGCACTCCACCCCGGCCTCCACCAGCGCCGACACCAGCTCCAGCCGCGCCTGCGCACCGGGCGCGCCCGGCTCCACCGCCCGCCGGATCCGCTCGTCGACGAACGCGATCGACACCGCCACCCGCGCCCCCGCCCGCACCAGCAGACCGGCGTCACGCAACACCAGCGCGCTCTTGGTGTAGACGGTGAACGGCACCGCCGCCTCACCCAGCGCCGCGACGATCCCCGGCATCAGCCGGTAGGTCTCCTCGGCCGCCTGATAGCAGTCGCCGCTGACCCCCACAGCCAGCTCCTGGCCGTCCCAGCGGGCCAGCTCCGCCCGCAACCTGGTCACCGCGTTCGGCTTGACCACGATCGCGGTGTCGAAATCACGCCCGGCGTCCAGCCCGAGCCGCCGATGCCCGGCGCGGGCGCCGCAGCCGCGGCAGGCATGGGCGCAGCCACGGTAGGGGGAGACGGCCCACCGCTGGGCGATGCCCGCGGCCTGCGGCACCCGCTCGATCATCGTGCGGGCCTGCAGCTCAAAGAAGCCATCACGCGCCACCGCACGCCGCTCGATCAGCGGACGCTCGTCGGCGGCGTCAACAAGCGAAAGCGCGTCCCAACCCACAACACCCAATGGAACACGCATTCGACAGCGTTTTCAAGCCGTTCCACTGAGTGCCTGGGTGCCGAGCACGGTCAGCAGGGCGAGGCGTTCGGCGTCCCCGGTGCCGGGCTCGGCCGTGTAGATCATGATGCGCAGGTCGCTGCCCGCCACGGTGAGCACGTCGCAGTCCAGCGTCAGCGGGCCCACGAGCGGATGATCGATGGTCTTGCGCGCGGCCTCGTGGCGGCCGACGGCGCCGGAATCCCACAGCTCGGCGAACCGGTCACTGCCGGCGCGCAGTTCCGCGACCAGCCGCCGCAGCCGCTGATCGGCCGGATAACGGCCGGCGGCCACACGCAGGTCGGCCACCAGCGCGGCCTCGAACGCGCGCCGGGACTGCGGCGTCTGCCGGACCCGGCTGCCCTCGCCCAGAAAATTCCGCCACACGCCGTTGCGCTGGTTGCCCCGCCATCCGGACGGATCGCCCATCAAGGCCGCGTACGGCGGGTTGGCCGTGAGCAGCGTCCAGGACGCGTCATAGACCGCGACAGGTGTCCCGGTCAGCCGGTCCAGCAGCCGCTGGACACTCGGGGTGATGTACGCGGGCACCGTCTCCGGGCCCGGCGGCGCCAGCCCGGCCAGCCTGAACAGGTGCGCCCGCTCGGCCGGCGACAGCCGCAGCGCCCTGGCCAGGGCCTCGACGACCTGCGCTGAGGGGTTGGACGCGCGGCCCTGTTCGAGGCGGGTGACGTAGTCGACGGAGATCCCGGCCAGCAGGGCCAGCTCCTCACGGCGCAGCCCGGCCGCGCGCCGGTGCCCGCCGGCGGGCAGTCCGGCGGCCTCGGGTGAGACCCGGTCGCGCCAGCGGCGCACCGCCCGCCCGAATTCCGCCGTCGCCATGCCCACCAGTGTGCACCGCCGGCCGCGTACCTGGCCCGGAACTCCTATAGCTGCGGCGAGCCGCCACTCGGTTGATTAGTGGGTACGGCGGTGAGGTGCCAGAACCTCGGTGTTGAGCGCGAGGATCTCTGCGGCCCTGGCCGCCGTTTCGTAGAGCATCCGCCACAGAGTCTTCTCCCGCAGCGGGATGTCGCGGCGCGACAGCAGCCGGTGCAGGGTGGTCTTGGCCACGGCCTTGGTCTCGTCCGGAGTCTCGCGGCGGCGCTCGAGGCCGGCCGGGACGCAGGGGGCCGCCCAGCGTTTCTTGGTCCGGCATCTGACCGTCACCCCAGCGGGCGGGCCTCGATTACCCTCCACGACAGCGGTGGCCTTCGGCGGATTCCGCTAACCGAGGCGGGTTCGCAACGGTCATCCTGGTCTACTGCTCGGGCTGGTAGACCAGGATGACCAGGCCGGAGCTGAACGTCTTGTTCTCCAGCAGCTTCAGCTTCGCCTTCGACTCACGCCTGAACAGCGGCTCCCCCTCACCGAGGATGAGGGGGTGCACCCACAGGTGGTACTCGTCGAGCAGCCCGGCCTGCGACATCGCGTCGGTCAGCTGCCCGTTGCCGTAGATGATGATGTCGCCGCCCGGCTGCTGCTTGAGCTTGGTGACCTCCTCGACGAGGTTCTCGCCCCTGATGATGGTGGAGGTGCCCCAGACGTCGGCCTTCTCCAGGGTGTCGCTGACCACGTAATGGTGCATGCCGTTGATCCGGTCGGAGAACTCGTCGCTGGGCCTGGTCGGCCAGACCGACGCGAACCCCTCGTAGGTGACCCGCCCCGCCAGCAGGGCGTCCGACCTGCGCATCAGGTCCAGGGCGTACTGGGTGGCATCGTCCGTCCGGTAGTCGAACGACCAGTTCTGCGGCTCGTCGATGTAGCCGTCGAGCGTGGTGTAGGTCGAAGCGATGACTTTCCTCATTGTTGTCTCCATTGGTAATCGTTTCTGGCGTCACGCAGCGTACGGGCCCACCATGACAGCTGGTCAAGCGTGATTCCGGCCGCCGCATGGCAGCTCGCGCCCCGTTTGGGCCAGGAGCCGTCGGCGTCGAAGAGATCCCAGTAGCAGGGCAGGCTGACCGCCTCGGTGACGGCCACCGCCCGCAGCACGGCGAAGATCTCACGGAGCTGGGCGACCGCGTGCAGGCCGCCCGACTCTCTGCCGTACGACACGAAGGCGACCGGTTTGGCCTGCCACTCCGCGTAGTACCAGTCGATGGCGGTCTTGAGCGGTGCGGGGAAGCTGTGGTTGTACTCGGGGGTCACCACCACGAAGCCGTCCGCCGCGGCCAGCCGCGGAGCCAGCGCCCGCACCTCGGCAGGCAGCTCCTCGTCCTCGTCGGTGAGGACCTCGGGCAGCCGCGCCTCGGCCAGATCGACGACGTCGACCTCCAGCTCCCTTCGCCTGCGGGCCTGGGCGGCGAACCACTCGGCCACCGTCGGGCCGAACCTGCCGCTTCTGGTGCTACCGATGATCACCGCCACCCGCAGCCGTTCGTTGCTTGCCATGTGACTACTGTGCTGGGCGGCCCTTACCGTTTCCTTCCACCGCACCTACCGCTCCGGCATAGGGTGACGGTCATGCGGTTTGGGGTGCTTGGCCCGCTGATGGTGTGGGACGCGGACGGCGTGCCCGTCACGATCCGTGGGCTGAAGGTCCGCGCGCTCCTGGCCGACCTGCTCCTGCACGAGGGCCGCCCGGTGTCGGCCGACCGGCTGGTCGACGACCTGTGGGGAGACGACGCCCCCGCCAAGCCATCGGCCACGCTGCACGTCAGGGTCTCGCAGCTGCGCAAGGCGCTGGGCGATCGGAATCTGGTGGCGCACCGGCCCGCGGGCTACCTGCTGCAGGTGGAGGCGGACGCCGTGGACGCGCGCCGGTTCACCGAGCTCACCAAGCAGGCCCAAGCGGCGAAAGACCCGGGAACGCGGGCCGCGCTGCTGGCCGACGCGCTGGCCCTGTGGCGGGGCCCGGCGTTCGCCGATTTCGCCGACGAGGAGTTCGCCAGGGCGGCGATCGCCCGGCTGGAGGAGCAGCGCCTGACCGCCGTGGAAGCGCACGCCGAGGCCCGGCTGCAGCTGGGAGAACACGCCCTGCTCGCCGGGGAGCTGGCCGACCTGGTGGCACGGCATCCGCTGCGTGAGCGGCTGCGTGCCGTACACCTGAAGGCCCTGTATCGGGCCGGACGGCAGAGCGAGGCGCTGGACAGCTACGCCGACCTGCGCGAACGGCTCGGCGAGGAGCTCGGCCTGGACCCCAGCCCCGAGCTGGCCGAGTTGCAGCGGGCCATCCTCGCCCAGGACCCTGACCTCGCTCCAGCGGTACGGCACGCCACCAACCTGCCCGCTCCGCTCACCGAGCTGATCGGACGGGACGAGTCATTGGCCGCGGTATCCGCACAGCTCGGGACGAATCGGCTGGTGACGCTCTGCGGGTCCGGCGGGGTGGGCAAGACGCGGCTGGCCGTGGAGACGGCGGGCCGGCTGGTCTCCGCCCACGCCGACGGTGTCTGGCTGGTCGAGCTGGCCTCCATGCCCCGGTCCGGCGAGGTGGCCGAGCTCGTGATGGCGGTCATGGAGATCCGCGACCCGGGCGGCGAGCCGCTCTCGGCACGCGACCGGCTGGCGCGTGCGCTGCGCAACCGGCGGGTGCTGCTGGTGCTGGACAACTGCGAGCACGTCGTGGAACAGGTGGCGGACCTGGCGGAGGCGTTGCTGCGGGCCGCGCCGGAACTCCGGATCCTGGCGACGAGCAGGGAGCCGCTGGCGCTGCCTGGCGAGGTGGTGTGGAACGTGCCGCCGCTGGAGCAGGACAGCGCGGTCCGGTTGTTCGCGGCCAGGGCGGCGGCCGCGCAGAGCGATTTCCGGCTCGACGACTCGACCGCCCCCGCCGTCTCGTTGCTGTGCAGGCGGCTGGACGGGATCCCGCTGGCGCTGGAGCTGGCCGCCACCAGGGTGCGGGCGCTGGGCGTGGACGGCCTGGTGGACCGGCTGGACGACCGCTTCAGGCTGCTGGCGACCGGGCATCGGGGTGCGCCTCCCCGCCAGAAGACGCTGACCGCCATGATCGACTGGAGCTGGGAGCTGCTGACCGAGCAGGAGCGGCTCGTGCTGCGCCGCCTGGCCGTACACGCCGACGGGTGCATCCTGGAGGCGGTCGAGGCCGTGTGCCCCGGCGACGGCGTGGCCGCCGATGACGTCCTCGACCTGCTCGCCCGTCTCGTCGACAGGTCGCTGGTGACCAGGGCGGGAAACCGCTTCCGCCTGCTGGAGTCCGTCGCCGCCTACTGCGTGGAACGCATGCGAGAGGCGGGCGACCTGAATGAGGTACGGCACCGCCACCATGCTTATTACACCGATCTCGCTGAACGAGCCGCCCCCCACCTCTACGGCCCCAACCAGCGCCAGTGGCTTGGCCTGCTCGACGCGGAGGCCGCCAACCTCCGCGCCGTCGTGGACGGCGCTCACCCGGAGCTGACCCTCCGTCTCGCCAATGCCCTCACCTGGTACTGGTACCTCCGCGGCCGCCTGACCGAAGCCAGTCGCTCACTCGAAACCGCCCTCACCGCAGCGGGTGGCGGGGTGCGGTCTGTGGCGATGGCGTGGCTTATGGGCATCTCCGTTCTGAAGGGCGGGAGTGCCGAGTGGGTGGCACGCCGGGAGCAGGCAGCGGAGGTGTTCGCCGGAGAGCTGGGCGAGCGGGCCAGGGCCGCGTGGTTCCTGGCCTTCGCGCTGGTGAACCTGGGTGAGATGGAAGCCGCTGAAGACCTGCTCGACAGGGCTCTGGAGGCCCTGCGCGTCGCGGGCGACCGGTGGGGCGAGGCGGCGGCGCTGAGCACTCGCGCCCAGTTCGCGCACGTACGCGGCGACCTGACCGTACTCGAGCGGGCAGCGACCAGAAGCGCGGAGCTGTTCGCCGAGCTCGGCGACCGATGGGGTCAACTGCAGGCATCGGGCTGGCTGGGCGGCCTGGCAGAACTGACCGGCGACAACGACCGCGCCGCCAGGCTGCACGAGGAAGGTGTGCACATGGCGGAGGAGCTGGGCCTGTGGCCGGAGGTCAGCGGTCAACTCGCCTGGCTCGGCTGGACCCACGTGCAACTGGGCGACTACGCGAAGGCCTGGAAGCTGTGCGAGCGCGCCCTCCGCCTCGCCACGGAACAGGACTACGCCGGCGGCGAGATCCTCGCCGAGATCGGCCTCGGCTACGCCGCCCGCAGGCAGGGCGAGCTCGATCTCGCCGAGGAACACCTCGGCAACCTGGTACGGCGGGCGAAGTCAGGAGGCGGCGCCGAGCCCCTGTACCTCTCGATGGTCCTGGTCGAACTGGGCTTCACCGCCGAGGAACGCGGCGACGCCGAGGCCGCCCGCGCCCTGCACCTGGAGGCGTACAGCGCGGCACGCAAGCTCGACGCCCCGCACGGCGCGGTCGCCGCCGCGGAGGGCCTGGCCGGGGCCGTGGCCCTCGCGGGCGCCCACGCCCACGCCGCCCGGCTCCTCGGTGCGGCGGCTGCGTCCCGCGAGGCCACCGCCCTCCCGCAGTCCCCAGCGGAACGTGCCGACGCCGACAGAATCGCCGCAACCTGTCGCCAGATCCTGGGCGAAGAGATCTTCACCACTGAATACACCGCCGGCCGCCACCAGACCCTGGACGAGACGATCACATAAGCACGTCGTGGTCCTGTACGGAAGATCCTGCTTATACACGCGGCTACGCACGCGGACTGGAGAACCAACTCGGAGTGCTCGGACTTGTCCTCAATTGCGCCACCGCCCCGGGCACCATCCGCGAACTCCGCGACCCGGACGCCGCCGAGGACGCCGACGAAAACATGACCCGCCAACGGCGCTCCCGGGCGTTCATCTAACGAAAACGTCTGGCGAACGCAGGCGACAGCACGTCCGAGAGAGCCGCCCGTCTCGCAGAATCGTTCATCTGGCCGTTCATCTTCCAGTAGTGTTCAGCTATCTCACACGTCATGTTGATGAACGAAAGGCGCTCTTGATGGCGCTCATCGGCCTGGTCCGAGTCAGCACCGACAAGCAGAACACGCAGCGGCAGCACGACGCCCTCGGCCCGATCTGCCTGAAGGTCTTCGAGGAGAAGACCAGCGGCAAGCTCGCCACCGACGACCGGCCAGACCTCCTGAACGCGCTGGGCTACATCCGCGAGGGCGACCTGCTGACCGTCCACGAGGTCGAC